>DATJIU010000032.1:0-46138 GCA_035492855.1 Dongiaceae bacterium | reverse complement strand
GCGGTGGTGGTCTCAAAGAAATTTTGCAATTCCAGCAGCCGTTGCCGGGTGTAATCGTCCGCCGCCGGGGTCTTTTCAGTTTCGGCCACGCATTCGCGGAGCAGGGCGAGGGTGGGATCAATTTCGCGACGCTTCCGCTCGTCCAGCACCACCCGGAACATCTCCCACACGTCAGTCATGGACTGGAAATGATCGCGTTTGTCGTTGAGTACATGGACAAGCTTCACGATGCCCCAGCTTTGCAACTCCCGCAGGCTCGTGCTCACGTTCGAGCGGGCCACGCCGAGGGTCTCCACGATATCGTCGGCGTTGAGCGGGCGGGGCGAGATGTAGAGCAGGGCGTGAATCTGCGCCACGGTGCGGTTGATCCCCCAGCGCAACCCCATTTCGCCCCAGTGCAGGATGAACTTTTGTTGGACCGGCGTGAGTTGGTTCATATTGTAATTTCTGTAAAGACAGAAATAACAGAAATAGAAGATTTGTCAACGGGACTTTTGCCAACTGATGGGATGAGGCGCTAATTTCGCGAATGAGCGCGAAGTTGAGGGAATAATCGCCAGATGCCGCTCGCGAAATTGCTAGTACCTTATTGTAAGCAACATGCGCTCAAGGAGCTTATGTCTCCAGCACCGACTGGGGACATTTGCCAACTATGACGGGATTAAGCTTCAAACAGATAATATAAAGTCAGTTACGGGTTTAATGTCCGGTGTAGAAATTGGCTCGGGACGACTTTGTACCCAGTTCTGGTGACTGGTTGGGGACGGAGGATCGGCTATCTTGTCCCCGTGTTAGCGCACTCTGTTCTCAAGTGTGCGTGTGTGAAAAGGCCGGACCTGTTGTCCGGCCTTTCTCTTTTTCAGCGGGCCAGCTTGCTTATTTGCAGGAGAGCCAGATTCCCAGTTTGGCGAGGGCTTGGGCCCGGTGGCTGAGCTGGTTTTTCGCGGCCTCACCCAGCTCGGCAAAGCTTTGCTCGTAGCCGTTGGGGATAAACAGGGGATCATAACCAAATCCGCCGCTGCCGCGCGGGGCAAAATCAATGCGGCCCTCGCAAGTACCGTCAAATAACTGCACCTGGGGATTTCCCGACCCCGGCGGCCGCACCTCCACCAGGGCAATGACGCAATGGAAGCGCGCGGTGCGCTGTTTCGCCGGCACATTCTGGAGCAGCCGGAGCAACTTGGCATTGTTTTCGGCGTCGGGGGAATTTTGAGTCTGGTCCGCCGGGTTGGCATCCAGCGCGGCGAACCGGGCGGAGTGCACGCCAGGCTGACCGCCGAGCGCGTCCACTTCCAGACCGGAATCATCGGCAAGAACGAAATTCAACTCCGCCTTGCCGGCAATCCAGCGGGCCAGTTCCGTGGCTTTCTTGGTGGCGTTGCCGGCAAACGTCGGCGCGTCTTCCACCACCTCGGGCGCGTTCGAAAGTTCGGCGAGCGGCTGGCAGCGGAACGCCGGACCAAGAATGGATTGAATCTCGGCAACCTTGTGGCGGTTGCGGGTGGCGATGAGCAGGTTAATCACGGCGGGAATCAAGCAGGTGTCCGCGGACAAAGCGAGTGCAAAGCGGATCAGGTGAGCGTTTTCACACTTTCAATGCGGGCAATGAGCCAGTGGCCGTCCACCTTTTGAAATTGCAGCTGCAATTCCTGGACGCCGAGATCTTTCTGGTCGTTGGCATGAACCTGGCCCGTGCAAGTGACCGTGGCCGACTGGCGGTCGGAGGCCACTGTTACCGAGACGTCCACAAATTCCACGCGCAAGGCCTGGAGGCTGGAAAAGGCCATGGCGGTTTTGTCCGCAATGTCCTCACGCCCGCTCACCGTGCGGTCACCGGAGTCCGGGCCGGAGAGCGCGATCTGGGCATCGGGGGTGAAGAAGTCGCCGATGCGCCGCGCCTTGAGCCCCCGGGCGATAATGCTGTCCGAGGAGGAAAACGTGGCGGCGGTGGCCAGTGCTGTCATTTGTTTGCGGATGATTTTTTCCGGACTGGGGAACAGCACCTGCCAGAACCAGAAGGCTGCGGCCAGCACGGCGGCCAGAAAAATCAAACGGACTGCAATTCTCATAACAGGGGTTTGCCGACAATGCGGCGGCGTTCGGCGCGGCCTTGTTCGTGGTACGTAAAAGGCATGGAGCGGTTGTCGCCCACGACATAGTATTGGTCCGGCCCGCAAGGAATGGGGTCGTGTTCCCAATCACAATTGTACTTCACGTACGGCTCGTCCAGTTCCTGGCCGTTGATGTACGCATGCCCCTCGTGAAAGGAAACCGTTTCGCCCGGTAGGCCGATGATCCGTTTCATGTACATGGCGTGTTCGCCGGCCAGCCGTACGGAAACGACATCGCCCCGCCGGGGCGGATGCCACCAAAAGGCCATGCGATTGACGAAATTCACCTGCCGGTCATGATAGGTGGGTTCCATGCTGATGCCTTCGATGCGAATGGGCAACAGGAGGAATTTGAACACGACGAAACAAACCACCGCCAGCAGGATGACGCGGACGAGTGTCCGCCGCGGGCGCCGGCCAATCAGCAGCACCTGCCACCAGGCCGGCGGTTTTGTCTCTGCGGCGGGACCTTGCACCCCGATATTAAACCATAAGCCGGCCAAAGTTGCGAGCAAACTGTTGCCGGAAACCCGGCTACGGATTGGGCAGACGCCCCACCCGGTAAAAGCGCAGGCCGCCGACCTGGAAGAGATCCGAGGCTTCGATGCTGTTGCTGACCGCCGTATTGGTGGCCACCGGCGTCCAGTTCGTCAACGTGGCCGAGCTTTCCAGCACATACCGCAGGCCGGGATTCGCGCTGTGGTCAAAGACAAACAGCCCGTTGGTAATGCGCGGCGAGTAATTCGTAATGGCCACCGGAGTTACCACGGAGATGTTCACCGGGGCGGAGGTGGCGGCCAGCCCGTTGGCATCCTGGGCCACTGCCGTCAGGGCGTAGTCGCCCGCATCGAGCAGCGGCGTGAAAAATTGGAAGGGCGGGAACGAGGAAACGCCGAGCGAAGTGCCGTTGCCGAAAAATTCCACATTGGTCACGGAATTGGCGGCGTTGGTGGCAATCACCCCCACGCTCACCATCGCCGGCGCGGCGAACACCAGGCCCGCTGGCGGGTTGGTGATGGAGATATACGGCGGCGGCACGGAAGCCTCAACCACGTTGACCAGGCCCGTCATGCCCAAGGATACATGATTGATGCAGATGTAGCTGTACGAGCCCGGCGTGTTGAAGGTGTTGGTGCAGGCCGAAGGAAAGCTGTTGCCGCACATGGTTTCGGGCGGCGTGGTGCCGGTCACGGAATGGAAACCGGCCAGGCCGGTCCAAATGACGGTATCACCGGCATGAATGGTGATGACTTTGGGAACGAAATTAAGTCCCGACGTGACGACATTCGTGGTGGCGCCCCAGGCCGCCCCGCTACCGAGGCCAAGCCAGACAGACAACAGCAATCCGGACCATTTGACACAGGAAAAATGTTTCATGGCTGATAACGCTACAAATCAAAGGTTTCACCGCCTCATTTCGAGGATAAGAGGACGCACGAAGGATTTGGTTCCCGTGTGGTTGCAATATTTTAACGCCACTGGTAGGTCATTGTGGCAAACACCCCGTGTGCGGTATAATCGTTCGCCCCGCCGGAAGTGGGCTCCGAATACTGGTAAAAACTGTAACGCAAGCTCGCCGCAGTCCGGCGGGTCAATTGTTTCGCAACCGCCGCCGACACGGTATGCCGGGTGAAATTGATACCGAAGGGCAGCCCGCTGGCGGCGTTGTCCTGGGCGTAATCGCTCTGAGAAAAGGTGTACGCCAGCGACAATTTCGTGGAGGCGTTGACCGTGAAATTGGCGCTCGCAAGCAAAGTTTCCGTGCGCCCGCGATACGGCACGACGGCGGCGATGCCATTCTGCGCGGTTCGGGTGCGGGAGGTGTCGTGAGTAAACGCGCCGGTGAAGTAGAGTCGCGACCATGGCATCAGCGTGACGCTCAGCCCCACGCGATCCGCCAGATAATCTCCCGCAGTCAACCCGCCGCCCGGCGCGATGACGCCCAAAAAAACATTGGTCACGGCATCGGTGTCGGTGAAATAGTCCGTGGTGGTATGGGCGTACGAAATCGTGGTCTTGAGCCAGCGGACGGGCCGGAGCACCAGCGAACCCTCGGCGGTCTGTTCTGAAATATTGCGCTGCCGGATGAAGGCGGAATAGCCATCGCCTTCCACCGCGATGTCCTGGCGGTGATTGTAATCGGTGTCACTCGAGCGGTCGCGGTATTCGGCGGTGAGCGACAGCCAGGGCCAGGGCGAGGTGTTGAAGCCGATACGCCAGTCGCGCTGTTCGTTCGCGGCGGCGGTGTCGCGCAAAAAGTTCTCGGGTTCGGCGCCGGTTTCCTGCTCGAACTGGCTGAGGTCATCCTGGGTCAGCCGGAGTTCGGCAAACAGTGTGGTCCAGGGAATGGCGGTGCAGCGCAGCTCCACATTTTCCATCGTCTTCAGCTCATCAATGTCGGAATTCACGGTGGCGGGCGTCAGGAAGAACAGCCCCGGAATGCCGGGATCGCCAAAGTCCAGATGCGTGTCACCAAAACCCTCCTGCCGCGTCCATTCCGCTTGCGCCGCGAGCGCTACGCTCAAATTTTTTAGCGGGGTAAAGAGGCTGGTGGCGCTGGCCACGTGGGCGTCGCGACGCAACACGATGGCTTCGGTGGTCCACTGCGGGCCAAATGCGGTGGCGCCATTCGCAGCCAGGGTGCTTTGGTCCAGGCGCGCCCGGCCATCATAAGCGGAGAACAAATACCCGCCCGAAAGCAGCCACCAGTCCTTGAGCCGCTTTTGCAGGTGCACCGAGTTCGCACCCGACACGGAGTCCAGGCTTTCGGTCACTTGCGAAAGCGTATCCGGCTGCGGACCGGTGCTGTAGCTCGCGGCATTGGCGCGTTGCGTGCGCAACCGGTAAAAATCCACGCTGGCGTCATCCGCCAGTTCCCAGCCGGCCAAAGTATGCGTCACATTCAGCGTGAGGGTGTGCGTCTCCTCGGCAATGTGCTCCGCCGCCGGGTGCAGGTTTTGCCCATTCACTGGCCCCCATTGCAGCGTGGCCTCATCGCCGCGCTTGAACCGGTAATCATAGCCCAGCCGGACTTGCGGGCGCTCCGGCTGCGTCCAGCCCAGCAGCAACCATGCGTGACCGTGGTCGAGATAGAGATCGCGGTTCAAATCATACTGCGGCGGCGTGGCACCAGGAGCATAGCCGCCGCTGTCATCGTAATACCGCCGCCATTGTTCGTAACCGGCCTGGACAAAGCCCAGGTCGGTCTGGTTCAGCTCCAGTTTCACCCGCAGATCGGGATCGTTGAACAAGGCTTTGCCTTCAACGCTCAGGGTCCGGCCCGGCGCCACTTCCTGTTTCAGGGCAAAATGTTCGATGCCGCCCTGCCAGCCGTCCCGGACGCCTTCGATTTCGCGGAACTTGCTCCGGTTGCCACTCACGGAAATGAACCCCACGCTCGGCGTCATCGAAAACTCCATGCCCGGCGGTGGATTCGTCGCGCCCCAAACCGCACCCTGGTCAATCCACGCGCGCAGCAGGCCGATTTGTTCCGCCGTGAGCGGCGTGCCGTGATTCGGCGGCGGCATTTCCATGTCTGGCACCAGGCGGGCGACATAATGAATCAACGGGCTGGCGGCGCTGTTGCCGGGCAGGAGATCCACGCCTTCCTCGCCCCCGGCCAGGGCGGCCGCGCGATCCGTCAGCCGGAAATGGCTCTTGGGTTTTTCCGGGCCATGACACCGCAGACAGTTTTCCGCAAGGATGGGCTTGATGTCCGCGTCGAACACTACCGAGCGATTGGCCGCGGGCGGCAACCGGGAAACGTCCACCGCATCCGCACCTTGGCAGACGAGCAGGCCCAGTGGGGAGGCCAACACCAGAACGCCCGTCACGGGCCGGAGCAACGGCCGGGGCGCGGGCAATTTCGACTTAACTTTTTTCGGTTTCATTCCGGGCGGATGGCGGGCTTCAAGATTCAATAGCGCATGCGCGGGTCGAGATTGGAGCCGTGAATGGCCGTGTGGCAGCCGGCCGACCAGCAACTGCCTTGCTGGAGCAGGGCGGCGTGCGGAATTTTGCCGATGTATACCTCCCCGGAGGTGGCCTGGACCTGGGCATGGCAGCGCAGACACAGGTTGGCGTCGCTTTGCACGAGCAGCTTGCGGTTGATGCTGCCGTGAGGTTGATGACACGTGATGCACCCTTCGCGCAGGGCCTCGTGCTCGAACACAAACGGATGGGTTTGTTCCCGGTGGCACTTGGCGCAACTGTCGTTCAGCCGGGCCATGGCCGGACCGCTGGCGGTTTTAAAGATGTCGCCGCCGTGCGGGTCGTGGCAGTCGGTGCATTGCATCCGGCCCTCCACGACGGGATGATGCTGCGGCAATTGGAACTCGGCCTGGGCCTCAAGATGACATTGAAAGCACCGCGCCGGATCGTTGCGGGGATTGATGATGAATTTCCCCCGGCCGCCGCCCACCTCCACGTGCTTGCTGCCCGGGCCGTGGCAGGACTCGCATCCGGTCGCGCCATCCCAGGCCAGGTCGGGCCGGTGAATCCGGCCATGCGCGCTGGCGGGAAAGGTGCGGACGTAATTCGTGTGGCAGTCGTAGCACGCCTGGTTGCCCACAAAATGCGCGCCCGGAATTTCCGGCGGCACATACGCGGCGGCGGGCAGGGTGGAGCAGGAATTGCCCGCTGCCAGCAACCCGGCCAGCGCGAGGCCAAACAGCCCGAGGCTCCAGGCCAGCCGCATCACCCGGACCTCCCGGTTTGGCGAGGCGGAGGAAATTCGCCATGCGGAAGGTCCGGGGGGCCCGTGAGGCTGGATTGCTGTTGCGAGCACGGGCCATGCTGGTGCGGAGGCAGTTGCCAGATTTTGCCGTCGGCAACCGGCCTGCGGGCGGGTCGCCGGGCTGAGGGAGGGGCGATGCGACGGTTCATAATCCGATGTCGTTCTGCCAGCTAGGACGGACCGGGCGGCGGTTGGTTCCCCACGAGGCTACTTTTTCGCTCGTCTCCCCCCGGGGCTGACGGCACAGTGAGGGCGCATCCGCGAAATCTGGCGGGAACCAATTGCCCGCCGGTTGCTCTCAAGTGTGATGCTGCGCCATGATTGCCGCCCCGGACTTTGAAAGCCTGGTGACTCAGTATTACGAGTCGCTGTACCAGTTCGCTTTCAGCCTGACGCGCAGCGAGGCCGATGCCTGCGACCTGACACAACAGACGTTTTACATCTGGGCGGCCAAAGGGCATCAGTTGCGCGACGTGACCAAAGTGAAGACCTGGCTGTTTACCACATTGCACCGGCAGTTCCTGGAAATCCGGCGTAAGCAAACGCGCTTTCCGCACCAGGAACTGGATGAGGCCGGCAGCGATTTGCCTGCGGCCACGCCGCGACCCGGTGGGCAGCTGGACGGCGCGGTGGTGCTCCGCGCGCTGGCGCAGGTGGATGATATTTTCCAGGCGCCGGTGGCGTTGTTTTATCTGGAGGACTGCGCCTACCAGGAAATTGCCGACATCCTGGAGGTGCCGCTGGGCACGGTGAAATCGCGGATTTCCCGCGGCCTCGGCCAGTTGCAACGGTTGTTGGCGGACCATTTGCCTGCGGCGGATGCCGCACCCGAAACGTGAACACCGAACAAGCCAAAGAAATTTTGCAGCTCTACCGGCCCGGCCGGGCGGATGCGGCCGACCCGGAAGTGGCCGCGGCGCTGGCTTGCGTCGAACAGGACGCCGAACTGCGGCGCTGGTACGAACAGCATTGCGCCGCGCAGCAGGCCATCCGCGACGGCTTCCGGCAAATCAAGCCGCCTGCTGCGTTGAAGGAGCAAATTATTTCCGAACGTCCCAGGCTGTCGCTGCCCGTGCGACGCCGGGTGGTGCTGCTGGCGGCTCTGGCGGTGGTGGCGTTGCTGGCTGCCGTGCCGTTGTGGCTGACGCGCCAGGCCACCCCGCCGGAGGACACCAGTTTCGCCGCCTACCGCAGCCGCATGGTGGGTCATGCCCTGCGCGGCTACGCCATGGATTTGGAAACCAACGAGCTTGCGTCCATTCGCGATTACTTGAAAACCCAGCAGGCACCTGCGGATTTCGCTTTGCCGGCGGGCTTGGAGCACGCCACGCGTACGGGTTGCGCCCTGGTTTCCTGGCACGGTCAGCGGGTCGCGATGGTGTGTTTCAGTTCCGGACGCACCCTGCCGTTGAACCAGACCAGCGACGTGTGGTTCTTTGTGGCTTTGCGTCGCGAGTTGCCGGATGCCCCGGGCAGCACGCCCGAGATTGCGGCGGTCAACCGCGCCACCGTGGCCAGTTGGACGCAAGGCGACAAGGTTTACGTGCTCGCGGTGGACGGCAGCGCGGATTTGCTGAAGCAATATCTGTAAAGGCAGGCAGAGCAGCGTTATCAAAGCTGCGAACGCCGCGGCTCTCTGCACGTTTGAATGGTGCTTGCGGCCATAAAATTGGTGAAAACGGTATGGCAGTTCGAGTTTGGTCGCGGAGCGACTGCGGATATTAGCTACGCAGTGGCTCGGAGCAACCCGGACTATCCAACGTCCTGAAAGGACAGGGGAAAGTAACAGCGCGTCGTTTCCCTCGTTCCTTCGGATCAATTCCGGTCAATGCTCATGTGCTCGATCACCCAGGAATAATCCACATCCTGGCCGCCGGGCAGGGCGATGGGCAGATTGGCCACGAAAGGCTGCGACGCCACGCGCGTGCTGGGATTCTGCCAGCGGTGGATTTCGCTGTGGCCGTCGGCAAAGGAGAAGGCCGCCGCGCCGTTGTGATACGACGCCGGCAGGTCGCGCCATTCCTTGTAGTAACTGCGCTCCAGAAAATACCCGTCGCCGATGCTGTCCGGATGTTCGTCCAGGAATGAAAAAATATCCGCCGGATGCAGGATGCTGGTGATTTTGAAAAACTGCACGTAATTCGGATTATTGACATTGTAGCCGTACTGGGAAACCGAACCGGCGTCACCGAGCATGGCGTTCAGGGAATAACTCCGCACCCGGCTGCTCCAGCCCGCCTGACGTTGCGCCGCACTCAGGACCCGGTCCGAAGGACATTGGTAAATGCTCGCCGCCCGGCTGGTGTACGGGCCCAACCCCGTGGCCAGCAGCTTGGTGACGTTGGTGTTGTCCGGGTTGCCGGCTTCCCAATCCAGAAAATTGTTCGCCCAGTTGAGGTTGCCGGTGCCGCCGGGCGCGGTCATGACCAGGTTATAAGGCAGGCGGCTATCATGGTCGTCGCCGTACAAAGTGGTGGCCAGGGCCAGTTGCCGGGTATTGTTCAGGCAATAAATCCCCGATGCCCGGGCCTTGGCTTTGCTCAACGCCGGCACCAGCAGCGCCGCCAGAATGGCAATGGTGGCAATGACCACCAGCAGCTCAATCAGGGTGAAGGCGCTTCGGGCTGCCGGACGTATGGCCTCCCTCCCGGCCGGTCGGCGGCGGGTGGGTGAGGGCGTCCGGGGCATCATGCTGCCGATACTTACTGCGGTTCGGGCGGCCTGTAAAGCGGTCAATTCAGCATTGCCCCGTGGCGCCGCTTTCCGCAATATCTCCGGCTCTATGGCTGGCAGTCGCAGACAATATCCGTTTCACCTCATTGAGCCCAAGTGGCAGCACACCTGGGACGAGCAACAGGCCTTCCGCGCCTTCAACCCCGGCGAATCCGTTCCGGCGGGACATCCCTTTGGCGTACGCCACCAGCTTTCCGGCCCGGTGGCCGCAACGCAGTTGCCGCCCAAGTTTTACATTCTCGACATGTTTCCGTATCCCAGCGGGGCGGGCCTGCATGTCGGCCATCCCGAGGGTTATACTGCCACGGACATTTTGACGCGTTACCGCCGGGCGTGCGGCTTCAATGTGCTGCATCCCATGGGCTGGGACTCGTTTGGCCTGCCCGCCGAACAATACGCCGTCAAGACCGGACAGCATCCGCGCAAGACCACCGAGGCGAACATTGCCAACTTCAAGCGCCAGATCAAAAGCCTCGGCTTCAGCTACGACTGGTCGCGCGAACTCGCCACCACCGACGTCGAATATTTCAAGTGGACGCAGTGGATTTTCCTGAAGCTCTACAACTCCTGGTTCAACCCGGAAACCAACAAGGCCGAGCCGATTGAAACTTTGTCGTTCCCGGCCGATTGCACCACGGAAGCACAACGGCGCTCCTATCGCGATTCCAAACGCCTCGCCTTCGTGAGCGAAGCGCCCGTGAACTGGTGTCCCGAACTCGGCACGGTGCTGGCCAACGAGGAAGTTATCGACGGCAAGAGCGAAGTGGGCGGTTTTCCCGTCATTCGCAAGCCGATGCGCCAATGGATGCTCCGCATCACCGCCTACGCCGAAAAATTGCTCGCCGATCTCGACACCATTGACTGGAGCGATTCGCTCAAGGAAATGCAGCGCAACTGGATTGGCCGCAGCGAAGGTGCCGAAGTGGACTTCCAAATTGCGGAGTGCGGAGTGCGGAGTGCGGAATCCAAAATCCGCGTATTCACCACGCGGCCGGACACCCTGTTTGGCGCCACGTACATGGTGCTTTCGCCGGAGCACAAGCTTGTGCCGCAAATCACCACCGCAGCCCAAAAGCAGGCGGTGGAAGATTACAAGGCCTACGCCGCTGGCAAATCGGATCTCGAACGCACCGAACTCGCCAAGGAAAAGACCGGCGTATTCACCGGCGCGTACGCCCTCAACCCCGTCAACGGTGAGAAAATCCCCATCTGGATTGCGGACTACGTACTCGCCAGCTACGGCACCGGCGCCATCATGGCCGTGCCCGCGCATGACACCCGCGACTTCGAGTTCGCCAAGAAATTCAACCTGCCGATTCTCCAGGTAGTCCAACCACCCGATGCCAAAACGGATTGGCAGGGTTTCACCGACGACGGCACTGCCGTCAATTCTGGTTTCATCACCGGGCTGCCCACGCCTGAAGCCAAAGCGAAAATCACCGCTTGGCTTGAAGAAAAAGGTCTCGGCAAGAAGACCATCAATTTCAAGCTGCGCGACTGGCTGTTCTCGCGCCAGCGGTATTGGGGCGAACCGTTTCCCATCGTTTGGAAAAAGGGTCCGGATGGCCAGTCCTATCACGAGGCATTGCCCGAAAGTGCGTTGCCCGTGCTGCCGCCCACGCTCGAAGATTACAAACCCACCTCCAGCGGCGAGCCGCCTTTGGCCCGCGCCAAGGAATGGTTGAATGCAGTGCCCGGCGCACAACGCGAAACCAACACCATGCCGCAATGGGCCGGCTCGTGCTGGTATTATCTCCGCTATCTCGACGCCAAGAATACCGCCGGCTTTGTGGGTAAGGATGTCGAGCAGTATTGGATGGGTGTAGCGTCGGGCCTGTGGCCCGAAAAACCGGCGCTCAGCGCCGACACTACAAAGCCCGGGGTGGACCTCTATGTTGGCGGCACCGAACACGCCGTGTTGCATCTCCTCTATGCCCGGTTCTGGCACAAGGTGCTGTTCGACCTCGGTTACGTCTCCACGCCCGAACCGTTTTTCAAGCTGGTAAACCAGGGACTCATTCTCGGGGAAGACGGCCAGAAAATGTCCAAGTCCCGCGGCAATGTGGTGAACCCGGACGACATCCTGAAGGAATTTGGCGCGGACGCCTTCCGCCTTTACGAAATGTTCATGGGGCCGTTGCAGGAGACCAAGCCGTGGAGCACGCAGGGCGTGGCCGGCGTGTACAAGTTCCTCGGCCGCGTGTGGCGCTTGTTCGTGGATGAGCAGAGCGAAACCGAATTTGAGCAGGCCGAAACCACGGCCGCCGCCCAGGACGGGGCCGCCTTGCTGAAACTCATCAAGCTGGATGCGCGGCTCAAAGACGTCGCCCCCACGCCGGCCCAGCTTAAGACCCTGCACACGTGCATCAAAAAGGTCACCGAAGACCTCGATGCCATGCGGTTCAACACCGGCATTTCGGCGATGATGGTGTTTGTGAACGACGCCATCGGCTGGGAAACCCGGCCCGTGGCGGTCATGCAGACCTTCCTCCAGTTGCTCGCGCCATTCGCACCGCACGTGGCGGAGGAGCTTTGGGACCGCGTGGCTGCGATATGCCCCCAGCCGCCGGGAAACCTGCCGTATGCCCCGTGGCCAAAGTTCGATCCAGCTCTGCTCGTGGAAGATACGTTGGAAATCCCGGTGCAGGTCAACGGCAAGCTGCGGGATGTCATCAAGGTATCCGCCACCGCCGACAACGCCACTCTGCAAGCGCTGGCGTTGGCTTCGGAGAAGGTGCAACCATTTATTGTCGGAAAAAACATCAAGAAAGTCATCGTAGTGCCGAAGAAACTGGTGAACATTGCGGTGGGCTGAGGTTTTGGTTACGCTGCCCGCGTGAATTACCTGACTCGGCAGGAACAGAAGGTGCTGGGTACCATCATCCTGTTGCTGCTGGTCGGCTGGGCGGTGCAGATTTACTGGCGGGCGCATCCGCCGGAAACCGGGCCCAAAGCAGCCGGAACGGCCGCCACAACCATGGTAGAACAAGCGCAACCTTGATATGCAGGAAGTTTCACTCGAAGCAGTGCTGGATAAAATATTGGCCGGGGACACCCGGTATCAGCGCGACGCCTATTTGTTCGTCAAGGACGCGCTGGATTACACCCAGAAACTCGTCGCCAAGACCGATGAGGGGAAGCCGCGTCATGTTTCGGGACAGGAACTTCTGTCGGGCATCCGCGATTACGCCCTGGATCAGTTTGGTCCCATGACCATAACCGTCTTTGCCGAATGGGGTATCCACAGTTGCACCGACTTCGGCGAAATTGTGTTCAACATGGTGGAGAGCAGCCTGCTGGCCAAGACGGACCAAGACAACCGCGAGGATTTCAAGGCCGGTTACGATTTCGACGACGCCTTCCGCAAGCCGTATCTCCCCGCCAGCAAGCTCAAGCCCGAACCCCGGCCGCTCGCGAGTTAGGCGGCGCGGTAGCACGGGATGGTTTCTTGAGCACGCCGGGGCATGGCGGGCGCACCCACTAAATTCCTGCAGTCTAAAACGGCAGCCAGCCGCCGGAATCTGCCCCCGCCCCCGCAATGGACTTGCCAAGGGCCGGGAATTGTGATAACTAAAACTCAATCAGCATATCTTAAATAATTCGTAAAACTCATTTTAATTTTCAGGGAAAGGAACGTTATGAAACTGATCCGGCTTATTTCCACTTTGGTTACGGGACTGGCTGCGGGGGCTTTGCTGGCGGGCTGCGCCACGGAATCGCATCAGGCGGTGACGCCACAAACGGTGGCCGCGGCGGGCACGGTATATAACGGCCCCAAGAGCACGCTGGTGGTGGGCAAATTTGCCAACCGTTCCAGCTACATGCAGGGCCTTTTCTCCGACGGCGTGGACCGTTTGGGCGGCCAGGCCAAAACCATTTTAATCACGCATTTGCAGCAGACCGGGCGATTTAGCGTGGTGGACCGCGACAACATGGATGAAATTGCCCGCGAGGCAGCCCTCAAGAAGCAGGAACAGAAACTGGCCGGAGCGGACTACGCCATTACCGGCGATGTCACCGAGTTCGGGCGCAAGGAAGTGGGCGATGTGGAGTTGTTCGGCATCCTGGGCAGCGGCAAGAAACAGGTGGCTTATTCCAAAGTCAGTCTCAATGTGGTGGATGTCACGACTTCGCAGGTGGTGTATTCCGTTCAAGGCGCGGGAGAATATGCGCTCAGCAGCCGGGAGGCCCTGGGATTTGGCGGCACCTCCAGCTACGATTCCACGCTGAACGGCAAGGTGCTGGACCTGGCAGTGCGGGAAGCCGTGAACCGGCTGGTGGAAGCGGTGGAGCAGGGCAAGTGGCAGCCCGTCAAGGAATAAAGATTATGCTACGACCTTTGCTGCTGGCGGCCTTGCTGGCCGGCTTGGCCGGGTGCGTAACGCCTCCGATGTATTCCTGGGGCCACTACGAAGACCTCCTGTACGCGAGCTATACCAGCCCGGACAAGGCCACTCCGGATTTGCAAATCACCCAACTGGAAGCAGACCTGCAAAAGGCCCGGGCGGCCAACAGACCGGTGCCGCCGGGATTTCACGCGCATCTGGGTTACCTCTATTATCAGGTCGGCAAGGCCGATCTCGCGCAACAGGAATTTCAAACGGAAAAACAGTTGTTCCCCGAATCCGCAGTCTTTATGGACCGGCTGCTGGCCAAGAAACCATGAAAGCCCGCCTTTTGCTTCGCGTCCTGCTGGTCCCGTTGCTCGGATTGCTCCTGGCCGGATGCGCCACCACACCTTACGACTACACCAATTACCGGGCGCACCCGCCGCGCTCCATCCTGGTATTGCCCCCGCTCAATGAAAGCACGGCGGTGGATGCGTCTTACAGCTACCTGTCCACGGTCAGCTTTCCGCTGGCGGAAGCGGGTTATTATGTGTTTCCCGTGGCGGAGGTGGACCATTTCCTGAAGGAGAACGGCATGCCGACCCCCGGGGAAATGCACCAGATTCCCCTGGACAAGGCGCGCGACATTTTGGGCGCGGATGCGGTGTTGTATCTCACCATCAAACAATACGGCACCAAATATGTGGTGGTCAGCAGTGTCACCACGGTAACGGTGTCGGGCAAACTGGTGGACACCCGGACGGGCCTGACGCTGTGGGAAGGCACGGGGACCGCCCAGGATAATTCCGGCGGTTCGGGCAACATCATTGCCGACCTGATTTCCGCCGCGCTCACCCAGGTGATCAATTCCTCGGTGGATCATGCTCACGCCGTCTGCCGGTTGACCAATGTGCAGTTGTTCACCCTCAAAGACCATGGCCTCCTCGATGGTCCGTACCATCCCAAGGAAAGTGACAAGTAAGGCCTTGGGCGCGCGTGTTTCCGGCCTGATGAATTGGCGGCGGAACCCCAGATAATCTCCACGGCGCAAACAAACTTTGCCCCCCGCCGGTTTCCGTGTACCTTGGACGCTCAATTTGACTATGACAACCCATGTGTGCCCGCCCGAAATCCCCGCCCTTCCTCCCGGTGTCAAAATCGTCCGGCTCGACAATGGGCTGGTGATCATCCTCCGGGAAGATCACAGCGCGCCGGTGGTTTCGGCCCAGGCGTGGTGCATGACGGGCAGCATTGACGAGGGCAACTGGTTGGGCGCAGGGCTCTCGCATGTGCTCGAACACATGCTCTTCAAGGGCACCAAGACCCGGGCCACCGGGCGCATTGACCAGGAGGTGCAGGAGGCCGGCGGTTACATGAACGCCTACACCTCGTTCGACCGCACGGTGTATTGGATCAACGTGCCCAACACCGGCGCCACCGTGGCGGTGGACATCCTGTGCGACATCATGCAGCACGCCTCGCTGCCGCCGGAGGAACTGGCCAAGGAGCTGGATGTCATCCGCCGCGAAATGGACATGGGCCAGGATGATCCCGGCTCGCGGGCCGGCCGGCGGCTGTTTGAAGTGGCCTACACCAAGAGCCCCTATCGCTTCACCATCATCGGGTATCTGGACATTTTCAACCAGCTCAAGCCCGAAAACATCCGCGCCTATTACGAGCAGCGTTACGCGCCGAACAACGTGTTTTTTGTCGTCACCGGCGACATGTCGGCCGATGCCGTGGAGGCGCAAATTCGCAAGGCTTACGCGGGCGTGCCGGAAAAACCGCTGCCGCCCATTGTGTTGCCCGAGGAACCCCGGCAGGTGGCGCCGCGCGAAGTGGTGGAGGAGGGGAATTTTGAACTCGGCCACGTGCACATCAGTTGGCACATCCCCGACATCCGGCATCCCGATGTGCCGGTGCTGGACGTGCTGGCCGTGTTGCTGGGCGGCGGCCGGAGTTCGCGGCTGTTCCAGGAAGTGCGCGAGAAGCAGGGCGTGGTGCATCACGTGGATGCCTGGACGTACAATCCCGGCCGGCCCGGCCTGTTCGGCATGAGCGCCGTGGTGGATGGCGACCAGTTTCCGAAAGCCCGCGAAGCCATGCTCGCCGAGGTGGAACGCATGAAGCGCGGCCTCATCACCGAGGCCGAGCTGACCAAGGCGGTGAAGCAATTTATCGCCGGCACGCTGGCCGCCAAAAAAACCATGCAAGGCCAGGCGCAGGACCTGGGCGGAAGCTGGCTGGCCGCCACCGACCTGAATTTCTCCGCGCGTTACCTCGCCGCGGTGCAACGCATCACCCCCGCCGATTTGCAACGGGTGGCCGGCACTTATCTCACCCCGGAAAACCGCACCGTGTACGCCTTGCTGCCCACTGGCAGCGCGCCCAAGGTGGAGCTCGCGGCGGAAGACGCCGCCGACCATGCGGTGCAAAAATTTGAGCTGCCCAATGGGTTGCGGTTGCTCGTCAAGGAAGACCACCGCCTCCCGTTCGTGGAATTTCGCACCGCCCTCCGCGGCGGGGTGCTGGCGGAAACGCCGGCCGATAACGGCATCACCCAGTTGATGGCCAAGATGCTGTTGCAGGGCACGGCCACGCGCAGCGCCGAACAGATTGCGCTCGAGATTGAATCCGTGGGCGGCCACTTGGACACCTTTGGCGGCAACAACAGTTACGGCGTCACCGCCGAGGTGTTGCGCGAGGATTTCCACCTTGGGTTGAACCTGCTTACCGACGTGCTGTTGCATCCGCAGTTTCCCGGCGCGGCGCTGGAGCGCGAGCGGCAAATTCAGCTCGCCGGCATCAAGGCGCGGCGGGATGAGTTGCTGCGCCTCTGCGGCCAGAGCATGCGGCACGCATTGTTTGGCGATGCCGGTTACGGTCTGGACGCCTTGGGCTCGGAAGCCAGTGTCACGGCCTTGCAACCCGCGGACCTGAGCCGGTTCCATCAACAGCTCACCCGGCCCGGCAACTGCGTGCTCGCGGTCTTCGGCGATGTGAAGGCTGCCGAAGTCAAAACGGCGGTGGAAAAAGCCCTCGGTCATTGGAAGGCCGGAGCGGCCGTTCCCTTGCCGCAACCGCCGGCGCCGGCCGCCACCCCGCAGCACGTCTCCGAAACGTGCGACAAAAAACAGGCCGTGCTCGTCATCGGTTATGCCGGCACCACCATGTTTGCGCCGGATCGCTACGCCCTGGAACTGTTGCAGGAAGCGTGCAGCGATTTGGGCTCGCGCCTGTTCCTCCGCATTCGCGAGAAACTCGGCCTCGCCTACTACGTGGGCGCCCAGCATCTGCCGGGACTGGTGCCCGGATACTTTGCTTTCTACGCCGGCACCGAGCCGGATAAGGTTGCGCTCGTGGAAAGCGAGATGCTCCAGGAAGCGGCGCTGCTGTGTACCGAAGGCCTGACCGCGGAAGAATTACAACGCGCCAAGGCCAAGGTCATCGGGCAGAAAAAAATCGCGCGGCAGGAACTCGGCGGCCTGGCCATGAACATGGCCCTGGATGAACTATACGGCCTCGGCTACGGCCATACCGACACCGAGGACGCCAAATACGCCGCCGTGACCCTGGAGCAAATCAAAGCCACCGCCCAAAAATACCTGCACGCCGCCGCCGCCGTAGTGGCCGTGATCCGCCCGGGCCCAGAAGCATGAGGAGGCGGCCACGTTGGGCTGAATGCTGGGTGCTGAATGGCTCGCTGGATCGGCGTCTCTGCGGGCCGAAGCAGCTAGGATTCCCCCTATAACGGGTTCGGTAGTGCTTAAGCGGGTTCGGGCAAAGTTTCGCTGAACTGTAACCGCATCCAACCTAACATCACCAGATTGCGGATGGCGCTGGCTACCGCGCGCTCCTTTTCATCCGTGCGCCAAGTTTTCTTCCAATCCAATATGTATTCATAAAGGTCACGCTCGGCGACATCATGGTGTGGTCTGGCATACTTCAACTCGCGGCTGGCGTAAAGCACCGTCAAAACCTCCTCGGCCTGCTCGGTGTTTTTGATGCGGCTGAATAAATCCACGGTCTTCGCAATCTTTCGTTCATGCCGTTTGAGTACTTCCCCGTATTTTAACCGTTCTTTTTCGTATTGCGGACCAACTCGCAAGGCAATCATCTGCCCCAAACGTTCCTCATGCAGCCAGTTTCGATTGGCAAAATCATGAAGGGCCAGCTTAACTTCTTCGGCGAATGGCCCGTAGCTGCCTTTGCCAAATTTGAAGCCGGTTTCCACTCCCATCTCCGTGATTACATAACAAATCTTTTGAAAGATGGTCCGGCCCACAGGATTGGCATATGGTTGCTGCTCTAGTTCACGTAGCACTTCCATCAGAACCAGCCATTCGGGGTTTAGCTTTTCATATTTGCGCCCGCGCCCTTCCAGTTCCATTTGCGCTGGCCCCCCCAGAAAAGCCGTGTCCAACTGGCTTTTGGGAGTTCCATAGGGGGCGAAAACTTCAATTTCAATGTTGAGCTGGCGCAACTTGCCGTACATCAACGGCCCGACCTCCTCCCAACTCAGCCCGCCGTTGCCGCAGCCCAACGGTGGAAATGCCACACTCGTGACCCCCCAGACCAAATAATGCTGCACGAAATAATCCAGCCCTCGCTCGATGTCTGCCAGCCGCGAGGGCGACCGCCAATGATCTTTCGTCGGGAAATTCACAATCAGAACACCCGGTTGGTCTCGGAAAAGGTACGGCTCGCCCAAGCGCACCAGTCCATGCGCGCAACGTCTGGTGTAGTCTTCGAACATGACCGGGTAACGTTTCTTAAATTCCTGCGCAACGCCTTTACCCATGATGCCCACACAGTTAACCGTGTTCACCCGGGTCTGGGTTTGGCTGGTAAACAAATCACCAATGAGTGCTTTGAACATAGCGGTTCAACGGAAAAACATTTCGGGACTTAGTGTAACAGCAAGGCCAAAACCCTGCGATCGCAAATTTTCTGCCGCTTTATCGTCCACCACATAGGCCCCGGCCAGAAACTTCACCTCCACACAGTGAGGCACGAGCACTTCCGCACATTTCTGTGAACGATGGCGGTGGTAGGCGATGGGGTCGCTGGGGTGCCGCCAATCCATTGCAAATATTGCATCGTAATCCAGCAGGCCGTCCTGGTTCGGATGCAGGAAGCGCACATAATCACTTGACGCGTTGCGGTCTGCAAAAACCACGCCGGCAGCATGCCGCACTTTCGTTGAAACCCGCAAAACACATAGGGCTTCTGCCGTGTCTTTGCGCTTAAATAGCATCGGATTGCGGGCGTGGAAATACAGATTTGCATATTGATGCAACCTCAAGCCTCCCGGAATCTGTTTTTGATCTCGCCGTTCCTGCACCACCGCCATGGCAACGGAAGAATGCTTTAATTTGGCAGCCCGCTCAAATGACAGAATGCCGTGCTGCAATACCGACGGAATATTTTCCAATGGCATTATACAATGAAATTCTGTCACGCGGGCATTCATGCATTGGCTTCTTCAGATTTTACTACTGATGTCTCTACTCTTCGCCGGCTGTGTAATGGTGACGTAAGTCTCCATGACTGGAGAGCATTGCTGTGGTGATTTAATGTAACTATTTGCGTGTATTCTGAGGCGTCCACGTGGCCGCGCATTTTGTCCGCAGCGGTCCAAAGCTGGGCTTCAAAATCGAGGGCGGAACCGCTGGCGCTTTTGGTGTTTCCCTTTGCCATGCAAGTGGTGGCATCGTAAGCCGCAGCCGGATTTAGGCAAAGGCAAATTTTGGCCGGTCGGCGCGCCAATTCAGGCAGGGGTGAAGGCGGGACATCTGGTCCAGCATCAGGCCGCAGGCCTGATGCTGGACCGATATCGGGTCACAGACCCGGCGCTACATCGTGCCGTCTTTTGTGTAGGGGATTCAGAGTGGATCGCTCAGTGCCGCGCGCTCAGGGAGCGAGCACGGCGCGATAGAATCGTTGATGAAACAAGCTCGTATTGGTTTCGCTGAATGTGAAAGGCGTCACATTAGTGACGAGCGAAGTCCAACTGGGTGACGAAACATTGGTGGCCGCCTGCACGATGCATTTCGCTCCATTGGTGCTGCTCAGGGTAAAGGACAATTGGGCATTGCTGAGGTTCGCTTGGGAGAGAACAATCCTCGGCGATTCCCAACCCGCGTCCACAAACGGGAGCAGAAAATGGATCAGGTCGTAGGTAGTTCCGGAATTGGCCGTGTCGGGATCGTAGTGCGTCCCTGGCTTTTCAAGCAGGGTCACCGGAAAGCCATTCGTGGTCAAGGTGGCCAAATCAGCTTGAACAGCTGACAGGGGATAGGTGTCATCAGAAAGGTGCGCCAAATGGGCGATATGGATTTTCCAGGAGGCACTGGCCAGCGCGGCGGCCGGGGTGACGCCGGTATCTTGAAACGGATCACTGTTCTCCACGAGCAGACCGGCGAAAAGGGAGCTGTGCTGGAATCCCACCCGGTAGGTCAGGTCCCCGCCGGAAGAGTACCCGGCGAGATAAATTTTGCGCGGGTTGATGTTGAAGTAGCGGGAAACATCCGCAATGGCTGCCAGCACTTTGGGCGTGTCCGTATCCACGGACCAGCAGTCGCCATCGCGGCCGCCGATGGATATGGCAATGTAGCTTTGGGTCTGCCGGGATGCCGGAGGGGCTACCGACCACAAATCTCCTTCGGCTTCCCCGCCACAACCATGCAGCCAAACGAGCAGGCTGATGGACTGGGCATCGCTGTAGGTATCCGGTTTGTATCCCACATAGGTGCTCTGCCCGCTATCAAGATGGAAGAATCCGTTGGCGTCATAGGTCACGGGCAAATAGTCCGCCCGGAGGCAGGAAAGGGACAATCCCAAGCTGAGCAGTGTGGGTATGATTTTCATTTGCTATTCAAGACGAATCGCGCGAGCCCCAAGGGTGCGAGGTGCGGAACCGTCAGAGATTTTGGTTTTTCCTCCTTGCCACATGCAAGTACCGGCATCGTAAAGCGCAACGGAATCTAGGCAAAGGCAAAACTTGGGGCGGCCCCGCGCTGAGTTGGGCAGGGGCGGAGGCGGGACATCAGGCCCAGCATCAGTCCATAGGCCTGACGTTACCGCAACCTCGGGCCACAGGCCCGACGCTACACGCCCGGCGCGATTCCTGGGGCGGGGAATTGTTTAACACATTCTGCATGCGGACGCATTTTGGGCATGGCCCCGGGACGCGGGTGTGGCATCCTGTGGGGTGGATGAACGCCAAGGCGATCATTGAGGTCGGGGTTCGGTTTCCGGGTTTGACTCCCGGGGGCGAGGGCGCAGCTCTGCCGGGCTTGGCGGTCCGGGAGCGCGGCGAGGTGGTCCGTCCGGCTGTCGGGCGCTCCCGCGCACACGTTTCCGCCCACCCGCTCCGGCGGCGCAGCTCCGGCGCCGCGCGAAAAGTGAAATTACCAAACGAACCCAATTTATTTTGCTCGTTGCAGTTTCGTAAAGTTCTTTACCATATGATGTTAAAAAATATTTAACCGTTTTTTCAATTTGGGTTCGTTTGGCTTCGTTGGGGGGGGTGAGCATGCGGCGTCGAGCCCGTTGTCCGGGAGAATGGAACGGTACGGCAGTCGCAAAGCACGATTCCTGTTCCCCAACGGGGTTGGGTGGCTCAAGCCGTAAGCACGAGGTGGATTTTCTCACTCAGCGCCACGGCAGAGAACGGTTTCTGGATGAAGGCGGACTCGGCGGACATGACGCCATGGCGCAACATGGCGTCGTCGGTGTAGCCGGACATGTAGAGGACTTTAAGAGCCGGCTTGCGCTGGCGCAGGGTCTCGGCCATGACGCGGCCGCTCATGCGGGGCATGACGACATCGGTGAGGATGAGGTCAATGCGGTTGAGGAAGATATCGGCGATGCGCAGGGCTTCCTCGCCGTTGGAGGCGGTGAGGACCTGGTAACCGGCGTCAAAGAGGATGCGTTCGGCGAAGAGGCGCACGGATTCCTCGTCTTCCACCAGCAACACAGTACCACGGCCGGGCACGAGTTTCCGGGTGACGGGTGCGGCTTGCTTTTCCACCGGCGGCGCTTCGGTAACGTGGGGCAGGTAAATCTTGAAGCTGCTGCCCGCGCCCAGTTCGCTGTGGGCCACGATCTGGCCGCCACTTTGTTTGATGATGCCATACACGGTGGCCAATCCGAGGCCCGTGCCTTTGCCGAGACCTTTGGTGGTAAAGAACGGCTCAAAGACCCGGTGCAGGGTTTCGGGAGACATGCCGGTGCCGGTGTCGGTGACGGACAGCAACACATACGGTCCGGGGGAGACTTCCGGTTGATCATGGCGATACTCATCGGCCAGGGTGACATTGGAAGTCTCGATGGTCAGTTTGCCCCCCTGCGGCATGGCGTCGCGGGCGTTGACCACGAGGTTGAGGATGACCTGGTCCATCTGGGCGCGGTCCACTTTGACCTGGCCGAGGTCCGCCGCGAGCTTGGTGGAAAACTCCACATCCTCGCCGATGAGGCGGCGGATCATCTTTTCGTTTTCGGTTACCAGCGCATTGAGGTCCAGCACCTTGGGTTCGAGCATGGCGCGCCGGCTGAAGGCGAGCAACTGACGGGTGAGGCCCGTGGCCTTGTCCGCCGCCTTGCGAATTTCCCCGATGAATTCCCGCACCGGATGGTCGTCGGGCAGCATGGTGGTGGCCAGCCCCACGTACCCGGAAATGACGGTAAGGAGATTGTTGAAATCATGGGCCACCCCGCCGGCAAGCTGACCGATGGCGTCCATCTTTTGGGCCTGTTGCAATTGCGATTCCAGATTGCGGCGTTCGGTGATGTCGCGGGTGATGCAGATAAGCTCGTTGATTTCGCCGGTGTTGGAATCGCAGAGGCTGCGGGCGGTGGCTTCCACCCAGACATAGGAGTCATTGCGGCGGCGCAACCGGTAGGTGATGCTTTTGGTTTCGCGATGCTTCAGCAGTTCCAGATTGGAATGCCGCACGGTGACCACGTCATCCGGGTGCAGGAAGGAGTAGAGATCCCGCCCGATCAATTCCTCGGGCTCATAGCCCAGCAGATGGTGGCAGGCCGGCGATACGTAGAGAAAGACGCCGAGCGAATTGTGGCGCGAAATGGTGTCCGTGGCGTTATCGGCCAGCAGCCGGTAGCGCTCCTCGCTCTCGAGCATCTGGGCTTCGGCGCGCTGGCTTTCGGTGATGTCATGAGCGGTGCCCACCATGCGGGCGGGCCGGCCGGTGCGGGGATCGCGGAAAATGCGGGCCTGCTCGCTGACGTAGCGGGTCTCCCCGCCCGGCAGCAGGATGCGGTGGGTGAAACCGAACTCCTCGCCGTTGGTGATGGCCTTGGCCAGGGCGCGGGCGGTTTTTTCGCGGTCGTCGGGATGCACCCGGCTGAAAAAAAGATCCTGCGTCACCTGGGCTCCCGAAGGAAGCCCGAAGATGCGGTAACATTCATCGGACCAGGACAGAAATGGGCTGCCGTTTTGCCGGGATTGCGCGAGATCCACCTCCCAACTTCCGAAATGCGCGATCAGTTGGGCGGTGGTGAGGCTGGCTTCA
The DNA here is from genome assembly GCA_035492855.1 of Dongiaceae bacterium. GTDB lineage: Bacteria > Verrucomicrobiota > Verrucomicrobiia > Limisphaerales > JAFMIX01 > JAFMIX01. The sequence goes on along the minus strand of DATJIU010000032.1, from coordinate 22,695 downwards.
CGGTCACGCAAGGCTTGCTGCGCCTGCTCCCGTCCCCGCGCCACGGAAGAAAGGATCAGAGTGGTGGCGGCGGTCAGGCCCAAATAAGTTTGCAGGGCGAGCACGTTTCCGATTTTGGAGCCGTTGCCAAACGGTCCGCTCCCGGTGAGGGTGACCCAGATGGCCATGCCGGAAATCAAGGCGGTCACCGCCGTGCTGCCCGGAGGTCCAAAACGCACTGCCGCCCAAATCAGCACCGGAAAGGTCCAATAGGGCATCCAGATATCCGACATTTGATTTTGGAAAAAGGTGAGGCGAATGATAAGCAGGGTTACCAGCAAAATACCGATGCCTTCGAGCACCGATTCAAAGGTCCATTTGGACGGGGAGGTTTGACTCCATGTCAGGAGGAGGCAGCCCACAATCAAAGCGCCCAGAGTGTTCCCCATGAACCAGGTCAGAAACAGATTGTTCATCGCCGCCCAGTGTACGAAGTCGTGCCCGGCAAAGGACACGACGCCCAGCACAGCGCAAATGGCGGCGCCAAGGTTCGCGGCAATCGTCAGGGTTACAAAGTCGCGGACCCGGTCAATGGTGGGATGAAAATCAAGGCGGGAGAGGATCAGCGCCGGGATAACCGCCTCCAAGGTGTGGGCCACCGTGAGGGAGAGTGTCAGCCCGAAGCTGCGTTGCCCCTCAGCCAAGCTGAAAGCCAGGGCGCCCAGGGCGATTCCAGGCCAGATTCGCCAGCCCCAAAGAATGGCCATCGCCAGGCCCACTCCGGAAGCGGGCCACAGGGGAGCCGTAAACGTATGATTGAGGGTGAGCGCCAAGCCCAGTTTGGAACACAAAAAGTACGCTACAGCGGCAAAAAGCATTTGCAGCCCGGACTTTTTCCAATTGTACAAGGTTTTGTTCAAATCTTGGCTGATTCTATGCAGAAATTGCGCCAATTATCTGGAGATATCGGCAGTCTACGCCAAGACTTCAATGAAAGTAACAAATACAGGCGTAGCATTTTACAAATGTCACCCATAGTCTGCGCGTGCTGTCGGAGGCCTTGGGCTAAAAATGGCAGTTTTTGTTGCAGGGGGTGATGCCTTTTAAGACATGGGGTTGATGCGGCTATGGAAAACGTAAGTTCCTAAACAGGGCCGGGAGGAGGACTCGCTTGCTGAGTCATACCGGCCGATGGCCGAAACCGATTCACATAAACCTGCCAATTCACAGCAATTTGTAACATATACCCGAGCCACTTCACGTGGATGTCACCCGGGCGTAACACGAATTGTCACTGTAACGTAATTGTAACTTTAAGGCCGTTTGTCTGTAACACATCTGTCATATTTTCTCCGGCGTATCGGTAACCAACGTAAACCAAATGACAAATAACAAATTCAAATTGTTCGCTTTGAGTGCGGCAGCCACGGCGGTTTTGGGAAGTCTCCCGACCGCCCAGGCGCAATCCAACGACACCCTCATCGACAAGCTGGTGCAGAAGGGGATTCTCTCTGCCTCGGAAGCCAAGGAACTGCGGACGGAAAATGACAAGGACTTCAACAAGGCCTTTTCCAACAAAATCTCCCTGCCAAGCTGGGTGGAGTCGCTCAAACTGAATGGCGACTTCCGCGGCCGGTTTGACTACTTGGGCACGGATAATTCGAACGGTACGGACCGCTACCGCCTCCGCTACCGGCTGCGTCTCGGCGTGACCAGCAAGCTGGGCGACGATGTGGAGATTGGCTTCCGCCTGGGTTCCGGCGATGGCAGCCCGTTGTCCAACAATACCACCTTCGGCAGCAACGCTTCCAAGAAGCCGATTTATATTGATACCGCTTACGCCAAGTGGACGCCCATCCACAGCGGCGACTGGACGGTGGCTTCCACCATCGGCAAGATGGCCAATCCGTTTGAGACCAGCGCCATGGTATTTGACCCGGATTACACCCCGGAAGGCGCGGCGGTACAGACGGCATACAAGTTCAACGACACCCACACCCTCAAGTTCAATGGCGGCGGGTTTGTGTTGGATGAACTGGCTGCCTCCACCAGCGATCCCTTCATGCTCGGCGCGCAGGTGGTTTGGGACGCCAAGTGGAATTCCAAACTGTCCAGTTCGTTGGGGCTGGCCGTGTACGACATTGTTAACAAGGATAACCTGAGCACCGCCAACGCCAGCATCGCCAACGGCAATACGGGCAACACCCGCGACGCCGCCGGAAATCTGGTGAACAGCTACAATCCGTTTGTCCTGAGTGGCAGCGTCACTTACACCTTGAGCAGCGTGCCGCTCTACAAAGGGGCGTTTCCCATCAAGGTGGGCGGCGAATACATGGAGAACCCCGGGGCTTCCAGCAACAACGAAGGCTATTGGGGCGGCATTACCTTTGGCAAAGCCGCGCACAAGGGACAATGGGAACTGGCGTATCGCTACCAGTACCTCGAGGCTGATGCCTGGTACGAGGAAGTCGTGAACGACGACAACGTGGCCTTTTACCAGTCGGCTTTGGGCGGCAAGAGCGGCATCGTGGGTGGCACGAATGTCAAAGGCCACCTGATCCAGCTTAGCTACGCGATCAACGATTCCATGACCGCGGCATTCACGGGCTATTTCAACGAAGCCATCCATTCCAATCCCGCCGGCAGCCCCAGCGGCGCGACGCATTTGATGGCGGATCTCATGTGGAAATTCTAAACGTAACGGAAACGTAACTAACGATTCGCAGGAAAATCGGTCATTGTAAGCACGTAAATTAATATGAAAAAAACAAAACTATTCAGTCTGGCGGCCGTGGTGGCTGCCACCATCGTGGGAGCGGGTCAACTGTCAGCCCAGGCGCTCATCAACGGAGCGGGCTCATCGTTTGACAACCCGGCTTTTACCAAGTGGTTTGAAGTTTACAGCAAGGTGGATCCCTCCGTCCGGTTCAATTACCAATCCGTGGGTTCCGGCGCCGGTCAGCAACAGTTGCTCAAGGAAACCGTGGATTTCGGCGCATCCGATGCGCCGATGAGCGATGAAAACATGGCCAAGGCCCCGGGCAAGATTCTGCACCTGCCGGTCGTGGCCGGCGGTGTGGCCATCGCGTACAACCTCCCGGGCAATCCCAAGCTCAAGCTGGATGGCGACATCATCGCCAACATCTACATGGGCAACATTACCAAGTGGAATGACCCCAAGATCACCGCCTTGAATCCCGGGGTGGACCTGCCCAACCAGAGCATCATCCCGGTGCATCGCACGGATGGCAGCGGAACGAGTTTCATCTTTACCGACTACCTGAGCAACGTGAACGAAGCCTGGTCCGCGACGGTGGGCAAGGGCACGGCCGTGAAATGGCCGGTGGGTGTTGGTCTCGGCGGCAAAGGCAGCGAAGGTGTGGCCGGTCAGGTCAAACAACTGCCCGGAGCGGTTGGATATGTGGAACTGGCCTATGCCAACCAGAACAAGATGCCGTATGCCGACGTGAAAAACGCGGCTGGCAAATTTGTCTCGCCCGCGCCGGAATCGGTGAGCGCGGCGCTGGCCACCGCGAACATCCCCGATGACTTCCGCTTCTCCATGGTGAATCCTCCGGGTGATCAGGCCTATCCCATTGCCGGCGCCAGTTGGGTGATGGTGTACCAGAACCAAAAGAACGTTGAACACGGCGCAAAACTGGTCAAATTCCTGAAGTGGGCGGTCACCGAGGGGCAGAAGATTTCCCCAACCCTGGATTACGCGCCGCTCCCGGAAAACGTCCAGCAACGGGAATTGAAGCTCATTGACACAATTAAATACTGACTTAACTCACGCCCTCATTAAATTTGTGCCGGGCATGAGTCGGACGAAGAGCGATTTCCTCCCGCTCTTCGTCCTTTTTTTGAGTTGGCCAGCATGACAAGCACACAACTAAATCCTACCGGACCCGCCAGTCTCGCAACGACGGGGGGCGCCCATTTCGGCGATCGCGCTTTCAAAGGGCTGACGCTGTTCATGGCGCTGTCGGTTTTTGTACTGATCGGATTGATCGGCTGGAAGCTCGCCCATGGCGCGGCCCCGGCCATCCGGCATTTTGGCTGGCATTTTCTCATCGGCATGGAGTGGGATCCGGTGGAGGAAAATTTTGGAGCGCTGCCGTTCATATTCGGCACCCTGGTTTCATCAGCCATCGCGCTGCTAATTGCCGTGCCCCTGAGCATTGCCACCGCGGTTTACCTGACCGAGCTGGCGCCGCGCTGGTTGCGACAGCCGCTGACCATGTTCATCGAACTGCTCGCCGCCGTGCCGAGCGTGATTCTTGGCCTGTGGGGGATTTTTGTCATGATTCCCTGGCTGCGGGATTATCCCTATCCGTGGATTCAAAAAACGCTGGGCTTCCTGCCCTTGTTCAAAGGCCCCATCTATGGCTATGGCATGCTGACCGGGGGCATCATCATCGCCGTGATGATTATTCCCATCATCACTTCCGTATCCCGGGAAATCTTGCGGTCCGTGCCTGGACTCCAACGCGAGGCGGCGTATGCGCTGGGGGCCACCCGCTGGGAAGTCACCCGGATTGCGGTGCTCAGTTATGCGAAGAAAGGACTGTTTGGTGCGGTGATCCTGGGGTTGGGCCGGGCCTTGGGCGAAACCATGGCTGTGACCATGGTCATCGGCAACATCCCGCAAATTGTCCCGTCCCTATTTGCCCCGGCGGACACGCTGGCGAGCACGATTGCCAACCAGTTCACCGAGGCCACCTCGGACCTTTACCTGAGTTCCCTGTTTGAGGTGGGACTGGTGCTGCTGGGGGTGACCGTGTTGGTCAATATTTTCGCCCAGTTGCTCCTTAAAACTTTCGCCGGTCCGGGCGTTAAACCTCAACACTGAAATGTCTGCCGCCAATCATAAATGGCGTAATGCCAAAAGCATGTTAATGCAGGCCTTGGCCTGTGTCTGTGCCATCCTGGTGGTCATGCCGCTCGTGCTGGTCTTTTATCACCTGGTCAAATCCGGCATTGGCTCGTTGAACTGGGATTTCTTCACCCAACTGCCCAAGCCGGTGGGAGAAACCGGCGGGGGCATGGGCAATGCCATTGTGGGCACTTTCATCCTGCTGGGCTTGGCGGCGTGCATCGGCGTGCCGGTGGGCGTGCTGGGCGGAGTTTATCTTTCCGAATATGGCTCCCGCCTGAACTGGTGGATCCGCTTTGCGGCGGACATCATCAATGGGGTGCCTTCCATCACCTGGGGCATGGTGGTGTATGCGCTGGTGGTGCTGCCCATGAAAGGCTTTTCCGCCTGGGCTGGCGGCCTGGTCTTGGGCCTGATGATGATCCCGCTCATCATGCGCACCACCGAGGAAGTGTTGCAACTGATTCCCGGCGGGTATCGCGAGGCGGCGCTGGCTCTGGGCATTTCCAAATGGCGCATGTGTGTGCAAATCATCATCCGTACCGCGCTGAAGGGCATTCTCACCGGCGTGCTGCTGGCGGTGGCGCGCGTAGCCGGTGAAACGGCGCCGCTGATGTTTACCGCTTTTGGCAACAGCTACTGGCTGAACAAGCTGAATGAACCCATCGCGGCGTTGCCGCTGCAAATCTTCGAATACGCCAAGTCGCCCTATGACGACTGGCACCGGCAGGCGTGGGCCGGGGCGCTGGTACTGCTGTCCCTGGTGCTGCTCATTAACGTCTCCGTGCGGGTGCTGACCCGGGACCGCTTCCGTAAAAGCCAATGAACCCAACCATGACCTCCGACGAAAAGAAAACTCCATCCGCCGCGTCATCGGCCATTGCCGCCGGCCCCGGCAAGCCCAAGACGCCGGCCGCCACGCCGGCGTTGACGGTGCGCGGGCTGTGCATTTTCTTTGGCGCCAATCAGGTGCTGAAAAATGTTTCCCTGGACATTGGCGCCCGGGCGGTCACGGCCATCATCGGGCCGAGCGGCTGTGGCAAATCCACCTTCCTGCGGTCGCTCAACCGCATGCATGAGCTCGTGCCCGAAGCCCGCATGACCGGCGAGATCCGCCTCTTTGGCGACGACATCTATGGGCGCAAGGTGGAGCCGGTCATTGTCCGCCGCCGGGTCGGCATGGTGTTCCAGAAGTCCAACCCGTTTCCCACCATGAGCATTGCCGACAATGTGACCGTGGGGTTGCGCCTGAACGGCATCCGGGACAAGAAAATTCTGGCCGAGCGCACAGAGAAATCCCTCCAAATGGCGGCGCTGTGGGATGAGGTCAAGAATCGCCTGTCCGCGCCGGCCATCAGCCTCTCAGGCGGGCAGCAACAGCGGCTGTGCATTGCCCGGGCGCTGGCGGTGCAACCGGAGGTGCTGCTCATGGATGAGCCGGCTTCCGCGCTGGACCCGCTGGCCACGGCCAAAATCGAGGAATTGATTTTGGAATTGAAACGCGACTACACCATTGTCATTGTCACCCACAACATGCAACAGGCCGCGCGCATTTCCGACCACACCGCCTTCTTCTACCTCGGCGAACTGGTCGAATTCGACACGACCACCAAAATATTCACCAACCCCGCCAAAAAGCAGACGGAAGACTATGTCACCGGCCGCTTCGGCTGAGTTTTAAACTGCCATGCAAATTCATCTCGAAAAGGAATTCGACGAACTCAAGCAGCATTTGTTGCTCATGGGCAGTCATGCTGAAACGGCCGTAAAGCAGGCCGTGGAAGCGCTCATTACCCGCAACGACGACCTGGCCCACCGGGTCCGGGAAAACGATGCCGTGCTGGACCGGTTTGAAGTGGAGGTCGATGAACTGGCCATTCATTTGCTGGCCAAGGCGCCGCTGGCCACCGACCTGCGGTTTGTCACCGTGGCCATGAAGATTTCCCAGAACCTGGAACGGGTAGGGGATGAAGCCACCAAAATCGCCAAGCGCGCCCGCGATTTGAACGCTGAAGCACCGCTCAAAACCGGCCTGAACCTTGACGGCATGGCCCGGTTGACCTTGGAAATGCTCAAGGGCGCGCTGGACGCCTTTGTAAATCGCGACGCCGCCAGTGCCCGGGCGATTATTTTGCGCGACAAGGAGGTCAATGCACTCAACAAGCAGGCCCGCCGGGAATTGGAACGGCTGATGATGGAAAGCCCCGATAACATCTTCCGCTCCCTCAGCCTGATGACGGCCGCCAAGTGTCTGGAGCGCATTGCCGACCACGCCACCAATATCGCAGAGGAAGTGGTCTACCTCTGCGAAGCCAACGACATCCGGCACACGGGGAAAAATTCCATTCCTAATCCCTAAGTCCGGCCTTTCCCGGCACGTCCAGCCTGCCCCGAGCGGCATGGCTGGACAAATTTTTTCTGCAAAGGGGGCCGCCATCCATCTTTCGGGGAGTGATCCCGCAGTTGAATTGGGTCGCGAAAGTGCGATAGTGCAGCAGTGATAGGAAGAGGAGGAAGATATCCGGTCGCCGTACCCCGTCGCATCGGCCTGCTTCACATTACGAGCTGGCCGGTTGCAGAATAATGCCTTGGGGCAGGGGGATTCGGTACGTGAGCCTCCACTTACCCTGTCAATCTTGGAGCCCATATGAAGCCAACCAAATCCAAATCCTGGTTCTCCCGGTTTGCCAAGTCAACCGCCCGCGCCAGCGGCCGTCCGGCCGCCTTCGGGCTGGCGGCTGGCATCGTTCTGGTCTGGATGATTACCGGACCGCTGTTTAATTTCAGTGACACCTGGCAGCTCGTCATCAACACGGGCACCACCATCATTACCTTTCTCATGGTTTTTCTCATCCAATGCACCCAGAACCGCGATTCCGAAGCGATGCAGGTCAAATTGGATGAACTGATTCGGGCGCTTAAAGGGGCGCAGAATGCCTTGTTGGATCTGGAAGAATTGGAGGAAGCTGACCTGGACCGGATTCGGAAACGCTACGCGCAACTGGCCAAACAGGCCCGGAAAAGCCTGCATGAGACGGTGGATGAAGCGGTGGAGTGACCTCGGCTAAAGCGCGTAGTGGGTGCCTGCGGGAGCGTCGGCCAGAATTTTCAGGTTGGTGCCGCACCCAAGCCTGGCTCCAGCACCGCAGGGTTGAAACTTCAACCGGCGGGGAAAAAGCTTGCATCGCCCGTACCCGGCCGCCATATTCATTTCGTTGTTTGGCGAAATATAAACGTATGCGTGACTTCATGGCGATTACGCGGGCGCTGTCCGATCCCGGCCGGGTGCGGATGCTCCTGGCGTTGCGCGGCGGCGAACTGTGCGTCTGCCAGATCACCGGACTGTTCGGCTTCGCCCCGTCCACCATTTCCAAGCACCTCTCCATCTTGCAGCAGGCCGGCCTGATCCAGTCGCGCAAAGCCGAGCGCTGGGTCTATTACCGCCGCGCCGGCCGGGATGCCGGGCGTGAAGTTCGGGACGCGCTCCGCTGGGTGGACCAATCCCTGGCAACGGGCGAGGCTGCGGCTGCCGACCGCAAAAAACTACAACAGATCTTGAAAACCGACATCGCCATCATCTGCCGCCGGCAGAAAAGCTGAACTTTTATGAAATCAAACCCACTTCTGGAAAAGCATCAATCTGTGCGCGACTTGGTGCGTGAGGGTTATACCAAAATTGCCCGGGAAACGAGCACGGGCACCTGCAACACTGGCGTGTCCTGCTGCGGCTCCACCCCGCAGGAGGCGGAAAAACTGGCCCGCGAACTGGGCTACTCCGTGGCGGAATTGAAAGCCCTGCCCGAAGGCGCCAACATGGGGCTTTCGTGCGGCAACCCCGCGGCCCTGGCGGCGCTGCAACCCGGCGAGGTGGTGCTGGATCTCGGTAGTGGCGGCGGGTTTGATGTTTTCATCGCCGGCCGCAAGGTGGGGGCCACCGGCCGGGCCATCGGTGTAGACATGACTGCCGAAATGCTGGGCAAAGCCCGGCGTAATGTCGCTCAGTATTTCCAAGAAACCCGGCTGGACAATGTGGAGTTTCGCCTGGGTGAGATTGAACATCTGCCGGTAGCCGATAACAGTGTGGACGTCATCATTTCCAATTGCGTCATCAACCTGTCGCCGGACAAATCACAGGTCTGGCGGGAGATGGCCCGGGTGCTCAAACCCGGGGGCCGCGTGGCGGTGTCCGACATGGCGTTGCTCCGGCCGTTGCCGGAAGGTGTGTTGCAACTGGTGGAAGCCCGCATCGGCTGTGTGGCTGGCGCCGTATTGGCGGAGGAAACCCGGGCCATGGCCGCCGCGGCCGGATTGATCCAAATTGAACTGAATCCCAAACCGGGCTACGTGGCGGCGATGGAGGATTTTGAAGATCCGTTGTATCGGCAACTCATGACTTACCTTCCTGCCGGCACCAAGCCGGCTGATTTCATTACCAGTTTGGAAGTCATCGCCCGCAAGCCTGTGGTTGTTGCGACCGCATGAGCGTGCCAGCTTCAACCCCGCGGCGGCTGGCCTTTTTTGAGCGTTACCTGACGCTCTGGGTGTTTCTCTGTATGCTGGCCGGCGTGGCTTTGGGCCGGTTGTTCCCGGGGGCAACCGCATCGCTGAGCGCGCTGCAATTTGGCCGCGGTTCGCAGGTCAATATTCCCATCGCCGTGCTTATCTGGCTGATGATTTATCCCATGATGCTCAAAGTGGACTTCACCGCGCTCGGCGGCATTGCCCGCAAGCCCCGCGGCCTGGGCGTGACGCTGCTGGTAAACTGGCTGGTGAAACCGTTCAGCATGGCTTTTCTGGGCTGGCTGTTCATGCGTCATATTTTTGCCGCCTGGATTGCCCCGGATCTGGCGCGGGAATATACCGCCGGACTGATTATCCTCGCAGCCGCTCCCTGCACGGCCATGGTGTTTGTGTGGAGTTATCTGACCGAAGGCGACCCGGTTTACACGCTGGTGCAGGTGGCCGTGAACGACTTGATCATGCTGTTTGCCTTCGCCCCGATTGTGATGTTTCTGTGCGGCGTGGCCAAGGTGGTCGTGCCGGCCAATGTGCTGGTCACCTCGGTGGTCGTGTTTATTGTCATCCCCTTGGTCGCCGGCTGGCTGACTCGGACCGTGCTGCTACGCTGGCGTGGTCGTGATTGGTTTGAGCGGAATTTTCTGCCGCGCTTTCATCCGGTGACCATCGGCGCGTTGCTGGTCACACTGGTTTTGATCTTCGCCTTCCAGGCGGAAAATCTCACCACGCGGTGGACTGCGGTGCTGCTGTTGGCGGTGCCGATCGTCATCCAGGTGTATTTTAATTCGGCGCTGGCCTATTTTCTCATGCACCGGCTGAAGGTGCCGCACAATATTGCCTCGCCCGGCGCATTAATTGGGGCGAGCAATTTTTTTGAACTGGCCGTGGCCGTGGCCATCACCTTGTTCGGACCGGGCTCCGGCGCGGCGCTGGCCACGGTGGTCGGGGTTCTCGTCGAAGTGCCGGTGATGCTTTCGGTCTGCAATCTCTGCAACCAATCCCGGGGCTGGTATCAGACCCGGCTGACCGCCCAAACTAAACCCTTATGAACTCTGCTTCCAAACCCACCATTCTGGTGCTGTGCACCGGCAACTCCTGTCGCAGCCACATGGCCGAAGGCGTATTGCGGGCCGCACTGGGCGACCGGGCCAATATCCAGAGTGCCGGCAGCAAGCCCGCCGGCCACGTGCATCCGTTGGCCATCCAGGTCATGGCGGAGATTGGGATTGATGTTTCCGGGCACCGCTCCAAACACCTTTCCGAGTTTCTGAACCAGCCGGTGCATACCGTCATCACCGTCTGCGGTCATGTGGACCAGACGTGCCCCATTTTTCCGGGGCAGGTGAACCGCCATCACTGGCCGTTTGTGGACCCGGCCAAGGCCACCGGTTCGGATGCCGAAGTGCTGGCGTGTTTCCGGCAGGTTCGCGACGAAATTCGCCGGGTCTTCGCCGCTTACGCCGCCGGATGGCGGGATGCGGAATGATTCACTTCCGGACGCCCCAATTTTGGCAAATTTCGCGGGTAAAATGGCTGCCATCAGCCGGAACCGGCGCTGTCACATTTTCGTCACGGTTTCGTCACTTCCTTGTTGCTTCGTTAGGGTTGTGTGACTATGGCAGACCTGCTATTCAAACAATGTGAAGCAGAAGATTTTAGTGGTTGACGACGAGCCGGATGCCGTGGAATTGATTGAGTTCAATTTGCGACAGGCCGGATACGATGTGGTTACAGCCACGGACGGCGCGGAAGCGCTCAAAAAAACCCGCACCACCCAGCCCAGTCTCATCATTCTGGACATCATGCTGCCGGAAATTGACGGGTTTGAGGTCTGCAAATTGTTGCGCCGGGACCCGGCCACGGCGGCAGTGCCCATCCTCATGCTGACGGCCAAGGCGGCCGAGATTGACCGGGTGCTGGGCTTGGAACTGGGCGGGGATGATTATGTCACCAAGCCGTTCAGTCCGCGTGAACTGGTTTTGCGGGTGAAGAAGATTCTGGAGCGGGGCCGGCCGGCGGCCAAGCCCAAACGCGACACCTATAACATCGGCGAACTGTTCATCGACATTCCCCGCCACGAAGTCCGCTGGCGCGGCAAGCGGGTGGAACTGACCGCCACCGAATTCAAACTGCTGGCGGTGCTGGTGGAACGGACCGGCCGCGTGCAGTCCCGCGAACAACTGCTTCGCGATGTGTGGGAGTACGACACGCTCATCGATACCCGAACGGTGGACACCCATATGCGCCGCTTGCGCGAAAAGATTGGTGGAGCGGCCAAATACCTGGATACGGTTCGGGGCGTCGGCTACCGTTTCATGGAGGAATGAAAATTAACGGCCTACTTTGGCTCGGTTGTCCCGGGGGCGCCGGGCGGGATTGGGTGGCATGAACTTCCTGGGCCCGATTCTGGTTTTGCTGCTGCTGGGTGCGGCGGTGGGAATTCATATCTACTGGCGCCAAAAATTCTCCCTGCGGCAGCAGCAGTGGGACATTGAGGCGGAGAATCTTGGCAAAGAACAGCGCGACATCCTCGTCCAGGCCGCAGCCCAGCAGCAAATTATCTTCAACGCCATGCTGGAGGGTTTGCTGTTGCTGGATTGCAACCGCCGCATTCAACTGACCAACCGCGCCTTTGACCAGTTATTCACCCTGCCCACCGAAACCCGCGGCAAAACCGTGATGGAAGTGCTCCGGTTGCACGAACTCACCACGTTGATTGACCGCGTTGAAGCCGAGGGGCAGGTGCTGGGTTATGAAATGCAATTGCCCAGCCTTCAGGAACGCTGGTTGCGCGTGAATGGCGCCACCATCTCCGATGCCGCCGGCCAGCGTGAGGGGGTGATCCTTGTTTTTCACGATATGACCCGCTTGAAACAACTGGAAGGCACCCGGGTGGATTTCGTGGCCAACGTCAGTCACGAATTACGCACGCCGCTTTCCATGATCAAAGGCTACGTGGAAACCCTGTTGGGTGGCGCCAAGGACGATCCCGCCACCGCCACCAAGTTCCTGCAAACGGTGGAGCGGCACGCCAACCGGCTGACGCTGCTGATTGAGGATTTGCTGACGATTTCCTCCCTGGAATCCGGCCAGATCAACCTGGCGCTGCAGCCGGTGGACCTGCAGCCGACGGTGGAAAAAATCTTTACTGACCTCAAGCCCCGGGCTGAGGCCAAACAGGTGCAGCTGGTCAACCGCATGCCCCCGCTTACCGCCAAGGCGGACGTGGACCGGTTGCATCAGGTGCTCAGCAACCTGGTGGACAATGCCATCAAATACGGCCGTACCGATGGCCGGGTGGTGGTGGACGGCCGCACGCTGGACAACGGCAAGCTGGAATTGCATGTGCAGGATGATGGGCCGGGAATTCCGCTGGCGTCCCAGGAACGGATCTTTGAGCGTTTTTACCGGGTGGACAAGGCACGGTCGCGTGAGCAGGGGGGCACTGGACTGGGGCTCTCCATCGTCAAGCACATTATCCAGGCGCACGGCGGCAAGGTTTGGGTCAAGAGCGAGCCCGGCAACGGCGCCACCTTCTACTTTACGCTGCCCCGGGCGTAATGCCTGCAAAGCTGGACTCCACAACCGTGAGCCGCACTTTCATTTCAACCTGGCATCCGGGCAATGAAAAACCCCGGCAGAACGGCTGCCGGGGCTAACCAACGGTAACTAAACCACGCGAACTATTTCTTCCGCCGGGCCATGGCGAACAAACCTGCGCCACCCATCAACAGGAACGCATAGGTGGAGGGCTCGGGCACGGTGGAAATCACAAAGCCGGCCAACGACACGCGGGAGTTGCCCCCCGTGGTGCCGGACAACATGCTGAAGAGTTCCGTGGAGGAATCCGCCGTGAAGTTGGCGGTCACCAAGCGGGCGCCGGTGGTTGGACCATAGGCCAGGAAGGACGTATCGCCGTCAGCTCCGCTGCCATGTTGGGCATCCACCCCTTGGGTGAAAGTGCCCGCAGAAACCTGGAGATTCCGATCTGCCATGTTGGCCCCGGGATTATCGGCACTGTTCAGGGTCGAGAAAATCATCTGCAATGTGTAATTCTGCCCCACGTTCAGGTTGTCCAGCGTCAGCGTGAGCCGGATGTTGTTACCCGAGGTGCGCAGAACGTCGTAGGCCAGACCGTACAGCGTCGTGTTGCCCTGACCGATGTTGCTGAAGCGACCCGTATCATATCCGACAGTGCCGCCCACGGCACCGATCGTGTAATAAGTGCTCGACAGCGTCGTGTTGCCCGCCGAAGGCGTGAATGTGATGCCATTCAGCGTCACGTTTGGATCCGGATTCGAGGCCGTGGTTGGCGCGTTGTACGTGTAGGGTGAGTTGCGCGCCGTGCCCAGATTGACCGCCGCGAGCGTCACGCCGCTGTTGTCCAGAAACGAACCGGTACTGAGCGGGTCAATCACCGTGGAGGAAAGATTCACGGTGGCCGCAAATGATGAACTCGCGACGCAGGCGCCCAGGGCGACCGGAGCAAGATATTTGGGTATCATATCGGTTAAATGAATGGTTGTTTGGTGTAAGGGTTGTTAACGGCGCCATCATGATGGCCGTGAGCAATCATTGTCAAATGAGCGTGCAAACTAAATGAGGCTAGCCCTGTGACGGTGGATTTCGCGACCCCGCAACCAGAGCCGTAGCGCACCGCCAAAGTGTGAGTAAACCGGCGGGATTTCGGGCTAGGCAATAGGGCAGGGGTGGACTTGATGAGACAAAGCGTTGCCGTTCTGGTGTCGCGCCGATATAGTCACCGCATGGTTCATGTAGGCATTGGATACGACGTGCATCAACTTGTGGCCGGACGCAAACTCGTGCTCGGCGGTGTGGAGATTCCGCACGGCAAAGGGCTGGACGGCCATTCCGATGCCGACGCGCTGATGCACGCCATTTGTGACGCGGTGCTCGGCGCCCTGGGCGAGGAAGACATTGGCCACTTTTTCCCCAACACCGATCCGCGGTGGAAGGGCGTTCCGAGCAAAGTATTCTTGGAGGAGGCCGCCCGCCAGGCCAGCCGTCGCAATGCCAAAATTGTGAACGTGGATGCCACCCTAATCGCCCAAGCCCCCAAGATTTATCCATACATCGCCCGGATGAAACAATGCATCGCCGCCGCCTTGGGAATTTCCGAGAAACAGGTCGGGGTGAAAGCCACCACGAACGAAACGATGGGTTTTATCGGACGGGAAGAAGGCATTGCCGCCATGGCGGTGGCCAGCGTGGATCTGCCGGAATAAGCCTGCCCGCCACTTTGCTGCTTGATAGTGAACTCCACCTCTGGAAACTAAGCCAATGGCCAAAGCCGAAGTCAGTTGGAAACGTGTCACCGAGGAAGGGGAGAAAATCCAGGTCTATGCCCAGCGGGTCAGCAAAGACTGGCGGTTCTTTGCCCGGGCCAAACGTTTTGACCAGTGGCAACCGGTGCCGGAGCCACCGCTGGAAGACTGGTTGTTGTTGCTGGATGCTGTCCAGCGCATGATCACCCGCCGCCGGTTGCAGCCCGACGACGAAGAACGGCTGCGCCGCCGGATTCGGGAGCGGTTCCCCGAGGCCGAATTCTAAACGCGCGGCCCGTCAGGGCTTTCCGCAGCATTTCTCCCTGACAATTTGGCAGGCTTCGCTATATTCAACCCGATGGCGAAACTGCCGCTGATTTTAGTCACCCCCAGCACGGAGGCAAAAGGTGTCGAGTTTGGCGACACTTCCCTGAGCCTTTCCGAAAACTATTGCCACTCCGTCCGCCGGAGCGGGGGGCTGCCGCTGGTGATGCCGGCTGTGGCCGAATCCGCCGTGGTGGCGGAATATGTACGTCGTTGCGATGGTGTTCTGCTCACCGGCGGGGACGACGTCAACCCCGACCTCTACACCACCCAACTGCCGTCCAAGGTGCGCCGCACGGTGGGGCCGCCGGACCGGCCGCGGGATTTGGCCGAACTCCTTCTGATTGCCGAAATCTTCCGCCAGCGCAAGCCGCTGCTGGCCATCTGCCGGGGACACCAATTGCTCAATGTCGCCCTGGGCGGAACCCTGATTGCCGATATTCCGCTGCAAGTGCCCGGGGCGCAAAAACACAACCGGCCGGACAAAAAAAACGCCGTCGTCCATGAAGTGCAATTGACACCCGGTTCGATGCTGTCCAAGATGGTTGGCAAGAGAAGCCTGGGAGTGAATAGTTCACATCATCAGGCCGTTGGGCAAGTTGCCGGCGCGTTGCAGGTTTCGGCCCGCAGCAGTGACGGCGTGATCGAAGGATTGGAACTGGCCGATGCCACCGCTTTGCCTTACCTGGTGGCCGTTCAGTTTCATCCGGAGCGATTGACCGACCGGCACCCGGAGCACCTCGAGATTTTTCGCAGTTTTACGCGCGCTTGCGCGCGTCAGTTCAAGGACACTCTATGAAAGGCAAAATCCTGATCGTCGATGACGATGCCACCATTCGCGGGATGCTGGGGCAGGCATTGATGCCGCATTACACGATCGCCGAGGCGGCGGATGGCGCCGGGATCCGCAAGCTGTTTCCCTCTCTCCAGCCGGATGTCGTCCTGCTTGACATGAATTTGCCGGGCGACAGCGGCATTGACCTGCTGCCCACCATCAAGAAGCAGTGGCCGGATGCCGAGGTCATCATGATTACCGGCGAACCCAGCCTGGATGCCGCCGTGGAGGCCACCAAGCGTGGCGCCTTTCATTTCATCAGCAAGCCTTTTGAACTCGCCAACCTCGTCGTCATGGTGGACCGGGCCATGGAACACAAGGAACTGCGCGCCGAGAACAACGCCCTGCACGAAGCCCTGGTTTCCGGCAACGGCAGCCTCAAGCCCATCTTCCACAGCCAGCCGATGAAGGCCGTGGTGCGGATGATTGAGCGCGTCGCGCCCAGCGATGTTTCCATTCTCGTCACTGGCGAAAGCGGCACGGGCAAGGAAGTCATCGCCGACCTGGTGCACACGCTGAGTCCGCGCCGCCGCGGTCCCCTCGTAAAAATCAACTGCGCCGCCTTGCCGCGCGAACTGATTGAGAGCGAGCTGTTCGGCTCCGTCAAGGGCGCCTATACCGGCGCTCATGCCGACCGCGAAGGATTGTTCCGGCAGGCCGAGGAGGGCACGCTGTTCCTTGACGAAATTTCGGAAATGCCCGTGGACACCCAGAGCAAGTTGCTGCGGGTATTGCAGGAAAAAGAAGTACGCCCCATTGGCGGCAAGACCAGTTACCAGACGAACTGCCGCATCGTGGCCGCCACCAATCGCAAGACCGAAGAGGCCATCAAGGATGGCAAGCTCCGCGAGGATTTGTTCTACCGCATCAGCGCCATCACCGTGCACCTGCCGCCATTGCGGGAACGGCGTGATGACATTCAGCCGCTGGCCGAGTCCTTCCTGCGCCGGTTCGCCGCCCAGGCCAATCGCGTGATTACCGGCTTCACCCCGCTCGCGGTGGAACGGCTGACGAGCTTCGAGTGGCCGGGCAATGCGCGCCAGTTGCAGAATGAAATTCAGCGTGCCGTGTTGCTGTGCGAAGGTACGGTCATTGATGTGGCCGACCTCTCCATCACGACCTTCCAAACCGTCGGTCCATCATCAACCGCCGTTCCCGACGAAACTGGCAGCGACGTCAACTACACGCTCTTGGAAGGTGTGGAGCGCAATGCCATCGTGCAGATGCTCAAGGAAACCAACGGCAACAAGCTGGAGACCGCCAAACGCCTGGGCATCGGCCGGCAGACGCTCTACAACAAGATCAAGGCCTACGGCATTGAGGCTTGAGTCGGAGAACCTCCGGGGAAATTACCGGGCAGCGCTCTTTTCCCGCCGCCGGGCGTCAGAATTTGATGTGCCGCAGCGCGAGTGCCACGATGCTCACCAGCAGCATCATGCCCGAGGGCATGAACTTCTTCGTCTTCGCCAGCCGCATGGTAAAGACCACGATCAGCAGCACGATGACAATATCAGCCACGTAGGGGTAAAAAATCAGATTCAGCGCGCACAGGATGAGAATGATCGCCGACACGGTGGCCATGATGAGCGACACCTTGCTCTTGGCTTTAAGAAAGCCGATCATGCCGCCGACCAGCAGGAGAATGATGTAAATCCAGAGAACCGTGTTGGCAAAATGACTCATACCGCCGGCAAGGTTGCCTTATTCCGCCGCCGCGTCCAAGCTTAGAATTTCTCCCGGCTCGCATTCCGCCTTCACCCGGAAGGGCCGGCAGCAGACCTCGCAATCCGTCCAGAATTCCTGCCACGCCAGCGAGGTGTCAATTTCCAACGTGCAGTCTTGGCCGCAATAAGGGCAGGGCAGGGTGGCGGTTTCGTTCATGTGTTTGGCTGGGCTCCTTCGGCTTAGAGGTCTGGAGGGGCGGGCAATCCCGCTTGCCCCGTTCCAGCCCATTCCTATAATGCCCGGGTGCTAGACATCAAACTAATTCGGGAGCAACCGGACCAGGTCCGCCAGCGGCTGGCGTTGCGCGGGGCCGGGGACGAGGCGCTGATTGGGGAAATATTGGAGGCCGATGGAGTGCGGCGCAAGCTGCTGGCCGAGGTGGAAACCTTGAAAGCCACCCGCAACCGGGTGTCCAAGGAAATCGGCGCGTTGATGGGTCAGAAGAAACTGGCCGAAGCCGAGGCCAAGAAAACCGAAACCCGAGAACTGGGCGACAAAATCACCCAGCTCGACAGGGAGGCCACCGCCGCCGAACAGCGCCGGGATGTATTGATGTTGCGGCTGCCGAACCTCCCGCATGCCAGTGTGCCCCACGGCAAGACCGCCGAGGATAATGAGGAAATCCGGGTGCATGGCACCAAGCCCGTCTTTTCCTTCCCGCCGCAGTCGCATCTGGAAATTTGCGAACGGCTGAAGCTGGTGGATTTTGCCCGGGCGGCCAAGCTTTCGGGCAGCGGCTTTCTGCTCTACACCAACTGGGGCGCACGGCTGGAGCGGGCGCTGATTCAATTTCTGCTGGAGGTCCACACCCGGGAACGGGGTTACACCGAAGTGTCGCCGCCGTTTATGGTCACGGAAGACTGTCTGGTGGGCGTGGGCCAGTTCCCCAAGTTCAAGGACCAGTATTACGGCGTGGCGGAAGGCGATGACCCCAAGGCGCTGGGCAAACTCTATCTCATTCCCACCGCCGAGACTCCCGTGGCCAACATTCACCGCGAGGAAATCCTGGCCGAGAAACAACTGCCCATTAAATACTGCGCCTACACGCCCTGTTTCCGTGGCGAAGCCGGCGCGGCCGGTGTGGGTACGCGCGGCATGATCCGCGTGCACCAGTTCGACAAGGTGGAGCTCATCAAGATTGTAAAACCCGAGGATGGCTACGCCGAACACGAAGCCATGCTCGCCGACGCCGAACGCATCCTGCAACTGTTGGGACTGCATTACCGCGTCGTGGTGCTGTGTACCGGCGACATGGGCTTCGGCAGCGCCAAGACCTACGACATCGAGGTGTGGGCGCCCGGGCAGGGGAGTTATCTGGAAGTTTCCAGCGTGTCGAACTGCGAGGATTTTCAGGCCCGGCGCATGAACCTGCGGTTCAAGACGGATGCCGGCGAAAACCGCTTCCCGCACATCCTCAACGGCAGCGGGGTGGCGCTGGCCCGTTTGTTTGTCGCCCTGGTGGAAACCTATCAACAGGCCGATGGCAGCGTGCTGGTGCCGTCGGCGTTGGAACCGTATCTGAAAACGGAGCGCATTGCCCTGTGAGAATTTTGCTGGCGAGCAGCGAGGTGCACCCCTTCTCCAAGACGGGGGGGCTGGCCGATGTGGTGGGCGCGCTCGCCAAATCCCTCGCCGCGGCCGGCCACCGCGTGGGCGTGGTGTCGCCGCTGTACCGGGGGGTGCGCGAATCCTTCCCCAACATCGCGCCGGCCGAACTGGCCCTCATTGACCTGCCGCTGGGCGGCCGGCGGGTGCAGTCCCAGGTGTGGACGCTTTCGGCCGGACCGCATTTGACCTATTATTTCATCCGGCAGGAAAACTTCTTTGAGCGGCCGGAACTGTACCAGGAGCAGGGCCACGATTATCCCGACAACGTGGACCGCTTCACCTATTTTTCCAAATGCGTGGCCTACCTGGCCCGGCACCTGAGCTGGCAGCCGGAACTGGTCCACAACAACGACTGGCAGACCGGACTCGTGCCGCTGTTCCTCCGGCACCAGAGTCTGACCGACGGTTGGACCACTCCGCCGCGCACGGTGCTCACCATCCACAACCTGGCGTATCAGGGGAATTTTCCCGCCGTGACGTTTGGGCTGACCAATCTGCCCCTCACCTATTTTCACCCCAGTGCCGTGGAATACTGGGGCGGAATGAACTTCCTGAAAACGGGCATCGTGTTCTCCGACGTCATCACCACCGTGAGCCCGCGCTATGCCCGCGAGATCCTGACCGAACCCTTCGGCTGCGGGCTGGATGGCGTGCTGCGCCAGCGTCAGCACTCGGTGTTCGGCATTCTCAACGGCGTGGATTACGAGGAATGGCAGACCGTCAACAACCCGTTTCTGAAGCAGCCTTACTCCACCGCCAGCCTGCGCGGCAAGGCGGCTGGCAAACTCGAATTGCAACAGGAACTGGGCTTGCCCGTCACCGCCAAGGTGCCGCTCTTCTGCACCATCAGCCGGCTGGTGGAACAAAAGGGCGTGGATATTTTGCTGGCCGCGCTCACCTCCCTGTTGCCTCAACACGACCTGCAGTTTGCCTTGCTGGGCAGCGGGCCGCCGCAGCACGAAGCCGCCTTTGCGGAACTGCACCGGCGCTTTCCCGGCAAGGTGGCCGTGCACCTTGGCTTCAACCAGGGATTGTCGCACCGCATGGAGGCGGGCGGTGACTTCTTTCTCATGCCCTCCCGTTTCGAGCCCTGTGGGTTGAATCAGATGTACAGCCAGCGTTACGGCACCATCCCCATTGTGCGCATCACCGGCGGGCTGGACGACTCCGTGGTGGATGCCACCGAAAACACCGCCGGCGCCACCGGCATCAAGTTCGGCGATTACTCCGCCGCCAATCTGGCCGCCGCCATCACCCGCGCGCTGGAACTGTTCCGCAACGCCAAGCTGCTGCGCCAGTATCGCCTCAACGGCATGAAGGCCGACTTTTCCTGGGAGCGCACCTCCGAGCAGTACCTGCGCATCTACGAACTGGCCCTCGCCAAGTAAGCCGGCCAGCTTTCGTTCCTGGTATTTCTCCCCGGTGGGGCGAGCGTCCTCGCGAGCCGTTTTCCTTATGGCTTCGCCGTCCACACCGCCATCGTGTCGGGTGAACCCTGGGTGCGCACGCCGTTGTCGTTGAGGATGTCGTCCGTGGCGGCCAGCATTTCCTTGCGCGGGAAGATCATCGTCTCGCCATAATTGGAATCGCATTCCACCTGGATGAAGTCATCCTTGCAATCGCGCAGTACCTGCACCAGATGGTTCAGGTTTTTGATTTCAATGCCGTTGATGGATTTGACCACCTGCGAAAACGGATTGGAATAGCCCTGCGAAACCTTGTGTGGGAAAAACGGCGACGAGATGACCACCAGTTGCTCGCCGGGAAACGACTGCTTTTCGCCGATGCGCGTCACCAGCGGATTCCCCATGCGGCTCATCCGGGCAATGATGGAGGCTGCATATTTGCTGCCCAGATAACCGCCCAGAAAATCCTGGGTCGCCGCCGAAAACACCAGCGGCCCGTAAATGAAATACGAGGGATACTCGCCGTTGAGATCCGGAATCAGCATCGGGTAATTGGCCGTCACCGGCAGCTCCACCGGCACTTCCTTGCCCGCCCGCACCACCGTCAGCGGCACCTTGCCGTCCTTCACCAGATGCTGCACCTCGTAGGCGAAGCGCACCCGCAGGTTCGGCCCCAGCTTGATCATGCCCTGGTCATCCACCGGCGTGTCGCCGATCTTGGTGATGACGTCCCACTTCTTCAGCGGATAATCCGCATTCGTGCTCCAGGGCTCGTGCACCACCATGCCTTCCTTTGCCGGTTCCAGCTTGAGATACGCGCGCAGGGCCGGGTTTTCCAGCGTCTGCAAATCATCAAAAAACATCGGCTTGCCGTCGTAATGCCCGTCCGCAATGTCCTTGAGGAACAGATCAATTTCCTCCGTGGGAATGATGTACCCGATGTTGTCCGCGTCGTTCAACCGGCTGAAGGTCAGGCCCACCATCTTGTCGCCCACCACCGCCGGGCCGCCGCTGTTGCCCGGGTTGATCGCCGCGTCCACCTGGATGCGCAGGCCGCCCACGGGAAAATTATAAGGCACGAACTCCACGCGCGACACGATGCCCTTGGTGATGGACAGGCTGTTGCCGCCCTCCGGATAACCGTACGCCATCACCACGTCCTTGATGTCCGGCAGCTCCGTGGCGCGGGGCAGGGGCGGGTGCGTGTCGAAAAAGCTCTCGTCATCCAGCTTCAGCACCGCCAGGTCAATGCCCGGCGCCACCGCTTCCACCGTGGCGGAAATTTTGTCGCCCGACTGGTTGGCCTGAATCTGAATCTGGCTCGCATACATCACCACGTGGGCGTTGGACAAAATGCGCTTGCCCTCAATCACCACGCCTGTGCCCGAGGCCTCCTCCGGCGACCGCTTGGTCCACGGCTTGTACGGATCCGGATAGCGCGCCGTGGAAAAAATCTTCACCACCGAATTTTCCACCGTGCCCGATTTCACCGGCGCGCCGGCGGCGGCCGCGGCCACCGAATTGGTTTCTGCGGCGGACACCCCACCGGCCAGGACCCCCAAGGCGGCCAGTACAACAATGCGAATGAGCTTTAACGTCTTCATGATCAATTGCAGCGGATGCTAGGGATTGCCCGCAACCTTGCCAACAAAAATGCCGGTAGCCCGGCAGCAATGGGGACCGGAAACGAAAATTGGCGCCACGCCAGACAAGCACGAAGCGAAACGAAGCCAAACGAACCCAAATTGACGCGGGTCAAAATAGATTCGCAAGTAACTACATATAAATAATATACGATTAATTTATATTCCAAATAAATTGGGTTCGTTTGGAAATTTTGGTGCTGCGCTGACGATTGCGAAATGTGGATTGAGGTAGGGCTTGCCACGCTGGCTGGCAGGTCGGCGTCATCCGGTAGGGCGAAGTTGGGCTTTGTCGCGTGACTGGAAGTTTCGCCCCGCTGGGGCTTGAGATGGAGGGCGCGGTTCCCACGGCTGGCGCCGTGGGCTACTCGCTGGCGCTGCTCCGCAGCTATGTAGGAAGTCCGGACGGCGCAGCACGCCGCCTTACCGGATGATGATCGCGTCATGAGCGACCCTCCGAGTGGTTTGATTCGGTTGGATCGGGCCGGATTTCGCC
>DATJIU010000031.1:0-14470 GCA_035492855.1 Dongiaceae bacterium | reverse complement strand
ACGGCCATAGCGTCCTGCTGGTGGGGTATCAAGATAATGCCACGCAACCGGGCGGCGGCGTTTTCCTGATGCGCAATTCCGGCAGCGGCAGTGCCACCGGCGCTTTGCCCTATGCCTATGTGAGTGCGTACGTCAACGATGCCGCCTGGGTGCATCCGGCGCCGGAAAGGTAAGAACCGCGCCCGGCTTTTGGCCGCCACATTTTCTGCTGTCTTTCAGGCGGGAATCTTGGGAATACTATGCCGAATTTGTCCCGTTGACCTATGAGCACCAAAGCGACCAAGCCCAAAGACACCGCCACCAGTCGGTGGCTCTCCTACCGTCCCGAAATCAAAGTCGTGGACTGCACCATCCGCGACGGCGGGTTGATGAACAACCATCACTTCGACGACAAAATCGTGAAGGTGGTCTATGACACCTGCGTGGCGGCCGGCGTGGATTACATGGAGATTGGTTACAAAAGCTCCCGCAAAGGCATCAAGCAGGGCGAGCACGGCGCGTGGAAATACTGCCAGGAGGACGACATCCGCCGCATCGTGGGCGACAACCCCACCAGCCTCAAGCTCTGCGTCATGGCCGATGCCGAACGCTGCGATTACCACGAGGACATCCTGCCCAAGAAGGACTCCGTGCTGGACATGATCCGCGTGGCCACCTACATCACCCAGATTCCCACCGCGCTGGACATGGTCAAGGACGCCCACGACAAGGGCTACGAAACCACGCTCAACCTCATGGCCGCCTCCACCATTCCCGACCGCGAACTGGACGAGGCCCTGGAAATGCTCGCCCGTTCCGAGGCCAAGGCCATCTATTTGGTGGACAGCTTCGGCGCCTTCTACAGCGAGCAAATCCGGTTTCTCGTCAAAAAGTACCTGCACCACTGCAAGGCTTCCGGCAAGGAAGCGGGCATGCACATGCACAACAACCTGCAACTCGCCTACGCCAACACCATCGAGGGCATCATTGAAGGCGCGAACTTTTTGGATGCCACCATGGCCGGCCTCGGCCGCGGTGCCGGCAACTGCCCCATGGAATTGCTGCTCGGGTTCCTGCACAACCCCAAGTACGAGCTCCGGCCCGTGCTCGATTGCGTGCAGAACCACATCGAGCCCATGCGCGCCAAGCTGCTGTGGGGCTACGACCTGCCGTATTTGATTACCGGCATGCTCAACCAGCATCCGCGCACCGCCATCAAGTTCAAGGAAGCCGAACTCAAGGGCCAGAAAGGCGACGTGCTGGAGTTCTACGACAACGTCACGTCCGAGCAGTAAGCGCAAGCAGGCTGAAGGGCGCGGGGTGCGGCCAAACGCACGCAAACCAGGCCGCCCCTTCCTGGGCGCGGCGAGACTTACCGCGATCTTCGAAATCAGAAGCGACGTTCGTTCCAACAATCCGGTTAAAACTCTCGCCGCCAGTCTGGAACCAGCGGGCAGCCGTGTGCTGTCAAATGCGCGATTACCTGATGGAGGTGCGATTTGCGGTTCGCATAGAAAGTTATCCAATCATCGTTGTCGGCATAAAAAACACATGCCTTGGGAGTCGGGATGCAAAGGAAGTCGGCCCTGTCCGCCAAAGCTGCCACCAATAACGCATGCAAATCCTTTGCCGATCCGGCCGAAATCGAAGCATCGGGGATCAACGGGAAACCAGCGGGGCAAAGTGAAGCCAACCGCGCCGGGTTGAAAACAACCCCGTCAAAAGCAACGGTCCCCGCAATAATATCTTGCCCTTGGATGAGGGCGGAAACAAATCGCGACAAGTCACCGTCCTGGGGCCGCGCGACAGTCTGCTGAAATCGCCACGGAGTGCGCCGGAATTTCTTCGGTGTGCCCGGCGCGAGGGTGACGGTCATAAAAAACTTTAGCGAGGTCGGGGTCAAACAGCTAGGGCGATTTGGACTGCTGCATCTTTTCCTGGACCTGGTAAATGATGTCGCCAATGCCCGGCCAGGAACTGGGTGCGTTGCTGGCCTGAAGCAAGGCCCGATAACCTGCCGCGCTGCCCAAATCACGCAACGCATAGGCCGCGGTTCGCTGCAGGACATTGTTGTCGTCGTGCAAGAATTCGGCAATGAGCGGCACCACCACTTCAGGTTTGTCCTGAATTTTGCCCAGCCCGGAGAGGGCGCCGCGCCGCGTTTCCCAATCGGGGGAGTTAAGCGCATTGGTTAACGCGGGCAAAACGGCCGCCGAGTCCTTGGCGAACGAGCCCAGCGCTCCCGCCGCCTCCCGTTGGACCAGCGAATTGGTGTCTTGTTCCAGCGCGCGCAGCAGCACGGGAACGACCAAGTCCGGCCGTTCTCCGATTTCGCCCAAAGCAGTGGCCACGCCGGCGCGCACATAGAAATCAGGATCATTGATCCAATGAATCAATGCCGGAACCGCGGGTGCTCCATTGGTGCCGAGGTTTCTAAAATTGTGCAGCAGTTCCCACAACTCATGTTGCCCCGCCATATTCGTGGCGGCGTTCAGCATGGGTTCGATGGCATCAGGGCCAAAATATGAAATGGCCATGGCGCTTTCCGTCCACACCGAATAGTCCTCCATCTTATGTTGGGGCTGGTTAATGATCCGGGCCAGAACCGGAATGGCCGATTTACCCTGTTCGCCCAGCGCCCACCAGGCAACACGGACATCCGACGAGTTGGGAAAACCCTCCACCGGTGTTTCGGCTCCGGGATGGGGCATCCACTCCAGCAGAAATGGCACCGCGTTCGAACCGATGGCGCGGATGGCCGCAACGGCATCCGCAGGCGCTCCGTTGTATGCTTCAATCTGCCCGACCTTGTCCACCCAGGAACTTAGCGGGATTCCTTGATATACCGGCTCCTGACCCAGCGCTGGTTTCTTGGCGAGCAGTTGCTTCATGGCTGCCTGTCGCGCTGCCTGGGCGCGCTGTTTCTCAGCTTTTTGTTCCGCCTCCTGTTCCGCTTGCTGTTTCGCATTGCTTTCAGCCACAGCCTCGGCCTGCTGTTTCCGAAATGCCATGACTTCGGCGACTGGCGCCGGCAGTGGCCAAACAATATCGCATTCCGGCACCGTTAAGTTTGCATCTCTCCATCTGGCGAAACGCTCGCTTCGCGCCGGTGGGATTTGAATTTTACCTTGATTATCCGCGCCATCCAGACCCACCGAGTAAAGGAGAAAATGTCCGTCTGGAGTCACCTGATAATGCAAGGGTTCGCCGTTGGCGAAATCCACCGGCGCCGCGCTCAGAAATTCCGGCGCCAACGCCTGCAAGGTTTCGGGATACCGCTGGTATTTCGCCCGAAAACGTTCCAAAGCCAGGGCCGTAATGACCACGTTTCGTTCCGCTTCCGCTTCCGCCGCCTGGGCCAGGAAAGTAATCCCGGGCCATCGGATCCCGATCATCAGCCGGCGCGAACTCAGGTTCATCCCGAACCGGTTGTTCCGGATGTTGGGTTCAAATAACACTTCGTTGGTGACTCCGGGCAGGGAGCGCATTTGCAGCCACGTCTTGGCCTGAACGGCGTGGCGATACTCGATTTCGCGGTCGCGGGAGAAGCGGAGCACCCGCCCCTCATCCTCAAGCTGGGGCACCGCGGGAGGCGGGGGTTGTGACGAATCATGCTCGAACTGGTCAACATCGCAGGCACGGCGAAACGCCTGGACTTCCGGCAGATGGCTCAAGAAATCTGCGGACTCCCACTCGCGCTGAAGCCGCGCCAACTGGGCATCGGTCCACCCGTTTGTCTCGAGCACCTGCCAAGTGGCACCGAACACCAGCTTTGCATCTTCCATGCGTAAACGGTGCGAAAGCTCGACGGGCTCGGGATTCCAGGCTGACATCAGACGGGTTGCCGCCAGCAGATTCGTCCAGGCCGCCGCCAATTTTCCCTCGTGCAGTGCCAGCAGGGCCCGGTCATTCAGCATCTGGGTCAACAACTTCACCAGCGGCAGGTGTGGCAGCAACATGCCGCTGCCAGCCGACGGGTCCAGATTGAATTGGATGTCACCGGTCTGAAGCGCAACACAGGCCGCATCTATTTGGGACTGCCGCTCGCTGATCCGGTCGGCAAAATCGTCCCAGGTGACTTCATAACTGGCGTCCGGCCACGACGGCGTTTGCCGTTTCAAGGAATCTTGTATCCAAACCACTATCGCCCGGTCAGACCCAGTCGTTTCCATTAGCTCGGGATGATCCAGAGGATCGTTGACGGCACGGACACTGCCCCGGTCGGGGGTGGTGGCCTCTAGAATCTCTTCCCAATCGGGGGACGAGGAAGCGGTCGAAAAATTGAATTGGGTCAGCTCCGTTTTGAATCCTTGTTCCTGCAATTCAGCTTTGATTTTCTGCAAGGAACTTTGGGCGGTGAGAACTTCATTGGAAGATTCGTCCGCAAAGAGGGAAGTGGCCGCGATGATGCTGGGCAAGACCAGCCACTGCCCGATGAATCGGATTTGCATCTGTAGCCTTGGTTGAGGTTCAGCACCAGTATTTGCTCCTCTTTCAGCAACTTGGCAAGCTGCATTCCGTTCTCTGCCGGGGCTCCCCCGCCTCGGCCAAAACGAGGAGACTTGAACCCTTTAGGAAACGGCTCAAGGAATTCGCCAAGGTGATTCGTGCCGCAGGCGGGGTCGTTAAAAAATTCAGCCAGCCGATTTGATAACCTCAGGCTCTCACCTCATTCCTCTCCCCGTGGGGCGGGGCGAGGAGGACCAGCGAGGCGCTGCGGGTGTTGCAACGCCCCATTGATAGCGGCGCTGATTGGCGCCGGCGTGAAAAAATATCCAGCGGCGGATATTGGTCCCCCTCGCCTCGCTATACGAGGAGAGGGCCGGGGTGAGGAGAGTTTAATTTTTTACGCCCGGGGCAAATAATTCGTTGGAGACGCACGTCTGCGAGGATCAAGCAAATGGGAGTGCGCGAGTCACTGTTGGAATGTGAAGTCACTAAAGATTCAGTCCGTCCGGTTTGCTCAGCTCAGGCCCCTCACCTCATTCCTCTCCCCGTTTGGCGGGGCGAGGAGAACCAGCGAAACCTGCTGATAATTCAATGCCTCACTCACAGCAACGCCACCAGGTCCGCACCCAAGAAGGCTGATTGCGAACGCTATTGCGCACTGAAAATCTGCCGGTGGGCGGCGCGGAATTTATCGAACCGTTCCTGTTGCTCCGGGGTCAGGAGGGCGTTGATGTTGGTCGCGGCGGTGTGCACAATTTCCGCAAACTGGGGCTGCACCTCGGAGCGCAGTTGTTTCAACTGGCCGTGGGTGGTGGTCAGAATTTCCGCGACCTGCCGGCGTTGGTCCGGGGTCAGATGCAATTTCCAGGTCAGCTCGCGCTCAATCTGAAGCTGCACGAGTTCCGGATGTTCAATGGCCCGGCGCACAAAATGCCGCACCACAACGCGCGTGGCCACGATGCCCGCCACAAAGCCGGCGCCGAATATCAGGGCGATCAGGAGGACCAGTTTGAATTTCTTCATATCACAGCCCGCTGCCGGGCAGCAGCCATTGTTGGGAAATCTGCGCCAGGCTGTCGTTCAGGTCCGGAGTATGCGCGCTCGCGGCGTAATCGCCCAGGACGCACAGGGCGATGAGAACCACCGCCGCCCCGGCCAGCCGGGGGAAGAGGCGGTTCAATAGTTCCGTCAGGGTGGGCTCCGCGGGCACCGGTTCGCGCCGGATGGCCCGCAACACGGCCTGGTCGAATCCCGCCGCCGGGGCGGCTGGAGTAGCACTCCGGGCGGCGGCCAGCAGTTGGTTTATTTCTGAGTCGTTCATGATTGGTTCCGTTCCAGTTTTTCCAGGGCCGCCTTCAAGCGTGCCCGCGCCCGCAATGCCCGCACCCGCACCGCCACGCCGGAGATACCGATCAGGGCCGCAATCTCTTTCACGCTGCGCCCCTCGATTTCCTGCAGCACAATGATCATGCGGTCGGCAGGCGACAGGAGGCTCAGGGCGGCATCCAAAATCTCCCGCGCGGTGCCGGCGGCAATCTCTTTTTCGTCATCTCCGCCGGCCAGCCAGTCCTGCGCGCCTTCGCCCAGTTCGTCAAACGCCACCTCGGCCCGGCGGCGTTTCTGCTTGCGCCAGTGGTCGAGCGCCGTGCGCACGGCAATGCGCGTCAGCCAGTGTTCCAGCGGCGCGCGGCCGTCATACTGATCCAGCGCCCGCCAGGCTTTCACGAACGTTTCCTGCGCCAGGTCCGCCAGCCGGTGCGGGTCGCGCTCGTACCGGTACAGCACGGCGAAAATGTGATCCTGATGCCGCCGGACCACCTCGGCAAATTCCTCGGTGGCGCCGGCGCGGATGCGAGCCAGCAGTTGGGCGTCATCAGTCACCGGAGCGGATATGACCGAACGGGGCGCATAAGTCCAAATCAATTATTCACCCGCGGCGCCGTCCGCCCGCTCCAATAAATGATTGATGGCCGCATCCCACTGGCCCTGCATTTGTCCGAATTCGGTCCGCTGCTCGGCGGTGAGCATGGGGCTGATTTGGTGGAACAGTTTCATCCGTTCCACGGCGCCTTCAGCCTCCACTGCCGCCACCTTGGCGGCGGCGGCCCGTACGGTGGCTTCGGTGGCGTCGTCCGCCTGGATGGCAGTGCGGAGTTCCACCCGCGCGGCATGCCAGCGCGTGAACAGGTCGGTCAGATTCGGCTTGTCCGCCCGGATCACCGCTTTGATTTGGGTGACTTGATCGGCGGTCAGGTGCAGTTTTTCCCGGACCCGTTCCAACAGCGCGGCCCGGCGGGAGCCGGCGATGCCCTGCCCGCCCGGCGCGGCCGCCATGACGTTGTAGGTGACCAGCCCGCCGATGCCCAATCCCGCGGCCAGACAGATGGCAAAAATCCTAGTTTTCATAGTTACCATTCATACGGGGCGACGGGAACAAATGTTACAGGAAAATTGCCCTGTAACAAACCGGCACCGCCCGACGTATGGGGAAGTGACGACAGCGATGTCGGAATCTGTGTCCCCATTGATAATGAAGCTTATGAAAACAAATCCTCTCCTCCCCCAAATGGTGCTGGCGACGGCGGTATTGCTGGCCGCTGCCAGCGTGCAGGCCGGCAGCCGGACCCGCATTGGTTACGTGCGGGGGCCCAACGGTCATGCCGCCACGTTCCAGCAAAACATCACCCGGCAACCGGGCGCGAGCCAACGCGACACCACTTGGCAAACCGCGACCGGCTCCGGCAGCCGCGTTTCCACCGCACAGTGGGACCGCACCACCGGCACCGCCAGCCGGAGCACCACCACCACGCTGGCCAACGGCCAGACGGCTACCGTGGAAAAAAGCGCCACTCATACCGGGAATACAACGACCATTGCGGGCAGCCGCACCGGCTTCGACGGTCAGACCAGCACCTGGAATAAAGCGGTGACCCGTCCAGGCACCGGCACCGCCACGGTGTCGGGCGAATACACCCGGCAGAACGGAAATACCATCAGCACCGCTTCCACCGTGACCCGAACCCCGAATGGCCACACGACCACCGGAGATTATACCACGAGCACCGGCAAGAGCGGCACCCATGAAAAGGATGTGGTGAATGCCCCCGGTTCCCGCACCAAGACGGAAACCCTCACCACCGCCAACGGTCAATCGGTGGGCCGGGTGGTGGAAACCACCCGTGACGGCACGACGATTGTGCGCACAGTAACTCCGACAAATTAAACAACCCTTCCCTTAACTCTCAGCATTCCCATGAAAAAAAGAATCATTGCATCCATATTCACCGCCCTGGCCGCCGTGGCCATTCTGAGCGGCTGCGCCTCCGGCAGCCACGTGGTCACCGGCAATCAACATCAACCCGTGCCGACCGAGGCGGTGCAGTTGTACCAGGTGGCGCCGGCGCATTATGAAATCATCGGCATGGTGACGGCGAAGGCGCGCGGCAGCCGGCAGCGGCGCATGGATGCGGCAGTCCGCCAACTGAAACATCAGGCGGCGGTGATGGGCGCCAACGGCATCATCATGAACCCGATCGAAACTGCGGGGCTGACGGACCGGAAGACGGTGCTCTCGGGCCAGGCCATCTTTGTCCTGCCCTGACACCGTGAAATTCTGCCGCCGGTTTTGCGCCGGCGGCAGAGTTACCGGGCTTGCAACCGGGAGAGCAGCTTGGCGTGGATGCCGTCGAAACCGCCGTTGCTGAACACGCAGATGACATCGCCTCCCTGGGCTTTCTGGCCGAGGTGGGCCACGATGGCATTGGCATCCGGCAAATAGGCGGCTTCCTTGCCGGAGGCCTGGATATCGGCCATCAGTTGCTCCGGATTGAGGCGTTCCTCAGGCGCGAGCTGTTCGAGCCGGGCCACCTGCGCCACCACCACGGCGTTGGCGTCGGCAAACGCGCTGACCATTTCGGTCTGAAACACCTTTCGCCGGGTGGTGTTGGAGCGCGGCTCGAAGACGGCCCAAATTTTTTCGCGCGGATATTTGATGCGCAGCGCCTTGAGCGTTTCGCGGATGGCGGTGGGGTGATGGCCAAAGTCGTCCACCACCGTTATGCCGCCGGCGATGCCGCGAATTTCCATGCGGCGCTTGATGCCCTTGAAAGTGTCGAATGCGGACTGAATCTGTTTGTTGGAGAGCCCGCAGTGTTTGGCCGCGGCCACCACCGCGAGGGCATTGCGTACATTGAGTTCGCCCACCAGGTTCAAATGGAACTTGAAGCTGGGAATTTCAAACGTGGTGGCGGTGGCGCCGAATTGCAGGTTGAAGGCGCGGACCGCGTTGCTTTCACCAAGTCCAAAACGTTTCACCGGGCAGTGCGTCACCTCCAGGAGCGGGGCCAGGTTGGGCTCGTCGCCATTGCCGAGCAACAGGCCGTTGCGCGGCACCAGGCGGATGAGGTGGCTGAAACTTTTCTGAATGGCCGGCAGGTTTTCAAAAATGTCGGCGTGGTCAAATTCCAGGTTGTTGAGGATGGCCACCTCCGGCCGGTAATGGATGAATTTGCTGCGTTTGTCAAAAAATGCGGTGTCGTATTCGTCGCCCTCGATGATGAACCATTCGCTGTCGGTGAAGCGCGCGCCCTGGCCAAGGTTGGTGGGGATGCCACCAATGAGAAAGCTGGGGTTGAGGCCGTTGTGTTCAAACACCCAGGCGAGCAACGACGTGGTGGTGGTCTTGCCATGGGTGCCGGCGACCACAAGCGAGCGCTTGCCGTGGATGAAAAACTCCGCGAGCAACGCTGGCAATGAGCAGTACCGCAATTTGTGATCGAGCACGTATTCGGCCTCGGGGTTACCGCGCGAGATGGCGTTGCCAATGACCACCAAGTCCGGCTTGTGGGCGAGGTTGGCCTCCACATAACCATTCATCACGGGGATTTTCCTGGCGGCCAAAAACGAAGCCATCGGCTCATAAACGTTCTGGTCCGAACCGGTCACGGCAAAACCGCGTTCCTGCATCGCCGCCGCCGCGGAAGCCATGGCCGTGCCCCCGATGCCGGTGAAATGAACCGATTTGATTTCCGAAATCATGCTTCGGTTACGATAACGCAGAAGAAACTCCAAACGCAACAGATTCAGCGGCGGCCCCGGCTCCATCCATCCGTTTAACACTTTATAACAAATTTCTGCATCCAAACTTTCGGTTCTGGCGGATATAGTGGAGACGGATTGAGACGGCGGCGCGTGAATTCGATTGAAAATCAGAAGATGCGGTTTCCCGAGCAAAACAGGGCCGGCGGTCTGCCGGAGGCGGAAGTGCGCGAAGATGTGCAATTGCTCGCCCTGATTGCCGGGGAAAACCAGCACGCGCTCGCCGCCTTGTACCGGCGGCGGAGCGGGCTGCTGTATTCGTTGCTGGTCCGCATGCTGGGCAACGAGATGGAGGCGCAGGAAGTGTTGCAGGATGTGTTTGTGCAGGTCTGGCGCCGGGCCCCGGATTACGATCCGGGCCGGGCTTCGCCCGTGGCCTGGATGATCCTGATTGCCCGGGGGCGGGCGGTGGACCGGTTGCGCAGCCGGTCACGCCGGAATGCCGGACAGGCGGCGTATGAACAGGAAGTCATCTCGCTGGAAATGGAAGTCAATGCCACCCGGCAGCCGGAGCGGGACGAACTGGCGGCCGCCTGCACCGCGGCGCTGCACCAGTTGCCAGAAGCCCAGGGTGAGGTGTTGCAACTGGCGTTTCTCCGGGGCTGGACGCACGAGGAAATTGCCGCGGCGGCGGGCGAACCCTTGGGCACCATCAAGGCCCGGATCCGGCGCGGCCTGCTGGCCTTGCGCCAAACTTTGAAAGATTACCATGGCTGAAGCGTACCAGGCTGAAGACGATGCCGTGCTCTACGTGCTGGGCGAACTCACCACCGCCCGCCGGCGGGAGTTCGAGGCGCAGATGGCGCAGTCCGCCGAGCTGCGGCAACTGGTGCAGGAATTGCAGGAAGGCGCCCTGGCGCTGAGCCTCACCGTGCCCCGGCGCCGTCCGGCGCCGGAAATCTGGACGCGCATCGAAAAGCAACTGGCGCGCGGGCGCAGCTCCGAAGCCGGGTTCGCCTTCGCGTGGCGCTGCTGGTGGCGGAGCGGCTGGGCGGTGGCCACCGTCTGCCTGCTGGGCTGGTTGATTTACGCCCTGGCGACCGGTGGCAGCTTCCGGCCGGCAACGCCAAAGTCACCCGTATTGGCCACGGAAAACCCGGCTCATTCCGGTCCGCTCGCCAACAACCCGGCGCCGCTCACTCCGGATGCGACCCCCCACTCCTCCGCCGCCGTTAGCAATGCCGCGCTGCAACTGCTGCAATCGCGCACGGCAGAATTGCTGGCCCTGCGCCGGCAAGTTACCGATCTGACCAACCAGATGCAGGAACTGGCGGCCCTGTTAATGCACCAGCAGGGGCTTTTGACCGAGCCGGACCGGATCAAGTTTTTTCAGCTCACCCAGACTACCAACGGGTCGGGCACGCCCGAAAGCATCACCTCCACCAATTTGCAACGCGCCCTGTTCTTGGCCATGGCGCGGGAACTGGGCTGGCTGCCCCCGGGGGCCACCAATGGCGCCGATGGCGGTCATCCGCTGACCGGCAGCAACGCCAATTTGGTGCCGGTGACCCAGGCGGGGGTGGACTTTGTGGACCTGCACCCGGGCAGCAACACGGTGATCGGGCCGGTCAACCCCGGCTCGGCCCAAGCCCAGGTGCAGACGCAACCGACCGGGACCGGAGAAGATTCCGTCTCACTGGCAAATCTCTACACCAACGCCATCCCCGGAGGGATTTCCTCCAGCAACCTGTTCGTGGCGGTGGACAGTTCGGTGGTGCCGATGGGCACTTCCGTGGCATTCTGGATGGTGACCGCCGGAGGGAGCTATCTCCCCATGGGCACCGCGGTGCTCGGGAGCAACCCCATGGTTGTGACGGTGCCAACGTCAGCCTGGGGCAGCATCGGCGGCGGTTATTTTACCGTCACCGCCACCGGCGGCGGCGGTACGACCACGACCCTTGGCTGGGTGGCGTTGCCGCAAATGTTGGCGCCGGTTTCCAGCCCCTGAGCTTCGCGTAATGCAGGAACGGGGCGCGG
This sequence comes from Dongiaceae bacterium, assembly GCA_035492855.1. GTDB lineage: Bacteria > Verrucomicrobiota > Verrucomicrobiia > Limisphaerales > JAFMIX01 > JAFMIX01. The sequence goes on along the minus strand of DATJIU010000031.1, from coordinate 2,968 downwards.
TCTTCAGACCGCCCCAGGCGAAGGCCGCAGCAAACGGCCGGTTCAGTTTTCGGTTTCCTCCGCCGGTTCTTCGCTCTCGCCGCCGTCAGCCTCCTGCCATTCGGGATAGACTTCGGGTTTCAACCGGCCGCGCCGGATGAGCTCCTGCAAGTCGCGGATGATGGTGCGGCGGGCGACCTTGAATTCCCGGGCGAGGGCGGAGATGTTGGGCCGGCCGGTGGCCCGGCCAATTTTTTCCACGATATGATTTTGCCGGCTCAGGCGGTCGGTGGATCGGCTCAGCAATTCCGCCGCGTCCACGCGTTGCAGGCGTTCGATGGCGGCGAACTGCCGGATGACCTCGGTTTCGCCGCATTCGCGCAGGGCGGTTTCCACGGTGCGGCGCAATTCGCCGACGTCCACGGGCTTGGGCAGGCTGTAATGGGCGCGACGCGGTCCCTGGAGCGCGGCCATCTGCTGGCGCACTTCGAGCGCGCCGGAGACGATGATGATGGGCACGTGCGGCAGCAGCTCCTTGAACTGCGGCAAAAAATCCAGGCCGAGTTCCCCGGCGGAGAGCACGTGATCCAGAATCAGCACCTGCGGCGGCTGGCGGGGAATCTGGGCGAGGGCCTCGCTGCCGTTTTTTACGCGCACCAGTTCATACCGGGCCAGCGCGTCCTCGTAGATCTCATACTGGTAATCGTCGTCTTCAACGATGAGCAGGAGCGGCTTTTTCATGACGGGGAGAGCTTGGCATTTTTAGAATCCTGACGCACGGGAAGAATGAGCGTAAAGGTGCTGCCCCGGCCCGCCACCGAGCGCACGGCCAGCCCGGCTTCCATTTTCTTGGCAAGTTCATAAACCATCGAAAGGCCCAGCCCGGTGCCACGCCGGGTGGACAGGGCTTTCGTGGTGAAGAAGGGCTCAAAGATGCGGGGCAGGTTTTCCGGGGCGATGCCGCAGCCATTGTCGCGCACGGAGACGGCCGCATAAGCGGGGGCCGCGCCGGGCTTCAACACCAGGGTCTCCGGCAGGTGGTTCAGCTTCCGGATGCTGAGCCATACCTGTTTGGGCGGGGTGGTGGCCTCGGCAGCGTTAAAAATGAAATTCAACAGGATTTGCTGCACCAAATTCCGCACGATAGGGAATTCCGCCAGGCCGGGCGCGGGTTCAAAATTGATTTCCACCTCGTGCAAAAACCGGTCGCCCAGCAGCCGCACAGTGTCGCCGACCACGGCATTGAGGTCGCCGGGCAGCGGCTGCTCGCCAGTGCTGCCGCTGAAACCCAGCATGGCGTTCACAATGCCGGCCCCCTGGGAGACCATGGTCTTGATGCGGTCCAGCCGGGTGCGCAGCTTCTCCGGATTGTCCAGGTTTTCCTCCATGATTTGCGCCGACCCCTTGATGATGGAGAGGATGTTGTTGAAATCGTGCGCGATGCCCGAGGCCAGCGTGCCCAGGGCGTTCATCTTCTGGCTGTGCAGGAGTTCCTGGTTGGCCATTTCCAGTTCCCGCGTGCGGGCCGCAATCTGCTGCGCCACGACGGCGTAGCTCTGCTTGAGCCGCCGGTGCCGGTTGGAGGCCAGGCCGGTCAGCGCCAGGGCCACCACCAGTGCGAGGGCCATGATGATAACGATGCGTGTCTCCTTGTACCACGGCAGGGCCACCAGGAATTCCAAGCGAGCCGGGACGGGATCCACATTGCCGTTGCGATCCAGGGCGCGCACCTGAAAATAATGCCGGCCCGCCGGCAGTTCGGTCAGGATCACTTCCCGCGCCCGTTGAAAGGGGGACCATTCCCGTTCATCCAGCCGGTAGGAGAACAGCAGCCGGTCCGGGGTGGTGAGCTTCCATTTGTCCATGCCCCGGAAAAAGAGGCTCACAGGCACGTCTTCCCGGAAGCTGTCCGCTTCCGTCGCCAGCGGCAAAATGAAGGTCTTGGGCGGGTCCACGTCGGCATCCGGGTCATAGATGCAGGGACCCGCCGGGGTAAGGGCCCAGATGCGTCCAAGCTGATCCTCGGCGACCCGCTGCACCACCGCGGTCGGCAGCCCTTCCTCCATACCGTTGGCGATCCAGATGCCATGACTCAACCGTAACACGCCCCGGTCGGTGGCCACCCAGAGGGTGCCATCGCGGGCGCCGCACAGGCCGTTGATCTGTTCAAATCCGCTGCGCAACACCGTCCAGTTGTTCCGGTCAAATTCCCAGATGGTGCCAGGGGTGGCGCTCCACACCCGCCCGTCCGGAGCTTCGGCGAAGGCGATGACGTTGTCCGGCTGGGTCTGATTGGTGGCGGCAAACAACCGCCAGGCGTTGCGATGCCACCACGCCATGACACTGCCCCGGGCAATCCAGACATCGCCATTGCGGGCGGCCAGCAAAGCGCTCCAGCGGATCGGACTGCCCAGTTCCTCCGGCGGCGCCGGAATGGCCGCATTTTCGAGCATCAAGGGGTCCGGCAGGGAATCCGTGAATTCGGGGAGCGGCTTTTCCGGGGGCTGGATTTTCCACAGCGGCGTTTTTTCACACCGCAACCCGGTGGTGGTGGCCAGCCACCATGAATTGTCCGCGCCAACCGCCGAGTCCAGGACCTGCCAGGAAGCCACCGGCGCTGCCGCCAGCCGGCCGGGCCGGCGGTTTTCCAGTTCTTCCGGCAGGGCAAAGGTAAACGTCCATTGCGTGTCGGACTTCAGATTGCGCAAGGAACTGGAGGAATGGATTGCGCCCCGGGTCCCGGCAATCCACAGCCGCCCATCCGGGGCCGCCACCATGGTGGCAAAGCTCCCCAAGGAGGTGGCGGCGGCAGTCAGGAGGACGTGAACTTCCACCCGCTGCGGATCCTCTGTGTCGCATTGCAGCAATTGATCCGCCAGCAACACCAGCACGCGGTCCTGCCGTACCGGCAGCAAGGGCACGTCATTGGTGCGGTTACCATCCCCGTGTCCGGCCAGTGCGGGCACGGCGTACGACGTCCATTTGTCAT
>DATJIU010000030.1:0-3822 GCA_035492855.1 Dongiaceae bacterium | reverse complement strand
CGTCTGATTTTAACCGAGAGGACGGAGACCATTATATCGGGATGCTCCAAGGCCTTGGCTCGGTAACGAGAGGGAACAGAATTATGGCTTCGGCCGTTTCAGGAGCAGGGTCACGTAGGGGGAATCGCCTCTTTGCAGGACTTGGTCCACGGTCCAGCCTTGGGTTGCCAGTTTGTTTAATTCCGTCTCAAACTCCGGCAGGGCGGTGGGCGATTCGCGGAAAGTTTTATACTCCCAACGGGCGACGCCCGAGGTGCCGCAATGGGTGGCGCAACCGCCGGCCAGCAGCAGGGTGCCGGCGGCCAGAATAATGGCGAGGGATCTTTTCATACCATGTCTTTCGTTTGCCGGGCGCGAAGGCGCGCCGAACGGTTGGGTTGGAACTCATGAATCAGGTCAACCCCGCCTGCGACTCCGGGCCAAACCTCGCGCCGGAACGCTCCGCAGGCAAGGTGAATTTTTGGCTGGCGCAGCCGGCACGCGACCATTGCCTTGCCGGAGCGTTGGATTATATTGCGGCGCATGCGCGATTCCCCGCGGTCCGGCGTCAAAACCAGCATCGCGTATATTCTATTGCTCGTCGCCATGCTGCCGCTGGCCTACCTGTTGAGCACCGGACCGGTCACCCGCTGGAGTCCCCAATTCGCGGACAAAATCTATGCCCCGCTGGCGCCACTGGGGAGAAGCCCCACTGCGGGCCGCCCCCTGCGCGCCTGGTTGCGGCTGTGGGGCGTCAAAGCGCCGCCATGATATTTTCGGCGAGCAGACAACGCCGCCAGATTTATCTGGCAGGTGCGGTAACACTCACTATGGCGGCGGGGCTGGCTTCGCGCCACTGGCCGGGGTTGTTGCCGGCGGCGCTGGGCAAATACCCGGGCGACGCCCTGTGGGCGCAAATGGTGTATTGGCTGGTAGCCTTTGTGGTTCCGTCCGCATCGGTGCGCCGGGTGACCGCGACGGCGCTGGCCCTGGCGTACCTGGATGAATTCAGCCAACTTTATCAAGCCGCGTGGATCAACGACATTCGCGCCACCACCATGGGCCATCTGGTGCTGGGCTCAACTTTTGCCTGGGCCGACCTGCTGGCGTACACGATTGGAATTGGATTGTGCGGTTTGGTTGAGTTATTGCTATTCCGGGATGGGCGCGGCTCCAAGTGAGGCGAATCAAACATCTTTATGAAAAAATCCATCACCGAAGATTCCGCGAATGGGATGGTGCTCATCGGCGATATTAGTGTGCCGGGATGGATTGATGACGTCTCCTGCGGCCACTGCGGCGCCGCGCGCATTTATCACGAAGATTACGACGCTTATTTCTGCCCAACATGCAACCTCTGGCTGGAGCGCCAATGCGGTGATGCGACCTGTTCCTACTGTAGCAAGCGGCCGGACAAACCATTGCCGAACCAGGTATGAAAAGTCACGACTTAGCCCGGCAGGAAAGGCAATACCGATTGCAACCCTTTCGCTTTTTTTTGGGGATGGCTGCTTCAGTGTTATTGGGCGCGATAGCAGCCGGGGCAGTCACAATGATTACTTGGGCGATTTGCATCGAAGACAAAGCATTCCATTGCTGGGATATCGGATTTGGCAGCTATTGGACGGACATCCATTCACACGCGAACGCTGGCGACACCCTGCTCCCGGGGTGGACTTGGGAACAGCTTCAGGTAGTGCGGTTTCATTATCTCGTAGCATTCTGGCTGGTTTGGCCGTTGATTTCCGGTATTTTATTTTGGATCTTGCATAAGTATGGGTTAAGCCGAGACCGGAGCCGACAATGAGCAATTTCTGATGCCCGGTATTCGCCCAGGTAAAAAATGAGAACCGCCGTCATCATCGGCGGAGTAATGGCAGTCGGCATCGTGGCCGGCGTGCTGTTGCTGCGCTCGCGGGTAGCGGAGTCCGGCACCCTGGCGGGATTGCCGCAGCGGCTGGCAAGGTTGAAGCAGCAGGACAATGACCCGAAGGCCTTTCTCGGCTTCTGCACGTGCGATGAAGATGCGCTTTACTTCGTGCATGAGGGTGGCACGTTTTATCTGGATTACGAGCTGACCACGCCAGCGAAAAAGGCCCGGGCAGCGAATTTTCGCAGCGTTGCAGGGGGATTGGATTTGCCGGTTATTGATACCAGCTACTCCGGCGAATATCCGGTGCTCCGCGTGAATGTGGGCACTTCAGAGGCCCAGGCGGCAAAAATTGGCATGGAGTTTTCCAACCGGCTGTTCGGCCATAATCCAAATACCGTATACGAGTTTTTGCCCTAACAACCCTGTACCGCGAGCTACCGACCTCTTATCCAGGAGAATTTGTTAATCGAGAGGATCGCACTCGGTTCGGCCTTCATACGTAACTTTCATGCTCCTCGCTTCCGCCACCACATTATCCTTGCTCCTGCTGGCGGCTGCAGGCGCTGCCGGCTGGGGGCTGGCATGCGGGCTGTTTGAACAGGTCGCGTTGGCGCCGCAACGACGACTGTCGCTCCTTGGCCCGGCCTATGCCCCAGCCATGACGCTGGCCTTTCTGGCGGGTTTATCTGCGGTGATCGACGAAAATGGGGTGCGATTTGGATTTGCCCTGTTTCTGGCGATCGCGTTCTTTCTGCTCGGCGCCGCGTTCGCGCTCATGACATTCCGCGCCACGCGCTGGATTTTGCGCACGCGCTTTTCAATAGATACAACCAAACCCACGCAATAAAACAAACATATGTCAGCCATGCGCTATTTCGTGTTTGTCAGTTTGCTGGCGGTCCTTGGCTGCGCCGCGCCTCCGCATCACCGCATTGTGGGGCGCTGGACGGTGGCGGGTACGGACCAGCGTCTCGTACTGGCCAAGGATGGGACGGCGCAACTCACCCGTAAGGGTAACACCGTATCGGGCACTTACCGCATGGGAGCGCCGGACGTATTGATCCTGACCTTTCCCGGGCCCACGCCGGCAGCGGCACCCGAGATTTTGGGTTTTATCATCGGGCCGCAGGACTGGGCCAGCCGGACGGTGCGAAAGCCCGGAAAATGAGTCCAGCAAATCTTTTATGATTGCCGATTTTGGGCCGGATGGTTTCATGGAGGAGCCTGGGAGTTTTAGTTCCAGGAAATGGGCTCTTAGCGCAAACGATGAAGCAGTGGGCTCAAAATCTGTGGTTAGGCATGCAGCAGGCCGGCTTTCGACCTGCCCGGACAATCGGGAGCGCGGTGTGCGGTTTCTGCTTGTGTGGCTGCGCTTACCATCTTCAACCCTGCAATATGCCGTCCCAGCAGAAGCTCCAGATTCAGGCCGCCGCGCCGACGAATTACGTCGTCCACGTGGCAGATGCACCGCCGGTGCCTGTGGCTGCCGATGGACGCGTCACGTTCACCGTTCCCTCGCTGCCGCGCGGTTGCAGTACTTATGTGTTGAACTTCATCAAAATCGGTGATGGCAGCCCGCTGAATGTCCGCGCCATTCAGGTGTGGCGGGATGGCGAAATAGTGCGCCAGCTGTCGCTGAACCAGTTGAGCCACCTGCCGGCAGATGCTGAGGGCTATCACATTTTGAAGTTACGCTGAAGCTGCGGTTGCCAGGTGCGGGGTGCGGCAAAACAAAGGCGGCCGGACGCAGGCCCATTTAATTATCTCCATTTGGAAAAAAATTGCCGCCGGGCGCGGGGAGCACTTCATCCCACTACCCGGCGGCTGGTTCCCCACCCTAATTGGACTCCGGCCCCAGGCCGGACGCTACACTTCTGGCCGGTCAGTGCAGTCACAGGCTGCACCCTATATCTTGGGCTGGACGTTCGCGACGCGCGGCTCAGCGGAAACCGCCGGCGGTGGCAATGGTT
>DATJIU010000029.1:0-8149 GCA_035492855.1 Dongiaceae bacterium | reverse complement strand
GATGTTGGCGGTTTCGCTCATCTCCACCATGAACGTGGATTGCCCGCGCGCGAGGTCGTCGCTGGCGCCGATGCGGGTGAAAATGCGGTCCACCAAATCAATGCGCGCCGCGGCGGCAGGCACAAAGCTGCCGGTGTGCGCCAGCAACACCAGCAGCGCCACCTGCCGGATGTAGGTGGATTTGCCCGCCATGTTCGGCCCGGTGATGAGCGCGATTTGGGGAAGTGCGGAGTGCGGAGTGCGGAGTGGGGAATCGGCTGACCCGTTATCAAACGTTGCAGCCACGGCGGGAGCAGGTGCGTCTCCTTTGCTGCCGGCGAGCGCGGTGTCGTTGGGCACGAAACGTTCCTCGACGAGCTGTTGTTCCAGCACGGGGTGGCGGCCATCGCGAATCTCAAGGACGCCGGCAGCGCCGACTTCCGGCCGGCAATAATTGTGGAGGCGCGCGGTTTCGGCAAAGGCGGCCAGCACGTCCAGTTGCGCGAGCGCCGCGGCGGTTTGCTGGATGGCCTGCATCTGCCCGAGCACCTGCTCGCGGACGTGCTGGAACAATTCGTATTCCAGCTTCACGCTGCGTTCCTCCGCGCCGAGGATTTTGCCCTCCATGTCTTTCAACTCGGGCGTGATGAAGCGTTCGCCGTTGGCCACGGTCTGCTTGCGGGTGTAATGCGGCGGCACCTTGTCGAGATTCGCCTTGGTGACCTCGATGTAGTAACCGAACACGGAGTTGAACCGCACCTTGAGCGAGGGAATGCCGGTGCGGGTGACTTCATCCGCCTGCAATTTGGCGATCCAGTCCTTGCCGCCGCGCTGGGCGGAACGCAGTTCATCCAGTTCCGGACTGAAACCATCGCGGATCAGGCCGCCTTCCTTCACCGCGAGCGGCGGTTCATCCACAATGGCGCGGGCAATGAAGGCGACGAGTTCAGGCAGTTCCGTGAGTTGGGCAGTGAGGTCGGCAAGCAAGGAGGTGGAAGCGTTTTCGCGAGCCGCAGGGTCGGGTGGCATCAACGATTCGGCTTGCGAGGACGCTCGCCCCACTGAATCCAAAGTTTGGCGCAACGTGGGAACTTGTTCGAGGGCCTGGCGCAGCGCTCCGAGGTCGCGGGCGTTGCCGCTGCCGGTGCTCAGCCGGCCCAGGGTGCGTTCCAAGTCGCGCACGTTGCCTAACTGGGCGCGAAAGGTGTCGAGCGGCGTGGAGTTTTCGATGAATGTTTGCACGGCTTCCTGCCGGCGGCGGATGGGCGTGACGGCCGCGAGCGGTTGGGAGAGCCAGCCGCGCAACAGGCGCGCGCCCATGGGCGTGACGGTGCGGTTGGAGGCGCCGTATAGCGTGGATTGCCGCGGCGCGTCCGCGTGCAGCGGCTCGAGGATTTCCAGGTGCCGCAGCGTGGTCTGGTCCAGCGTCAGAAAGTCGTCGTGCCGGTAAAACGACAGCCGGGTGAGGTGTTTGACGTCGCGCCGCAGGTGCTGGGTGAGGTAATGCAGCGCGGCCCCGGCGGCGCCGACCGCGGCGGAACGGTCCTTGAGCCCGAAGCCATCCAGCGCCGCCACCTTGAAATGGTCGCGCAACGTGTAGAAGGCGGTTTCCGGGGCGAACACCCAGCCGTCGTAGTAATTGACGATCTTGAAGGCATCGCGCAGGAAATCGCGCAGCGCGGTGGTTTCGCTGGGCAGGATGATTTCCGCCGGGCGCAGCCGTTCCAGTTCGGCGAGCAGGGCGGGCTCGGATGCCAGTTCGGTGGTGAGAAAATCGCCGGTGGTGAGGTCCACCAGCGCGAGGCCAAAAATCTTGCCGCCGGGATAAACGGCGGCGAGGAAGTTGTTGCGCTCGGCCACCAGCATGCGGTCATCGAAATGCGTGGCGGGAGAAAGAATCTGGGTGACCTCGCGGTTGACGAGTTTGCCGGGCTTGGCTTCCTCGGTCTGGTCGCAAATGGCCACCTTGCGCCCGGCCTTGAGGATGCGGGCGATGTAATTATTGGCCGCGTGATAGGGCAGGCCGCACATGGGGATGCCATTGCGGCTGGTCAGCGCGAGGTTGAGCAGTTGTGCGCCGGCCTGGGCGTCCTCAAAAAACATCTCATAGAAATCGCCCAGCCGGAACAGCAGCAAGGCGTCCGGCGGCAGTTCGCCCTTGATGCGGCGATACTGGGCCATCATGGGCGTGAGTTGGGCGGCGGCAGACATCGGACCGCAAACTTAATGAGGAACGCGGGGAAGGTCGAAACCAAATTTTGCCGGATTGGGGCGGGACTGAATTGTGATTTTTATGAAGCAAAGGGAGGGCGCGTCGTGACGGATTTGTAGATTATAAGTTACAAATAATTGGAGTGTCTTAATTGTAATTATATTAAGGTTACGCGCTTGCAAGGGTGCAATTGCGTGCTAGGGTAGACTGTAATCCTCAAATTTCGCTGCTTATGAAAACACGGAAGGTCGTTGGGCTGGGAAAACTTTTTCTGTTTATTGGTCTTGTTGGAATTTGCGGGATAATGCCATCCCCAGTCCGGGCCGGAGGTGTAGTGACGGGCAATACGGATGCGGCACTGCGGACGGCATTGGCGGGCGGCGGCACGGTGACGTTTGCCGGTGACGGGACGATCACGCTGACCAACGGGCTGAGCATTGCCAGTGATACCGTGATTGATGGCACGGGTCATCACGTCACCATCAGCGGCGGGGGAACCAACCAGATTTTCAACGTGAGTGCCGGGGTGAGTCTGACCCTCAAACGGCTGACGGTGGCCGATGGTTATGCCGATGCCGATTTTGGCAAATTGGGAGGGGCCTTAATAAATTCCGGGATCACCATCATCGCCGATTGTACCTTTTCCAATAATATTGCCACGGGCGGCACCTTTGTTGGGGCTGGGGGGGCGATCAGCCATGCGGGAACCCGCCTGCAGATTTCGGGCAGCACATTTATAAACAATCGCGCCATGTTGGGTGGCGTTCTCAGTTGCGGGGTTGGTGACACCGGCACCGGCAACATTGCCATCACCAATTGCACTTTTGCCAACAATTCAGCGGCTGCCCCGGATAGCGGTGGGGCCATATGGATTGACCTGTCGCTGGCCAACCCGGTCAGCATTGTGAATTGTACCTTTGGGGGCAACACGAATGGCGCGGTGGATCATGTTCTGAACGGCATCGAGCAGAACCGGGTGTACCTGGCGAATTGCATTGTGGCCGATACGGTTGGGGGTGACGGTGTCAAAACCATCGTAGATCTGGGCCATAATTTGAGCACGGATGCCAGTGCTGCCCTGACCAATGCCACCAGTCTCAAGAACACCGATCCGATGTTGGGGGCGTTGACCAACAACGGCGGGCCGACGCTCACGTTTGCCCTGCGCCCGGGCAGCCCGGCGCTGGATGCCGCCGATACCGCGACCGCGCCGGCCACCGATCAGCGGGGTGTCCCCCGGCCCCAAGGTGTGGCCGCGGACATCGGGGCGTTTGAAGGCGCGGTGGATCCCCTGCAGCCGAGCGCGGTGCATTTTGCCGCAACCAATTATTTGGTGGGTGAACAAACGGGCATTGCGGTCATCCAGTTGGAGCGTACCGGGGTGAGCAGCCCGGTTTCGGTTGGGTTTACAGCGGCGGCCGGGACGGCCACGGACGGGGTGGACTTTATCAGCACGAACGTGATGGTGAATTTTGCGGATGGGGAGATGGCTCAAAGCGTGGGGATCATCATCCTGCCGGACACTACGCCGGAGGCGGATGAAACCGTGCAGTTGAGTTTGCACGACCCCGTGGGAACAGTGGTGGACGCGCCAGACGCGGCGACGTTGACGATTGTGGATGACGATACGGGCGGGCAAACCATCACCAATCTGACGGACGCGGATTTGCGGTCGGCGATGGCCGCGGGTGGGATGATTGCATTTGGCGCGGATGGCAGTGTGGGGTTGACCAACCCCATCACGGTAACAATGGACACGACGCTGGATGGGACTGGACATGCGGTGACGCTCAGCGGGAATGATGCGGTGCGGCTGTTTAATGTTGGTCCCGAAGTCACGCTGACCCTGAAAGGATTGATTTTGGCAAACGGACGGGTGGCGGGCGCGACCAGTGGCCCCGGCGGCACGGGAGAAAACGCTGGCGGCGGGGCGGTGGCCATCACCAACGGAACGTTAAATCTCGTGGATTGCAAAGTGTGGACCAATACGGTGTACGGTGGCGCCGGTTGGACGGGAGGCAGCTATGGCAGCGGCGGGACGGGCCAAGGCGGGGCCATCTATCTGGAGAGCGGGTATTTTAACGCCACCAACACGGAATTTGCGGGGAACTTGGCGCGGGGGGGCAACGGCGGCACCAATACCACGCGGAATTCGGGTCCGGGCGAGACGGGTGGGGATGCCGCCGGCGGAGTATTCTACATGGCAGGTGGCACCGCAGTGTTGGACCACTGTGAGTTTCAAGCCAATCAAGCTATCGGGGGGACGGGCCCGCAGGACGGATATTTTATGTATGATGGGCCCGCAAATTATGGACAGTCTGGAGTGGCGGAAGGAGGTGCCTTATTTGCCGATGCGGGCAATTTGACCGTGATTGCGGGGCGCTTCGCATCCAACACTGTCAGCACCCCGGTATCCCCGACCAGGTTCGTGAGTGGGAGCATGACCGCCGGTGGCGCGATCTACAATTCGAGCGGCGTGGTAGCCCTGGTGGGGGCCGAATTTGGGAACAATGAAGCGCAGGGGGGAGCAGCCAGCGGAGGGCACACGTCCGGAGACAGCCAGGGCGGTGCGGTGTTCAACGGAGGGCAAATGCAACTGACCACCTGCCGGTTTTGGGGAAACCAGACTGAAACCGAACAGGGGGGAATGGCTGGGGGCAAATCTGAAGGGGGGGCTGTGTGGAACTCGGGTAGTTTGCTGGTGACGCAAAGCCTGTTTCAAACCAATCTCGTCATCGGCTACGAGTACACCGGCGAAGGCCATGGAGGCGCCATTTACAGTAGCGCCGACCTGACGGTGCAAGGCTCAACTTTCACCGGGAATGCGGCGCAAGTGTTCAATTACCTAGGTGGCGGGGAGGTGTCGGGGGGGGCGATCTACGCCCAAACCAATTGCGCTTTGACGAATACCACCCTGGCGGGAAATATCGCTGCGGGAGCTGCGGTCGATCCCTTTTATCCTGACAAGGGTGGTGATGCTTATGGAGGCGCTTTGTTTTGCGCCGGGGCCACCCTGAATTTGGCCAGTTGCACGCTCTATGGGAACCAGGCGGTGGGCGGGGCCAGCCAGTCCCCGGGTACTGGCTTTGGGGGCGGCATTTGTGCCACCAATGGTACGGTGAATTTGGTGAACGTGATCCTGGCCACCAACACTCCCGGCAGCAACTGCTTCGGGACGGTGAATGATTTGGGCCACAACCTAAGCTCGGACGCGAGTTGCAACTTTAGCGCGGCGGGCAGCCTGAATGATACCGATCCCGTGCTGGGGCCGCTGGGGGATTACGGCGGGCCCACACCCACGCTGCCGCTGCTCGCAGGCAGCCCGGCCATTGATGCCGGCGATCCGGTGAATTACCCGGCCACCGACCAGCGGGGACATGCCCGGCCCTATGGGAGCGCTCCCGACATTGGCGCATTTGAATCTTCGCCGCCGTTTATGATCACCGGGCGCATCACGGGACCGACGTTGGTGGATGAGGTTGCGGTGGGTGCGGATACCAACTCGGGGTCCACCACCAACGGGGTGTATCGGCTGGAAGGACTGGCAGCGGGCACCTATGCGGTGACGCCCGCCTCGCCAGACTATTTGTTCATGCCCACGAACCGGATGGTGACAGTAGGCCCCGATCAGGTGGGGGTGAATTTCAAGGCATACCATTGGAATTCGCTGAGTCTCGATGGGGTGACCAATGGGATGTTGGACGTGATCTTTCCCGGAACGAATGGAGCGACGTATTGGATTCAAGATTCGAGCAATCTGGTGGATTGGACCAGTATGGCGACCAATACGGTGGGGCCGGACAACTTCCTGGAATTGCAGATTCCCATCACGAGCGACCCCGGCTGGTTCTACCGCGTCGTGAAACCGTAGGCTGCTCTGGATATGCGCTGAACGATTCAACGAAAAAACCACCGGCCATGGGGCCGGTGGTTTGGCTTTCGATAATTTTGCTACAGCTTTATTCCACCACGCGGCGGCCCTTTTTGCGGGCTTTATACTGTTCGCCAATCCACTTGTAGGTGGCGGCGAGGCCCTTGTCGAGGGTGGTGTTGGGTTCCCACTTGAGGACTTTTTTGATGAAGGTGTTGTCGGAGTTGCGGCCGGCCACACCTTTGGGAGCGTCGAGCTGATAGGAGCGTTCCAGCTTCACGCCGGCAATCTTCTCCACCTTGGACACCAGTGTGTTGATGGATACCAGCTCGCTGGAGCCCAAGTTGATGGGGGTGGCGATCAGGTCATCGCAATGGGTAATCATGTCGATGCCCTTCACGCAATCATCAATGTACATGAAACTGCGGGTCTGTTCGCCGGTGCCCCAGATGCTGATGCGCAGGTCGTTTTTATCAATGGCTTCAATGACCTTGCGGCAGATGGCGGCGGGCGCCTTTTCGCGGCCGCCGTCCCAGGTGCCGTTCGGGCCGTACACGTTGTGGAAGCGGGCGATGAAGGTCTTCATGCCGCGTTCGTGCCAGTATTCCTCGCAGAACATTTCGCTGACGAGCTTTTCCCAGCCGTAACCGCGTTCGGCCATGGCAGGGTAGGCATCGGATTCCTTGAGCGCGCGCACTTTCGGGTCCTTTTGCAGGAGAGTGTTGTAGGCGCAGGCGGAACTGGAATAGAAGTAACGACGCACGCCGGCATTGTAAGCGGCTTCCACCATGTGGGTGTTGATGAGGATGGAGCGGAGGCATTCCACGCGGAAGCGTTCGATGAAGCCCATGCCGCCCATGTCGGCGGCGAGATTGTAAACTTCCACGGCCCCTTCGCAGGCGCGCTTGCAGTTGGCTTCCAGGCTCACATCCAGGCAGAGCGTCTCGACACCGGGGACGCGCAGATACCATTCGTACAGCGGCTTTTTGTCCACCGCCCTGATGTTGGTGAAGCCCTTGGCCCGGAAATATTTTGCGAGATTGCCGCCAATGAAACCGCCGCCGCCGGTGATTACGATGAGATCATCTTTTTTGGGCGCGGGATCTTTTTCTACGAGTCTTTTGGTTTCCACAGGTGCTTGTAAGGGTGAGGTTATGGTTAAATGTGTGAGGATAATTTGGCCCCAAAGCCGGGGCAGGTCAACAGATTTGCAAGGGTAGCCAAGGGCGGGGGCAGTGACCGGAGGAGCAGTGTTGCCCGGATCTGATCAAGATGAGCCCCGGGCGCCGAGGGCAATGGCCGCAGTATCGGAAAACAAAAAGCGCCCGAAGCGAAGCAACTTCGGGCGCTTTGAGTAAGGAAGCGTGAGGACTACGAGGAAGGCAGGACGTGGCCTTCCGCCGACTTGCTGCAGGTCGGGTCGGTGTTCACCGCGTTGACGGTGTAATTGCCGCTGGAGGGGCAGCTGGGGAATACATTATTCTTGAGGTAATTTCCCACTTCGGTGCTGGACGGGCTGTCGGTGTCGTTCTTCTTGTTTTCCAGAGCCCACTGCTGCTTCGCGCCGTCAATTTGGCGGAGGTTGTTGATGCAGGTGTTTTTCTGGGCAGTATTGCGCGCCCGAACGAAGTTCGGGATGGCGATGGCGGCCAGGAGGCCGATGATGGCCACCACGATCATGATTTCCACGAGCGTGAAGCCGGATTTACGGGTATTTTTGATTTTCATAACGGTTTTTTCGGTTGTCTCGCGGCGTGAACTGATCACCAAACAGGTTTATATGATTACAACGGGCGTTCACTTATTGTTCGGCGCAGACCGCAATGGAAATTAAGCAGGCAGAATGCCAAGATGCATTTTCGGATATCAGATGCGGAATCCGCTGAATAAATGGGGGAAAAAGCGTTGATTTCACGTTGCGGTGCCTTGGGTGTGTACACAGGTTTGGCACAGTTAGTGGCGGGGGGAGGGCGGCCGTGAATGGAGCGAATGATGGGAGAAATAAAAAACGCCCGGAGCGAATATCAGCTCCGGGCGCTGAGTAAGGAAGCGTGAGGACTACGAGGAAGGCAGGATGTCCGAATGGA
>DATJIU010000028.1:0-11246 GCA_035492855.1 Dongiaceae bacterium | reverse complement strand
AGGCCACCAACCAGCAGCAGGCAAAGCAAGGTCACCAGGCCGCTATAATCGCGGCCCGGGGGCTTCCGACGACGGGCCAGATTCAGTTTCTGCGGCCGAGGCACGCGGGAAATTAGCCATAAAACCGACAATTTGCACGGTTTTATCCCGCGAAAGCCCGGTAACCGCCCGTTTTCCAGGATTTTCCATCAGCTCGCAGCAGGTTGGTCTGAATATTTTCAGGCAAATGCTTTGCTTGACCTTTGGCGGCAAATCCGCATCCTTTCCGGCCCGGCATATTCCGCCGTCCCTTTCCCATTCGCGCCCTCTTGTCGCGGCTGGTATTTTGAGGAGCGTGAGTGAACCGGTTATTTACGATATGCAGCATATTCGAAACATCGCGATCATCGCGCACGTGGACCACGGCAAAACCACGCTGGTGGATTGTCTTCTGAAACAATCCGGCACCTTCCGCGCCAACCAGCACGAATCCTCCGAAGAACGGCTGATGGATTCGATGGACCTGGAAAAGGAAAAGGGCATCACCATCCGGGCCAAGAACGCCGCGTTCAAATACAAGAATTACCACATCAACATCGTGGACACTCCCGGACACGCCGATTTCGGCGGCGAAGTGGAGCGCATCATGAACATGATTGACGGCGTGTTGCTGGTGGTGGACTCCGCCGAAGGTCCGCAGGCGCAAACCCGGTTCGTGCTGCGCAAGGCCCTGGAAGCCGGAGCCAAGCCCATTGTGGTCATCAACAAGATTGACCGCGAGAACGCCAATCCCAAGAAGGTGCTGGACCAGGTGTTTGAGCTGTTCATGTCCTTGAACGCCACGGACGAGCAGCTGGATTTCCCCTTCATCTACTGCTCGGCGAAGGCCGGGTACGCCAAGACGGAACTGGAACATGTCACGGGCACCATGGAGCCGCTCTTTGATGCCATCGTCAAACACATCCCCCCGCCGCGCGCCAAGGCCGGCGACGGTTTCCAGCTGCTCGTCGCCAACCTGGATTACAGTGATTATCTGGGCCGCATTGCGTTCGGCAAAATCTACGAAGGCAAGGTCAAGGTGGGGGACCCCGCCATCTGCCGCCACGGCAACGGCAATATCTCCAAGGGCAAAATCACCATGCTCTACCACTTCGAGGGCATGAAACGCATCGAGGTGCAGGAAGCCCATGCCGGCGACATCATCGGCATCACCGGCTTCGAGGACGTGTTCATCGGCGAAACGATTTGCGACAGCGAGGCCCGCCCCGCCCTGCCCTACATCCCCATTGATCCGCCCACCATCCAGATGGAATTCGCCGTGAACGACGGTCCGCTCGCCGGCCAGGACGGCAAACTGGTGACCGCCCGGCACATCTGGGAGCGGCTGGTGAAGGAGATCCGCACCAACGTGGCGCTCCGCATCGCCCAGACCAGCGATCCCAAGGTTTTCGCGGTCAGCGGCCGCGGCGAAATGCAGATTGCCATTCTCGTGGAGCAGATGCGCCGCGAAGGCCACGAAGTCCTCGTTTCCCGCCCGGAAGTGCTGTGGAAAAAGGATGCGAATGGCAACCCGCTCGAACCCATCGAGAAGCTGTTCGTGGAAATCCCGAATGACTGCCTGGGCACAATCATGGAGAACCTCTCCAACCGCAAGGCGCAGATCACAAACATGAACCATGTCGGCAACCAGGTTTCCGTGGAAGCCCTGGTGCCCATGCGCGGCCTCATCGGTTTTGAAACCGACCTCGTCAACTCCACCAAGGGCATGGGCGTGATGAGCCATCTGTTCCATGAGTACGGTCCCGACTGTGGCGAAATTGCCGCGCGCAAAAACGGCTCCCTGGTCAGCATGGACTCCGGCGAAGCTACCAGCTACGCCCTGAACATGGTGCAGGAACGCGGCCGGCTGATGGTCGAACCCGGCGACGCCGTGTACGTCGGCATGATCGTGGGGGAAAACGCCCGCGAAAACGACATCCCCGTCAACCCCGTCAAGGAAAAGCGCCTCACCAACATGCGCTCGCAGGGCGACGGCAAGGGCATCCAACTGGCCCCGCCGCTCAAGCTCTCGCTCGAACGCGCGCTGGAATACATTGACGTGGACGAATTCGTGGAAGCCACGCCAAAAAGCCTGCGGCTGCGCAAAAAGGAGCTGGACGAAAACAAGCGCAAGCGTTCGCAGAAAAGCCGCGTGCTCAAGTTTGTGGAAGAATAATTTCCCGGAACGCAACGTCCGGCTTCACCCCCGCCCGGCCCCTGCCGCGCGGGGTTTTTTCATGGCAAGATTTGTCGCCAGAATGCCAAAGAGTTTGCTTTCCCTCCGCTGGAAATTCGCCTCATTTAACGCCTCCGCCGAAAAGGTCAAACCGTCAAATCCGTTACCCGCTGCCATTCGACTTCCAAGTCCCGCCGGCGAATCCATTCCGCAAGCACGGGGCGGTCCAGCAGATCGCCGGAAATGGCAAGCATGGCCCGGATGTCGCGCAGATGCTTTTCCGAGCCGCCTTCGCGATGATATTCGAGTTTGCGCACAATGACATACTCCGGCGGGGCAAGCGCAACGGAAATTTCCCCGATGGCATAATGCCGGGCGTGACGAAAGGCCCAGGCGTGGAGTTCGTCGCGGTTGGCGGTGTAGAAATCGGCCTTCAGCCCGGAGTCGCTGTGAATGAGATTGAAGTGACCGCGCCGGTCACGGGTCATTTCCGCCACAATGACTGACGCGGGCGGAACATAAAATTCCGGTGCGGGAAAAGCCCCGGCCAGATGAGCCACGTCCTCAGAACGCAAGAAAACAACGAAGTCAATATCGTGAGTCACTCGCGGCTCCCCATAAAGCATGGCCGCAACGCTGCCACTGACAAGGTAGCGGATTCCCAACCGGTTCAACGGTTGCACGAACAATTCAATCAAATCAGGTTCGGGCATGAGAAAAGATGCGGCGCACCTCCGCGGCAATCCGGGCTTCGGGCCAGTCCGGATGCTGTTGGGCCAGGAAGGCGGTCTTGTGCCGGCGCAAGGTCCAGTACAACCGGGATGCCGCCTGCCAGCGTTGCTCCGGCGTCATCCGGCGGAACACCGCAATCTGTTCGGGGCTGGCTTGCTCGTCCGGCAGCATGAACACAGGGTGCGCCAAAGTGGCGATTCCCGCAAGTTTCCGGTTTTTCCACCGCCGCCGCCGGCGCTCCCGTTTTTTTACACAGCAAGATTTGTAGCAAGAATGCCAAAGAGTTTGCTTTCCCTCCGCCGGAAGCTTGCGCTATAACGGGGACGGTATGAAAGCCCGGCCCACACTCCCCGTGGAGGTCCCTTCACAAGGCTGGGTTATAATCTCGCAAACGACGCGGCTGCCACCTCAGCCGCGTTTTTCATTTGGGTCACGGAAAGGGATTCGTTTATGAAAAACTACGCACCGGCAGACATTCGCAACTTCGCCATTGTAGGCCACGCTTCCTCCGGCAAAACGATGCTGGCGGAAGCCATGCTGGCCTGCGGCGATGTCATTTCCCGCATGGGCCACATCGCGGACGGCGCCACGGTTTCGGACTATCATGTCAGCGAAAAGCAGCGGCAAATTTCCGTATCCGCCTCGCTGCTGCACCTGGAATGGATGGGCAAAAAGTTCAACCTCATTGACACCCCGGGCTACCTGGATTTCATCAGCGAGGGCCTGGGCGCATTGCGCGTGGGCGATTTTGCCCTGGTGGTGGTCCACGCCCTGCATGGCATCGGCGTGGGCACGGAACGGGTGTGGGAGTATGCCACCGGTTATGGCATCCCCAAAATGATTGTCGTGAACGCCGTGGACAAGGAGAACGTGGATTTCGACGGCGTGCTCCGTGCCGCCCAGGAACGGTTTGGCCGGCATGTATTCCCGTTGAACCTGCCGGTGAATCCCGGGCCGGGCTTCAACCAGGTGCTTGATGTCTTGCGCAACGAAATTGTCACGTACCAGACCGACGGCACCGGCAAATATACCGAAGTCCCCGCCACCGGTGACTGGGAGGCGCGGGTCAAGGAACTGCACCGCGAGCTCATCGAGCACATCGCCGAATCGGATGACGCATTGATGAACAAATATTTTGAGCAGGGCGGCCTGACCGAGGAGGAATTCCGCGCCGGCATCCATGCCGCCGTGCAAAAGGAGCTGTTCATTCCGCTGTTCTGCGTCTCTGCCGAAACCAACGTGGGCGTGGCGCGACTGCTGGATTTCATTGCCAAATATGGATCCTCCCCGGTGGATCGGCAGCGGATGGCGGCCCACGCCGCCGACGGCACGCCGACCGCCGTAGCGCTCACCGATGCCGACCCGGTGGCCTATGTGTTCAAAACCATGTCCGAGGCGCACTTTGGCGAGCTGTCCTTTTTCCGCATTTATTCCGGCACGTTGAATTCCGGCATGGACCTTTTCAACAGCGACCGCAAGGTGAACGAACGCATCGGCCAGTTGTACGTGCTCAACGGGCAGAATCGCGAGGCCGTGCCCAGCTTGGGGCCGGGTGACATCGGCGCGACGGTGAAACTCCGCGACACCCATACCGGCAACACGCTGTGCAGTCCCAAACGGGCCGTCACCCTGCCCAAGGTGGCTTATCCCAAGCCCAACATCCATGCCTCGCTGGTGGCTGGCGTGAAGGGCGAGGAGGATAAAATTGCCTCCGGCCTGGCCGCATTGCACGAGGAGGATCCCACCTTCCTGCACTATGTGGATTCGGAACTGCACCAGACCATTCTTTCGGCCCAGGGCGAACTGCATCTGGAGGTGGTGGCCGACCGCCTGCGCCGGCGGTTCAACGTGCATGTCTCTCTGGCCGAGCCGCGCGTGCGTTATCGCGAGACCATCAAGGGCCGGGGCGAATCCAAGTACCGGCACAAAAAACAAACCGGCGGCGCGGGCCAGTTTGCCGAGGTCTGGATGCGCATCGAACCCCGGCCGCGGGACTCCGGCGTGGAATTTGTCAACTCACTCGTGGGCCAGAACGTGGACCGCGTGTTTGTGCCGTCGGTGGAGCATGGCGTGAAGCAGGCCTGCACCGAGGGCATCCTGGCCGGGTGCCGCGTGGTGGATTTGAAGGTGGATTTCTACGACGGCAAAATGCACCCGGTGGATTCCAAGGACATTGCCTTCCAGATTGCCGGATATTTTGCGTTCAAGGAGGCCTTCACCGCCGCCAAGCCCTGCCTGCTGGAACCGATCAACACGGTGGAAATCCGGATCCCGGAAGATTGCATGGGCAAGGTGATGGGCGATCTCTCCTCGCGGCGCGGCAAGATTTTGGGCATTGAATCCGACGGCGCCTTCCAGGTCATCAAGGCCCAGTTGCCCGCCAAGGAGCTGTACCATTATTCCAGCAACCTGCGGTCCCTGACCGGCGGACGCGGACTGCACACGGAAGATTTCAGCCACTACGAAGAAATGCCGCGCGAGGCGGCGGAGAAGGTCATTGCCGAGGCCCACAAATTAAAAGCCAACCACGAGCCGCACTGAGCGGCGGAGCCTCGGGGCGGTTGACCCGGCCCGGCCTAACGCAGGGGCGCGTTCTGACGCACGGAAGAGTAGAGCGCGTCCTTCAGTTTGGCCCGTTTGAACTTTAACTCGTCAATCTGCTGGTCGGTGGCGAACTCAATGTCCTCCTCGATGCGGCAGATCTCGTCATCCAACTGGTGGTATTCCTCGTACATCTGCCGGAATTGATTGTCACTGAGCCGCAGATGCCGGATGACTTCACGATGTTCAGGAAACTCGCTGACGAACGGGTGATGAATGTCCATTGAAGACTCCTGGTTAAGGTTGCGGTTTGTTGGGGCTGCTACTTGAAAACTAGAACACCCTTTTCTTCTGTCAAGTGCTCATCGCAGCTTGGCGGGAGTTTGATTTAAATTGTCAATTCGCAGGAATTAACGCCGACGCCTGGGCTCTGGAGGGGCAAGGCGGAGGCTGGGGGCCGTGGCCCGGCATGTTCCGGCGGCTCCGCAAAAAATCCCTGCCCCAAAAACCGGCGCAATCTTGTCAGCCCCTCCCCGCAATTTGACCTCATGCGCCGAAAGCGGCTTGACAATCCACCCCCTCATACCTACCGTTCGGTAGGTATGGTTGATATTCCCAACGAAGCCCGGCAGGCGATTCTCCAGTCCGCTATTGCCACCTTCGCGCGCAAGGGTTACGCCGGCACTTCGGTGCAGGACATCTTGCAGGCGGCCCAGCTCTCCAAGCCCACGCTCTACTACTATTTTGAAAACAAGGCCGGCCTCTTCCGGGCCATTCTGGATTACGCGTATGGGGAATCGTTCAAACGGATGAAGGAAGCCGCCGCCGCGGAGAAAACCGCCGAAAAGCAACTGGTGGCCGTGGGCACCGCCATTTTCGCCTGGGCCCGGGAAAACCAGAACCTGATGCGCCTGGTGCTGGCCACCGTGTTTGCGGCACCCGAGGAAGTTCCTGCCGAATGCGTGCAGCCCTTCAAACGTCGGTGTTATCGGGAATTGATTCTCGAAATCATCCGCGCGGGCCAGGCCAGCGGAGAATTCGATTCCAAATACGATGCCAAGGAACTGATGCACGGCATTTTCGGCGCCATCAGCCACCAGATCCGCAGCCACCTGCTCCTCCCCGAGGGGGAACTGGACCGGAAGCTGGCGGAGCGCACCGTGGCCCTGTTCCTGAATGGCGCCCGGCCTCACAAATAATTTATATGCACCACCCGTTTTGTCGTTCCTCCCCTGCCCGGATTCCGCATATTGGCCGGACCGGCCTGCTCACCGGCGGCAGTTTGCTTGCCCTGGCGCTGTTTGCCCTCACGGGCTGTTCTCCGGCGGGGAACGAGGCGGCGGTTTCCAAAAAAGGTGACGCCGGCCCTCCGGTACCCGTGCTGGCCGCCCCGGCGGTGGCCACCAACCTGCCGGTGCTGGTCACCGGCATTGGCAACGTCGTGCCCTCTTCCAAGGTCACCATTCGCTCGCAGGTGACGGGCAAGCTCCTGGAAGTGCATTTTAAGGAAGGCCAGGAAGTCCACGCGGGCGACCTGTTGTTCACGCTGGATCCGCGCCCGGCGCAGGCCGCCCTGGCCCAAGCCCAGGCCAATTACGCCCGCGACACCGCCCAACTGGAAAATGTGAAGCTCCAGTATGACCGGCAGGAAAAGTTGTTTCATACGCAATTGATCTCGCAGGAAGATTTCGACAACGCCCGCGCCACGCTCGACGCGCAACAAAGCACCGTGCTGGCCGACGCCGCCGCCATCACCAACGCCACCCTGAACCTCGACTACACTTCCATCCGTTCGTCCGTCACCGGCATCGCCGGCGCGCAGCAGGTGTATCCCGGCAACATCGTCAAGTCGCCCGATGACACCATGCTCATCATCAACCAGATTCACCCCATCGAAGTGGCCTTCTCCGTGCCGGAACGGTATCTGCCGGAAATTCGCGCGGAGATGCGGCAGAAAAAACTGACCGTCGCCGCCAGTTACGCGGGCCTGATCGGCCCGGCGCCGCAGGGCGACCTCACCTTTGTGGACAACACGGTGGACCCCACCACCGGCACCATCCAGTTGAAGGGCACGTTTTCCAACCTCGATAACACCCTCTGGCCCGGACAATTCGTGACCGTCGCCTTGACCCTCTCGGAGCTTACCAATGCGGTTGCGGTGCCCAGCCAGGCCATCCAGACCGGTCAGAATGGCGAATACGTGTTTGTCATCAAATCCGATCAAACCGTGGAACTTCGGCCCGTAACCATCGGCCTCGATCATGCGGGCCTGACGGAGGTGACCGACGGCTTGCACGCCGGGGAAACGGTGGTGACTGACGGCCAGCTCCGGCTCAAGCCGGGCAGCGCCATCACCCGAACTGCCCCGCCTTCCGCGGCCGATACCGCTACCAACGCCGTCGCTGCCCAGCCATGAGCATCCCCGAGCTTTTCATCCGCCGGCCGGTGATGACCACGCTGGTCATGCTCGGCATTTTGCTGTTTGGCGCGGTGGGCTACCGGTTTCTGCCGGTCAGCGACCTGCCCAACGTGGATTACCCCACCATCCAGGTCTCCGCGGGCCTGCCGGGGGCGAGCCCCGACACGATGGCGTCGTCCGTGGCCACGCCGCTGGAAAAGCAGTTCTCCACCATTGCGGGCATTGATTCCATGTCCTCGGTGAGCTCGCTCGGCTCGTGCAGCATCACCATCCAGTTCACGCTCGACCGCAACATTGACGCCGCCGCGCAGGACGTGCAGGCGGCCATTGCCAAGGCCAGCCGGCAGTTGCCGCCGAGCATGCCCACGCCGCCCACCTACAGCAAAGTGAACCCGGCCGATTCGCCGGTGCTGTACCTTGCCCTGTCGTCCCCCACCCTGCCGCTCTCCATGGTGGACGACTACGGCGAAACCATGATGGCGCAACGCATCTCGATGATCAATGGCGTGGCCCAGGTGTCCGTTTACGGCGCGCAACAATACGCCGTGCGCGTGCAACTGGACCCCAACAAGCTCGCCGCGCGGGGCATCGGCATCGACGAGGTGGAGTCCGCCATCAGTTCTGGCAACGTCAACCTGCCCACCGGCAACCTCTACGGCCATCACCAGGCTTTTACTGTGCAAGCCAATGGCCAGCTCAAGGACGCCGCGGATTTCCGGCCCCTGATTGTGGCCTACCGCAACGGCAGCCCCGTGCGCCTGGAGGAACTCGGCCGCGTGTTTGACAGCGTGCAGAATGACAAGGTGGCCAGCTGGTACAACAACACCCGCGCCGTGGTGCTCGCCATCCAGCGCCAGCCCGGCGAAAACACCGTGGAAGTGGTGGACGCCATCCAGAAACTGCTGCCCAAGTTCCGCGCGCAACTGCCCGCGGCCATGAACCTGGAGGTGCTCTACGACCGCTCGCAATCCATCCGCGAATCGGTCAACGATGTGCAGTTCACCCTGCTGCTCACCGTCTGCCTGGTGGTGCTGGTCATCTTCCTGTTCCTGCGCAACCTCTCCGCCACTCTCATTCCCAGCCTCGCGCTGCCCATGTCCATCATCGGCACCTTCGCGGCCATGAGTTTGCTCGGCTACAGCCTGGACAACCTCTCGCTCATGGCGCTTACCCTGTGCGTCGGATTCGTGGTGGACGACGCCATTGTGATGCTGGAAAACATTGTGCGCCACATGGAGGCCGGGGAACCGGCGTTCACCGCAGCCCTCAAGGGCTCGCGCGAAATCGGCTTCACCATCATTTCCATGACCCTGTCGCTGGCGGCGGTGTTCATTCCCATTCTGTTCATGAGTGGCATCCTGGGCCGGTTGCTGCATGAATTTGCGGTGACCATTGTCTGCGCGGTGCTCATTTCCGGGTTCGTCTCGCTCACGCTCACCCCCATGCTGTGCAGCCGGTTTATCCGGCCGCAACACGGCCGCAAACACAACCGCCTGTACATGCTTTCGGAACGCTTTTTCGACGGCGTGCTGAACCGGTACGACCGCACCCTGCAGGTGGTGATGCGCCATCAGGTCCTCACCATGGGCGTTTTCTTCCTGGTTCTGGCCGCCACGGCCTGGCTGTTTATTATTACCCCCAAAGGTTTCTTTCCGGTGGAGGATACCGGCCAGATTTTTGCCAGTACCGAGGCCGCGCAGGACATCTCGTTTGACGCCATGCGCGAGCACCAGATGCAGCTGGCCCGGATCGTGGCAGCCGACCCCAACGTGGAAAACTTCATGTCCGCCATTGGCGCGGGCGGGCCCAGCGCGGGGGGCAACAGCGGGCGCATGTTCATGCGGCTCAAGCCCCGGTCCGAGCGCAAACTGAGCGCCGAACAGATCATCCAGGAATTGCGGCCCAAACTGGCCACCGTGCCCGGCATCCAGGTGTACATGCAGGTGCCGCCGCTCATCCGCATTGGCGGCCGGCTTTCCAAGGCCCTGTATCAATTCACCCTGCAGGACACCGATACCAAGGTGCTGTATCATTGGACTCCCATCCTGGTGGACAAGATCAGCCAGTTGCCCGGATTTCAGGACGTGACCAGCGACCTCCTCATCGCCAATCCCCAGGTGGTGGTGGACATTGACCGCGACAAGGCTTCCGCCCTCGGCATTACTCCGGAACAGGTGGAGGACGCGCTGTACAATGCCTATGGCCAGCGGCAGGTTTCCACCATCTATACCGACGTCAACGAGTACTGGGTCATCATGGAAGTGGAAAACCAGTATCAACGTGATCCCGCAGCGCTATCGCAGCTTTACATCCGGTCCGGCAGCGGCAAGCTGGTGCCCTTGGGCGCGGTGGCCAAACTCTCCCGCGGCATCGGGCCCACCACCATTTCGCACTCCGGTCAACTGCCGGCGGTGACCATTTCCTTCAACCTTGCGCCCGGCGTTTCACTGGGCACGGCGGTGGCACAGATCCAGAAAGTACAATCCGAACTCCATTTGCCCCCCACCATGTCCGCCAGCTTCCAGGGGTCGGCCCAGGCATTCCAGGCTTCGGTCAACGGGATGCTGCTGTTGCTCACCACGGCCGTTCTGGTCATCTACCTCATCCTGGGCATCCTCTACGAAAGCTTTATCCACCCCATCACCATTCTTTCGGGTTTGCCTTCGGCCGGCTTTGGGGCGTTGCTCACTCTGAAACTGTTTCATCTGGACCTGAACATCTATGGCCTCGTCGGCCTGGTCCTGCTGGTGGGCATCGAGAAGAAAAACGCCATCATGATGATGGACTTTGCGCTGGACGCCCAGAAGCAGGGCAAGCCGCCGGCGGAAGCCATTTACCAGGGCTGTCTGCTACGTTTCCGGCCCATCATGATGACCACCATGGCGGCCTTGATGGGCACGCTGCCCATTGCGCTGGGCTTGGGTGCGGGCGGCGAATCGCGGCGGGCGCTCGGTCTGGCGGTCGTTGGCGGCCTGATGGTTTCGCAACTGCTCACCCTCTACATCACTCCGGTCATTTACCTGTGGATGGAAGTGTTCTACGGCTGGATGGAAGACTTCCACTGCTGGTTTGTCCGCAAGAAAACTTCCCCGAAACCGCCCCCTGCCATTCCAAAGCCGGACCTGGCGACCGGAAAATAGCCGCGGCGCGCTCAAGCCACCTGGTCAAACAGCGCCGTCGTCGCACTTTTGGTTGCGGCGGCTGGGCTGCTGTCTTTGGTATTTCCTGAGCCGTCGGATTCCTTGCCGGCAGCGTGCTTCTGGGCGGCCTGGGTCATTTGCTGCTGAATCTCCATTTCCACCAGTTGGATTTCCTTCTCCAGTTCCTGGATTTCCTTCTCCTTGGTCGTGGCGTCATCTT
>DATJIU010000027.1:0-18587 GCA_035492855.1 Dongiaceae bacterium | reverse complement strand
CCGGGGCAGGGGATTGCGTGAACTGTCACCAGTGCGTGGCGGTCTGTCCCACGGGCATTGACATCCGCAACGGGGTGCAGATGGAGTGCGTGCACTGCACCGCTTGCATTGACGCCTGCGATGCGGTCATGGACAAGGTGGGGTTGCACCGCGGCCTCATCCGTTACGCATCATTGAACAGCATTGAGACCGGGAAGAAATTCAGTTTCACCCCGCGCATGGGCGTCTATGCCGTGGTACTCAGCCTGCTGGTGGCGCTGTTCCTGGGCCTGGTGCTGACCCGGCCCGCGGTGGAAGCCATCTTCCTGCGCGCTCCCGGGGCCATGTATAACGAAACTGCGGACGGGAAGATTGAAAATCTCTTTACGCTCAAGCTGGTGAACAAAACCATGCGCGACCTGCCGGTGGAATTGAAGCTGGAGAATATCGCCGGCACCGTACGCATCATGGGCGTGGAAAAGCCCGTGGTACCGGCTTCGCAACTGACCGAGACCTCCGTGCTGATTGATTTGGACCGCACGGTGTTGACCGGCGCCAGCACCCGCCTGGCGGTGGGCGTTTATTCCGAAGGCAAGCGGCTCCAGACGGTGTATACGGGCTTCAGCGGGCCGCGACCGCAAACTCCATAACCTTGAATGCCATGACAACTCCCCAACCCAAACGCAGCCTCTGGCCGGTGGCCATTACGGCCTATTTCACGCTCGCGATCATTTTCCTGGCGACCTTCATTGTCTGGGCGGTCCACCAGCGGGAAGACCTGGTTTCGGAACGCTATTACGAGAACGAAATTCGCTTTCAGCAGCAGTTGGACCGTATGAACCGCACGCAGGCGTTGAGCGATGCGGTGACCGTCACCTATGATCGGGCGCAGGATTGCATCAGCCTGGCGCTGCCCGTGGCTGCGGGTCCGGCGTCGGGCCGGGTGCACCTGTATCGTCCCGCTGACGCGCGGCTGGATCGGGTATTGCCGTTGCAACTGGACGCCTCCGGCCGGCAGCAACTCGACGCCCGTTCACTGGCGGACGGCCTCTGGCAGGTGCGGATCAACTGGCGGGCCAACGGCGAGGATTTTTTTGTGGACCGCCGCGTGGTGGTGGGGGAGGTCCCCGCCAGCCGGGCCGCACGTACTCCCAATACCGGCACCTTGTGAGGTGAACGCGCCATTTGCGCGAATGCGCTAAACCAACATGGAACTCTGGACCGCATTTTTACTGGGACTCGTCGGCAGCGCGCATTGCGCCGGCATGTGCGGTCCCCTGGCCCTGGTCTTGCCCGTCACCGGGCGGACGCGGCTGACCTTTTTTGCGGGGCGGGTGGCGTATAATCTGGGCCGGGTCTTCACCTACGCTTTGCTTGGGCTTGGGTTCGGTCTGTTGGGCCGCACCTTTGCGCTGGCCGGTTGGCAACGTTGGGTGTCGCTGACGGCGGGCGGGGTGATTCTGGCCGGACTGTTCCTGTCCCCGCGCTTCGCTGCCGGAGTCCCTTTAAGCCAAGGGGTCAACTGGTTGAAATCCCGGTTGGGCCGGCTCCTGCAGCACCGGTCTTTTGGCGCCATGGTGGGCATCGGCGCGTTGAACGGGTTTTTGCCTTGCGGGCTGGTTTATGCCGCCTGCGCCGGCGCCATCGCCACCGGCAGCGTGGTGGCCGGGATGGAGTACATGATTGTTTTCGGGCTCGGCACCGTCCCGATGATGCTGACGTTGGCGCTGGCGGGGCAGCGGCTGCAACTGACGCTGCGCTTCAAATTGCAACGGCTCATTCCCGTGAGCCTGGCCTTGGTGGGCGTGCTGCTGCTGCTGCGCGGCATGGACTTGGGTATTCCGTATCTCAGCCCGGCATTGTCCGCCCCCGGCAACTCCGGCAGTTGCTGCCACTGAGCCGGTCCCAACGACCATCAGTTCCGGTCAATCAAAGCTTCAGCCACGTTGACGTTCGCAACGCGAGCGGCTAAGTTGCGGGTGGTCGCATCATGATTGCCCAAAGTATTACCAAGAGTTCCGCCACCCCGACGTTCCGCGTGGGGGATGAGCGGCTGGTCAAGCTCACCGCCAATGCCGCCAAAAAGGTCAGTTCCTTGCTGACCCGGCAGGGGCGGGCCAGCGGCGTGCTGCGCGTGGCCGTGGTGGGTGGCGGTTGCTCGGGATTGCAGTACAAGATGGATTTGCAGGACGGTCCGGCGAACCGCGACATCCTCGTGGAGAGCGGCGGCGTGAAAGTGGTGGTGGACCCCAAAAGCGCCCTCTACGTGACCGGCAGTGAACTGGATTACGTGGACTCCCTCCAGGACGGCGGCTTCAAGGTCAAGAATCCCAATGCCGCCACGAGCTGTTCCTGTGGCGAAAGCTTCAGCGCCTGAGCGCCGTGACCGACCACTTCACGCTGTTGCAGGAACCCCGCCGGCCCTGGCTGGAACCGGAACCGCTCCGCGAAAAATTTCTCACCCTCTCCGCGCAGGTGCATCCCGACCGGGTGCACAATGCCGCCCCGGCGGAAAAGGAGGCGGCCCAGCAACGTTACACCGCCCTCAACGCCGCCTACACCTGCCTGCGCGAACCCAAGGACCGCCTCCGGCATTTGCTCGAACTCGAACTAGGCGCCAAGCCCTCGGACCTCACGCGCATTCCGGATGATTTGATGGCATGGTTTACAGAGGTGGGGCAGTTGCTGCGGCAGACGGAGGCTTTCCGCACCGAGGCCGCCGCCGTCACCTCGCCCTTGCTCAAGGTGCAAATGTTTCAGCGCGGACAGGATTGGATTGAGAAACTTTCCGCTTTGCGGCAAAAGATAGCCGGGCACCGGGACGCGCTGCTGGCGGAATTGAAAACGCTCGATGCCGGCTGGACGGCGGCCAAGCCGTTGGACCGGTTGCGGGAAATCTGGCGGCTGCTGGGTTTTTACGACCGCTGGATCGCGCAATTGCAGGAGCGCGAGGTGCAGCTGTCTTTTTAATCAGGTCGCCGGGCGGCCGGGAAAAATTTATGAAACGTTGGATTCAGTTGGGATTGTTGATGTGCCTGGTACGAACGGCGGTAGCGGCCGAAACCTGGCCCGAGGCGCTCAGCGCGATGCCGTTGGCGCCCGGCGTGGCAGAACTCTCCCAGACCAACTGCGTGGAGGTGATGCTGAATTCGTTTCAGTCCAATGCCACGGTGAAGGCCTTGATCTTCATGCCGGGCGCCACGGACGAGTTGTACATGTTCCACCGCGTCCACGCCACGCTGACCAACACCGCGCCCACATTGCTGGATGCGGTGACGGCGCTCACCAACCAGACGCTCATCCGGGTGACCTTTCTGCCGCCGTTCCTGCTGCTGCATTCGGATGAGGATCCGCTGACACCCCTCTACAAAATCGAGCACGAGCCCACCGCAGAGAAAATCCGCAACCGTCATTTCGTGCCCCACGCGTTGTATAACGACCGCGACTGGGATTTCATGATGCCGGTATTGGAACACTGGCTGAAAACCGACTTCCAGCCCTGGCCACACACCCGGCATTCCTGGCATTTCTACCGGCACAGTTTCGTCGCGTGGAACCTGGATGGATGGGAGGCGCTGGAAGCCGTATCGCTCGCCGGCAAGGAAACTTTTACGGTCAAAAAACGGCACGTAATTTTTGAGGGCGACGTCCGTTTCCGCAAGCTGCCGACGTTTTAATCTGCCCGGGGACGGGCGCGCTTCTGGCGACAAGTTTGGCTCGCCCCGAAGTTCAAGCATTGGCCAGGCGGCGCAGGTAGTCGAAGGAATAAATGCCGCTGCTGTGCCCGTCGGCCCATGTGAGTTGCAGCGCGTAAGTGCCCACCGGGTTGGCGCGCGAAAGTTTGAAGGCGGCCGGCGTCAGCGGCTTGTCCGGCGATTTGTAAACATTGCCCATGATGTCCATCTCACCCTTGCAGCCGGCGCAGGGACAGCCCCGGCGCAATTTTTCCAGCCCGAGAAAACTTTCCGAGCCGTCATCCCATTTGATGGCGAGTTCTTCGCCAATTTGTTGCACATCCAGCAGTCGCATAGCAGCGTCCATATTGGCGGGAACAAACGTTCCCGGCGATAAGAATAAATCGAACCGCTTCCCGGCGCGGCGACCGGGCCCCGGTGCTGCGATCCGGGCGAAGCCGCCGGACGGCTTATGCCGCAACAAAAAAAAGCGGAGTCCCCGAAGGGACTCCGCCTTTGGAGCAGGGAGGAATTATTGCGCCACGCGTACGCGGTAGAAGAAGTTACCACTAACCACGTTGGTGTCGGTGAATTCGATGTCCACGCCAGTACCGGCGTTGGTGGAGATGGACTGCCAGTCAGCGCCAAACAGGCTGGCACTGCGCTCGATAACGTATTGTTTTCCGACTACCGAAGGCCAGCGCACGCTGTAGTGGGGCGACTGGCTGTCGGGTGACCGGAGCCGGAGCACCGAGGCGGAGTCATTGGGGTTGGTGCCCGCCAGGTATTCCGTCAGGTTATCGGAGTTATCGCCGTCAGCATCCGCATGGGCGGCCGACAATTGATTGTAGATGGTGCCGAAGTTGCGCAAGCGCCATGAATCCGGGATGCCATCACCCCAGGACGAGGCCGAGCGGTCGCCCAAGGTGAGCAAGCCGGTGACGGCGCTGGCCGGGAATGAGGCCAGACCGTTGGGCGAACCGGAAACATGGTCGAAATGCACGGCATAGGCCGCGTTCGCCGTGGCGCCGGCGGGCAGGGTGATTTGCAGGTTGCCAATGACTCCGTTGGAGGCAATGCCCGTCACGGCCGGATTCAACCAGACGCCGGAGTAATTGGCCGGGCTGTCGGAGCTGGTGGTGTACGGCGTGCCAAAAGCTCCGCTCGGGAAGAACTGCACCGGGACGGTAATGGCCGGGGCGCCATCCAGCGGCGTCACAGTGAGATTGAGCATGACCACCGTCAGCGGATAGTCCCCATACACCCGGGCGCTGATGGGAATGGTGAGCGTCTGCCCCCCGGCGCTGGCCAGGGCATCACCTGCGGTAAAGACCACCGAAGGCGGCGTCGTGAGGCCATCAATTGTGGCCTTGGTTTGTATCCTGGTGGTGAGGCTGCTGGTGGTGGTTTTGGAGATCAAGTGCGGCGCCACGTTGGGAACGATGTCAGCCACGCGGCGGCCCTGACTCCAGAACCGACGGTACCAGGTGAGGCTGGGATCCAGCGAGCGCCGGTAGGTGACATAGACGTCGCAAACATTCAGCACGCCGTCGCCGAAAGCCACTTGGTTGATGTTGGTATCAGTACCGCCAAACAAGTTGGTGAGGCTGCCGGAGGGATAAGGTGTGGCATTGGTATAAGTGCCCGTACCGTCGTTGGCTCCGATGGCGCCGCAGGAATCCATGGCGTCATACAGGTCACTGACGTTGGTGTAGCCACCCAATATTGTATTGGTGGAATTGGGATCATAAATGGGCTCATTCAGGCCGTAAACCGCCGATTGGAAGACCTGGACCACATCGGCGCTGACGAGATTGCTCTGGCCGAAATCGCCGGCATTGAACCAGCGGAACGGATAGACGTCGCCTACGATGTACTTGCGGATGCCGATGGTCACATTCTTGATGGAGTTGATGGGGCCGGCGCCCAGCGAGCCGTTGGTTGGTGCGTCAATGAACACATCCGCTCCCGGCGCGCCGATGCCGTCCGAAGTGGCTGACGGCCGGGCGATCTGGATGCGATAAGTGCTGTTGGCGGCAGCATTGGTCGGAATCGTGAAGCCAAAGCCGCCGACGATCACCTTGCCGCTGGAGCTGGTATGCAGGGTGTCATGGGCGATGGAATAGGTAACCAGGTCCTGATTCAGGGTATTGTACAAATTGGTTTTGGTGGCGCGTTCCACCCAGCCGACCGCCAGCAAATTGATGTTGGTATTGAGGAACATCAGGCTGGAGAAGTTATACGAACCATCCAGCAAGACGGGGTTGGGCACCGTGGCGCCGGCTACAAACATGGCCGGCGGAATGGGCTCATACACGGGCGGGGCCGTATTGGGAATGGGCTTCATCAGCATGGACCGAAACGACATGCTTCCGGGCATCAGGGGGACGGGATTTCCCGGGTTGTTGGTGACCGTCAAATTATACTGCAAGCTGAACATGGTGGCTCCCGGGAGCAGCGAAAGGGTGACCGGGGCGTAAAAGTACTGGCCGGGCGCGGCCACAAAATCGCTGGAGCCTTCCCCGCTTTCAAAGCCGAAGCTGATCCGGTTGGCAACGAAATTGGTGGCCGAGAAGAGGTTGCTCACCACGGCGCTGGGCTGGAAGTTGTCCCGGAAGGCCCGGACCTTGAACACGGTGTTGGAAATAATCGTAAACCCGACATTCCAGACATTGGTGGCGGTGCCCACCACGCCCAGGTCGGCGCCGTTGGTGGGGGAGGGATCGGTGCCATCCAGGGTGTAATACAGATGGGCGTTGTCGGTGATATCACTGAGGGTGAAGCGCGCGGCATTGTTCCCGTTGATCACGGGATTGCCGGTTTTGAACTGGTAGCGGCCAATCACCACGGCGCTGTCCGGGCTGCCATCGCTCTTGGCACCCATCGCCTTGATGGTCAGGTAAGGCGCGATGTGGGCCACCGTGTACGCCGTCACCTGGCCAAATAATTTTCCATCCACATAATCCGAGGGAATGGAGGCGGAATTGGTGGTGGGCATGGGAACGTTGGTCGGTTCATAGGTGTCGGCAAAGGTATAAAAGGTGCCGCTGCCGGGAGTGCCCTTGATAATCAGGATGGCATCGTTATAAAAGTCGAACGAGGCCGTCTCATGAAACACCGAAGTGTAGGTCGGGTTCGCCGAAGCCGGGAAATCCACATACCCGATTTGCGGATCCGCCACCGGCGGCAGCGGCGGGGTGATGCTGACTTCGGATGAGTTCAGGCCGGCACCTCCGGCATTGGCGGCGGCCACCACATAGTAGTAGGTGGTGCCGTTCATGACCGTGAAATCCGTATAGCTGGTGCCAGTCGTCGTATTTATAAGGGTATACGGCCCGCCTGATTCTTGGGAGCGGCGGACAATGTAGTTGGTGGCACTGGAAACAGCTGACCACGCCAAGGATACTTTTCCATAATCCGCCGTGGCGGTCAGGTTGGCTGGTGCCGCAGGAGCCGGCGGCGGCGGCGGCGGCGGCAATACCAGGCCGGTGTCAGTGATCTTGCGGATGATGTGGTAGTAATCTTCGGTCACATAAACAGCCCCATCCGGACTGAAAACCACGCCTACCGGCTGCCGGGCGGCGACGCCGACCAAATAGTCCGGAACGACCACCGTGCCATCGGCCCATCCCGAAAGGTAAACGGGTGTGGCATTGGTGTTCTCATACCAAAATACCTTGTTAACACCATAAAGGTTGGAAACCGCTCCCGTGGGCAGTACCACTTTGACCCGTTCGTTGCCTTTGTCCGTGACAATCAGGCTGTCATCGCCCGCCACGGCCACCCCGTAGGGTTGATTGAACTTGGCGAGGGTGGGTGATTGAAAATTCAAGCTGTTGGTGGGGAAATCTCCCACACCATGGAAACCGGCATTGGTGGTGACAATGCCCGTGGCGGGATCAATATTATAAATGCCGTTACGACTGGAATCGCAGGTGGCAATCATCCCGGAATGCATGACCGCGATGCCTTGCAATGAGGCGTTGGCTTCGGTCACCGTAGCGACCACGGTTGAATTCGTATAGGGGGGCAGGAGCCGGATCACCGTGTTGCTTTGAACGGTCAAGTAGATCGTGCCCGACCCATCCAGGGCCATGCCGGCGGCATTTACCAGACCGGTGGCATTGGTGGCCAGCAACTCGCCGTAGAGCGTATCAAACTGCAGCAGGGTGCCGTTGGTGCCATTGCCGCGATTCAATACAAACATATTTCCTGCCGGTTCATCCAGCACCACGGCAATGGGCTTGTGAATGATGTTGGTCGGAGTGGATTCATTGGGAATCGCGGTAAAGGCAAATCCGCTGTTAAAATCAATCATCCGGATGGCGTCGTTATCGCGATCGGCGATGAACAGATATTTGCCCGAGGAGTCTATGGCCAGCCCGTAGGGTGTATGAAACTGGGCATAACCCACTATGGCCCCATCGGCATAGCCGAAATACGAATTCGGATTATTTTGCGTGGGGCCGCCGGTTATGGTTTTTACGGTGGTGGCTTGGCTGTTCGGCAACAGCAGGGTTGCGAGCAGGGCCAGGATGGCCGTGGCACAAACCCGACGAAGGCCCAGTCGCCGTGGCAGTTTCCGCAAGCGAAGCAAACTAGGTGCGGTTTTCATATTATTTGAAAGGGTTGAATCGGTCTGGATTCATGACACGGCAGATTACGGATTGACGGGCTGGAACACGTGTTTATTGCCGTCGTTTTCAGCGGCCGGTTTGCTCCAGTCGTATGGTTTGCCGCTGTCCCATGGAGATACCCCTTCGGTGGCGCTTTCCTGGCCGGTCGAGTGCAAGAACTGGGTTTGAGCCGGGCGAAAATCACTGTCCTGCACAATGGTGGGGGTGATGAAGATGATCAGGTTCTGCCGGTTGCGTTCCTTGGTATCCTTGCGGAACGCCAGCCCGATGCCGGGCAGGTCGCCGAGGATCGGCACCTTGACGTTGGCGGAACTGTTTTCGTCGGATACCAGGCCGCCCATCACCAGGGTGTTGCCGCTGGGGATGAGTACGGTGGTGTCAATTTTGCGGGTGAAGAAGGAATCCACGTTGTTAATCACACCGCCGACGGTACTGGAAAATTGCGGTCCGAGCCGCAGGATGCTCTGTTGCACTTTCAATTCCACAAAGTTGTTGGCGGTGATGCGGGGGGTGACATCCAGGTTCACCGTGAGATTGGTGTAGGAGATTTGCGAACCGCCCGTGGTGTTGGCGGTGCCGGCGGTGGTGTTCACAATCGGGTACATCAAGCCGACTTCAATAAGAGATTTCTGATTGTCCAGGGTCACGGAACGGGGTTCGGAGATCACCTTGGTATCCGCCGAATTGTTCAGGAAAGATAGGGCGGCGCTGAGACCATCAGCGTTCAGGAAGGCCGTGGCGGGACTGAAACCGCTGAGAGTGTTCATGCTCAGGCCGCCGCTGCCCAACTTCGTGAGCAGTGAGGAGGAGGTGGTGGTGGTGTCAGGACCGCTGACAGGAACAGTATTGCCATTGGGCAGGGTTTGCGTGGTGGTATCGGAAATATTCTTGGTGGTGGTGCCCGTGGTAGTGCCGTTGCCGAAGGTAAAGTTCTGTTTGTTCAGGGTGCCGGACCAGTCAATGCCCTTGACCGACTTGGGATTCACCGTGGTTTCCAAAATCTTGGCTTCAATGAGCACCTGCTTGGTCGGGGTGTCCAGCCGGTCCACCAGTTCGTGCACGGCGGTGAGTTCCTTCTCGGTGGCCACGACCACCAGTTGGCTGGTGCGCACGTCCGGCAGAATGTGGCTGCGTTTGGTATCGGTCAGTGCGCTTTGCACGGCCACCAGAATGTTGCTGGGGCTGGCGTATTTGAGCTGGATGACTTCGCTGACCAGCGGGTCCGGGGCGGTGGGATCCTTGGGAGCGATACGGGCAATCTTGCTGTGGGTGTCTTGTACAATTTGCAGGTCGTAGTTGTTCAACACGGCGTAAAGTGCCTCCTGGGCGGAAAGGTTTTCCCAACGGATGGAGATGTTGGGCTGGGCTACGACCCGTCCGTCCGGCCCGGGTTGGCCGAAGCTGATCTTGGGATCGAGAATGTAATTCAAGTTCGCCTGGCGGGCCAGATTTTCAATGGCGGCGGTCAGCGGCACATCGACAAACTGGATGAGCGGAATAATGCCGTTGGTGCCCGGGGCAGTGGTTGCTGCCGGGGTGGCAGCCGCGGTGGCAGTGTCCATTGCCGGCGCGTTTGTACCAGTTTCTGACACCGTGGCCGTGGGCGCCTCTGCGGCCGGCGTGGCAGCGGGCGTCGCCGGGGCGGCGGATTCCGTCGCGGCCGGGGCGGCATTGGTGGCCGGAGCGGTGTTATCCGCTGTCGCCGGGGACTCTTGCGAGTACAGGGCAGGGGTGAAAGCGACACACCCGATCAGTGTTAACAGGTACAATTTTGATTTCATAATATCCAGACAGTTTGATTTAAGTGCGCCGACAAATCACATGTTTCAGCAACATCCAGCAAACGCGATGCCATCTGCCTGCGTCCGCCCGGGTGACCCATGTTGAAACTGCTTCTGCGCCAGAATGCTCCTGACTGCCGCGACACAGCCCCGGGCGTAATTTCCCGAGGCGCCAACACCGGCCCCGTTTTGGGCTCAGGGTGCCGTTGGCAATTTGAGTTCCACGCGCTGGCCGGAGCTTCCGACCGATACGATTACCGAATTCTCCCTTATTTCCACACACCGGATGACCATGCGGCCGGACGGGGTGGCCACCTCGCGCTCCTCACCGGCGGCAAAGGTGTGATCATTGATAATCGCGAGCCGATTCAGGGCCGTTCCTGAAAAGCCCCTCAGGCTCAATGAGACTGTGAGCGGTGGCGGCGACGGAACTTCGTCCTTACCCGAGGCCGTCTTTTCGACGCGGCGGGAGGATGTGGGGAAAAAGGGATCCTTGCCTCCGGGCAGCTTGTCGTCGAACACCGATTTGATCGGGGCCGCGGGGGCCGGGGCATTGGTGGTGGCGGCGGTGGCCCGGGAGGCGGTGCCGCACAGCAGACTGCCGCAGCACAACAGGCAGGCGAGTCCGACCGGCAAAGTAAATGGTCTCAGGAGCGTCATTTTTCAGCGGAGGT
Organism: Dongiaceae bacterium; assembly: GCA_035492855.1. Lineage (GTDB taxonomy): Bacteria > Verrucomicrobiota > Verrucomicrobiia > Limisphaerales > JAFMIX01 > JAFMIX01. The sequence goes on along the minus strand of DATJIU010000027.1, from coordinate 7,842 downwards.
TGAATCGGATTTCACCAGGGCGACAATGTTCATGTGGAACGTCAGTTTCTCGCGTTCGGTATCCGCGGTGCCGCCGCCCGGCTGCAGTTGCAGGGCTTCCACCCGGATATGCGGATAGCGGTTTTCGAAATCGGCGAGGAAGCGCCCGAAGTCATGAAAATAGGCGGTGCCGGCCACGCTGATTTTCACCTGCTTGTACGGAAACTGCGGCATCAAAGTGCAGGGGCCGACCTCCACGTTGCTGAACTGCGGAATTTCCACGGGATAATTGGCCTTGAAATTTTTGATGGTGGAGTAGAACCAGGAGTACAGGTCACCCGAAGCCATCTCCTGTTCGATGCCGTCCAGCGTTTGCTGCGAGGCTTTCAACTCGGTTTCAATCTTGCCCGCCCCGGCGATGGCCTGGTGCATCTGCCGGCCCTTTTCCGTGGCGGCATCGATCTTGGACTTGATATCCCGCAGCCGGGCCTCCTGCGCCCCGCAGAGGAAATACCAGAGCAGGGCCAGGCAGGCGAGCGTGGCCAGACCCACCAAAATCAGTTTGTTCCGTTTTTCAGGGGAGAGTTTCATTTGAGAATTCGGTCCGGCAGCCGGCATTCCAGCGTGAACATCACCACAGTCTTGCCGCTCTCGGCATCCACCACCGGCGGCGACAGGTTGCGCAGGGCGATTTCATTCCGGTTCAAGGCCTGTTGGAAAAAGTCCGTGCCCGCCAGCGCCGCTTTGTATTTGCCCACCTGATCTCCCGGCGTGGCGCTGGCATCCTTGGCATCCAGCAGGATGGTGATCTTTTCCGTGGTGTACGCGGGATGACCCGGGGTGGTGATTTTGCCCTCCTCGTTCTTCTTCATCTTGACGGCTTCAGTGAGCGTGTAGGTTTGCTCGGTGCGGAAGGCGGTGAGTTGCACGTTTTTGATGGTGGATTGCTGCAGGGCGTTAAGCACGGTGGCCCAGAGAAAGCGGTTGGTCGAAAGCTGGTTCAGCGCCACCAGTTTGTTGTTCACTTCCACCAGTTGCTTGCCGTGGCTGATCACGGCGTCGTAATCCTTGTTCTGCGACTGGATGCCGCCTTCCAGGTTGTTGAGCTGGCCGTTCTCCGTCATGATCCGGATTTGCAGCGTGCTGCTCCACGCGAGCATGAGGCACACGAGAAACACGCCGATCCAGATGGCGCGCTTCACCGGGTCCCGGCGGCGCAATTCCTCCTCCGCTTTGGCTTCGGCCAGAAGATTGATGTAAATGGGCATGGTATCAAAGGGCGGCCGCGGCGGTGCCGACGGCGACGGTTAATTGGGGGGCGACCTGTTCCACCTCGGCCATCTGCTGCGGCGGCAACGCCAGTTGCACCGCATGAATGGGACTCCAGGCCTGACAGGGCACCATCAGTTCCGATTCCAAAATCTTGACGAAAAATTCCGACCGGGCGGCGGCCCCGGAAACGAACACCTGGGCCACATGTTTGTCCTGCTGGTGTTCAAAGAAATCGATGGAGGCCCGCAGTTCCCGGCCCAGCGGAGTGATCAACACTTCCAGCGTGGGCTGGACTTCGCCGGGCATGCCGGTCTTGATGCCTTCCGCCTCGGCGTAGCTGATGCCCATGGCCTCGGCCAGGCCGCTGGTAATCCGGTCGCCGCCAATGGCCAGCACCCGGGTCAGAATCAATTCGCCCTCCTGCAGGATGCAGATGGTGGTATTCTTGAAGCCCAGGTCCACCAGCGCCACCACGTTCTTGGTGTAGATTTCGGGCATGGCCAGTTCAAACGCGTTGATGGGGCCGATGATTCCGGGGACGATGCCGTCCGCGATGAGGCCAGCCTCGCGCATGGCGGTTTGCAAATCGGTCACCAATTGTTCCTTGGCTCCGGCCACCAGCACCTTGAATTTTTGAGAGATGGCGCTGACCTTGGTTTTTTCATCCATGCCCGCGGCCTGGCGGGGAGGGGTAATGTGGCAGTCGAAAATATGACGGGACAGATCCTGTTGCAGATACGCCTTGGGATTGTTCTTCAGAATCAGGCGCATGTCCTGCACGGGCATCTGGGGCAGTTCGGCCTGCCGGATCAGCGAATCATTTACCCCAATGGCCAGGGTGGTCGGCTTGATTTTGGTCTCCAGTGTCTCAACAATGGACTTCAAATGCTCGGCCACCATCTCGGGCGACAACCCCTTCTGGCTGATGGGGGCTGTCAGCAGGGCATAGCGCATCAGGGTCAATACTTCGCCTTTGCGCTGCATTTGCACGGCCTTGGTGGTATGGCCGCCCAGATCAATGGCCAATATCTGGTCGTATTTGCGGGATGTCCGTTTGAGCAGGGGCAACGCCATGGTTTTTATATTTCCAGTTTATTGTTTGCAAGCACGACTTGGCTTGAACTCCAAATCTCTCCGCAGCTTTCAGGCCAAACGTTTTAGGTGCCAAAAAAAATGCTAATCCGCGGTAGCCGGGGATGGGGATAACCCTTCTGCCCTTGATGTTGAACCTCTCCCACCCCGGCTGTCAAAGAACCGTGTCGGTTAAAGTTTTTTCCGAATTTTGCGTATTTTTCTCCATCTCCGGTGGCGCCCCCAATGGGGTGCGGCCGGTCTTGGGAGGCCAGAGGTGGCCTCAAGGGAACTGGAGGGCATCATGCCGCCGGGAGGCGGGTCTGACAACAGAAATCTTACGGGGGCGGCAGAACTCAGCCGCAACCGGCAACAATCGCCGGTTCAATTTTTCCGGCCTCGTTGCTTTGCACGGTCATTAGCAGGGCGTCAAAAAATCGCGCGCCCGGGCCAAACTGCTCCACCGTGGTGAGCAGGGTAAATTGCACCACTCCCGTGCGCGTGGGCACGTAGGCGGTGCGGATGGCCTGCGCGGTACCGGCGGCATTGCGCCAAGTCAGGTCAAACGCCGTGCCGTCGTGATTGGCCACATTGCGCGCAAACTCCTCCGAAATCTGGGCGCCGGCATACTGCGTCTGCAACTCGTGGCGATAGCCGGCCACCCGGGTGGCGGGGTTGGCCGCCGTCACCGGTCCGGCCAGGTTTATGGAGATGGAATACTTATAATCGCTGCTGACCAGCACGACTTTGTGTGGGTCGGCAGTACCCAATTCGAAACCCGCCGGCAAGTTGAAGGCAATCTGGTTGGTGCCACAGGCAACATATACCCGGCGGACAAAGCCGGCTGCGGTGGCCCCCTCATCCTTGATCGTGGCGCTCAGGGCCGGAGGCGTCCAGGTCAGATTCAAATTGGAAAGTTCCGCCCGGGCCTGGGCCAGGTACGATAGCGCCGTCAGCAAAAAGATGCCGGCCAGGAGAAAAAACCTAGGGGGTAACAACATAATTCGTGGTATTGGGCGGCGGCACGCCCCAATTGTAACGGATGGGCACCAGTGCCGTCGGCACGCCGGGCGGCTGTTTGGTCGGGTCCATGAAATTTTGGTCAAAGGCCCAGAGCCGCGTCGGCGGCTGATAATACGTGCCCTGCCACTGCCACTGGTTGGTGGCCTTGGTGCTCCCAAACAGACTCACAATGGAAGTATTGAGCGTCAGCGTGTGCCCCGACCAGTTTTCCAGCATGCGGGTGAGGTTGTGGACCCCGCCGCTGAAGGTGGTGGAGGTCAAGCCGGTGGAGGGCACATTGCCGGTGATGATGGCGGCATTGATGGTGGTATTGGCCGGGCTGCGATAGGTGAAGCTGCTCGTGCTCTTGGAATCCTGCCAGGCCGAGGACAACACCGTGAGCGAATCGCTCATCAACGCGCAGGGCACGGTGCCTTGACTGGTGTCGTTCTTGGACAGGAGGCTGTTGTTGGTCTGATTGTAATTGCCCCAGACGTAGAGCGGGTTCGGGGTAGCCAGGGAGAAGCCCAGGTTGCCGTTGACCGGCGGCGCCGCGCCATTGGTAATCCGGACCGCTGGCAATTTGGTGGAACTGGCGGTGCGATTATCCGCCACATAGAGAATCGTGGGATAAGTGCCGGATCCTGCGGGGAATTTGGTGGAAACCGCTGAATTCGTTTTGAGCCACTGACCGTACTTGCCCACGTCAATCTGCGAGGCGACAACGTTCTTGCTTTCCCGCTGATCGTAAAACGTGTTCGTCAATGTCAGGAACGGCATGTTGGTGCTCAGGGCGGTCGCATTGGTGCCGGAAGTGATGGTAATCGGCGAGGAGTCCGCCCCGGGAACCGTGGTGGCGCTGGGCGCTGCCCGGATTTGGGCCGTGACTGTGGAGTTGCTGACCACCAGAAGTACCTGGGCCAAGTTGTACAACCGCTGTTCATGAAACGCGCTCCCCACTACATTCGTCACCGGAATGTCCACCAAGGTATGCGAATTGGTCATGGGAATGGAGATGGAAACCGTGGGCACCCGCTCGGCATAAGGAGCGGCGGCGGTGCCGCCGTAGAAATAGGTGTTAGCTTTCAAGGAAGAAGTGCCCCCGGTGCCCCAGCTCGCGTAGGTATTGTTGGGCTGCTTGAGCGAAGGTTTGGTCACAGTGCCCGATGCCGAGACCGCACTGTAAAATGACAGGCTGGAGCTGCTGAGAGTGCCCACGTAGATATTCGTATTGCTGTGTACCCGGCCGCGAACTTCCATTGGGGCGCACTGGCTGAACTCCAGCAGGCCGTTGTAAAAAATGGCGTAAGTGGTAATGGGCACCAACGCCAGCATGATGTCTTCCTGCACGGCGTTGGTAAAATTGTACCGGGTGTTTTTCATCCGCACGTTGGCCAGGATGCGGTACACCGGGCTCGCAGCGGTAACGAGCCCGTCATACTGCGAGGGCAGGGCGCCCGTGTAGTTCGTGATCCAGAAGATGGCAATCCGGCCGGAATGTCCCTGGCCGTCCGAATATTCGAAGTTGTTCCAGTAGGCGTTCTCGTTGGGAATATTCGTCGCGTAGAGGCCGCTGCTAATGTTGTTGGCCACCGCCCCCAGGCCGAAACTCGAGAAGTCATAGGCCATGCGGGCAAACACCTTTTCTGTGGCCGCCTCGGCCGCATTCAGGGTTACCACGTACTGGTTGTTGCGCTCATTCAGCTTGGCCACGCTGGTAGTACGGCTCATGGCCGAGGCCAGCATGATGGCGCTGATGGCCGTCATGGCCAGTACGATGACCAGCGCATAGCCCGCGGAGCGATAATGGGGGGCGAGATGGATTTTCATGGTCAGGCGCCGTCCGGCACGTGCGGGGTGAGCTTGAAGCGGGTTTGGTAATAGTCGTAGTAGAAGCCGTTCCCCACATGCGTCAGCGGGTATTGATACTGGTAGAACTGGAGCAAAATGGTGATCACTGCCTTGTAAGTCTGGTTGCTGCGCACCACCCCGCCGCGGTAATCCTCCATTTTGAACAGCATGTTGGTGTTCTGGATGTATTGCGCAATCAGGGTGGATTTGGTGGCGCTGCTGTGCAGGCGGCGCAACTGCCCGTTCAACTCGCCCGCCGTGATGTTGTTGGTGTCAAAATAATACCAGATGCAGATGTTCGTATCGGTGGTCAGGTTCAGTTGCAGGGCGTTGCCCTGTTGCGGTGTGCCCTCGGCAATCGGGGTGAAATTGGTAATGGTGTCATCCGACAGTACGGTGACATTGCCCACTGACCAGCGCTTGGCCGAACGCACATCCAGCATGAGCTGGTCGTAGCTTTTGCGCGATTGGTCGCTCGCGCCGAGCTTGCTCTGGGTCAGTTGGTCGATGCGCAGGCCGAACAGATGGGCGTACACCACCGCCAGGATCACCATGCTGAAGACTCCCACCGACACTATCATTTCCACCAGGGTGAACGCCCGGGTTCCCCGGTCAAACTTGCAGGTTGGCGTGAGCGGCATCATAGCGAGTCCACATCCCGGTTATCCGGCGCCAGATAGGTGGCGATGGAATTGGTGAAAAACTTCGTGGCCCGCCCGGCGTTAAACGGCCAGACCGTGTCAATCTGCACCATCTGCACATAAATCGGAGGATTGGTGGCGTTGTTGAGCGGCAGCATGCGGATGGTGACAAAATTGGTGGCGTAAACGAAGTTGGTGCCGGCGACGGGAATGTCGAGCGTGTCCACGCTGTAGCCGGTACCGACCTGGCTCCCGCTGTTGTACGACCAGTTAATCAGGTTCAGGTTGGTGATGTCGTTGCCGTTCTGGTCCCACACCGCTGCCCGCGCCTGCTCCAACTGCTGCACTCCCAGGGATTGCGCCGCCAGCGAATAACCCGTCCATTCCGCGCGGCGGCAGGTGAAGGTGTTACCCACGATGATCCCGCCAAACAGCAAGGCCGTGATGGCCACCGCCAGCACCACCTCCACCAACGTGAAGGCCGAGGTGGCCCCTCTGTGAGGCCACCCGCTGGGCGACTGATTGATACTCATGGCAATTATCCTGGGTTCGGGCCGTTGGCAACGGCCTCCGAGTTTTTTTAGCAATTTTTCTGCCATGGCGGGTGATCCCCCTTGTGGATAGGGGTTTTCCCTGCTTAACCCATATATTTGAGGGCAATCAGGTTTGGCCGCCGGACGGATAGCCCGGACATGTCCAGAATTAGGTCAGCCGTCTGGTCAGGCCAGTTCTTTGGCCCGGGACCGGGCTTCGGTAAGGAATAATTGGAGTAATGGGGTGGGCCGCCCCCGCCAGAATGCTCCGATAGTCACCGGCGGGAATCCCGGTAACGATAATGCTCTCACATTCGCGGGCCAAGGCTGCCTCGGGATGGCTACGGAGAGCCCAATACCCAGCCCGCTGGCCACGTAAGTCTGGATCAGGTCCGTTGAACTGGCCTCCACGCCGGGAAACCACTCCACTTCCTGCTTGGCGAGATGTTTCAGGAAATTCCCGGTCACCATTTCTGAGGGCGGCAGGCAGATGAGCGATTCGGTAATTTTATCCTGTGCCCACAACTCCGCCGCCGCTTTCCAGCGGCTCGCCTTGGGCACCAGCAACACCAGCGGCAGTTCCAGCATCACTTCGGCCGTGTAACCGGCGGGCGGCTGCTTTTCAATCAACGTGATGGCCACGTCAATTTCGTCATGCTCCAGCAATTTTTCCAACTGGTCCGGATAGCCCTCGCGCAACGTCACCTTGAGCTCCGGATACTTCTTGCGCAACCCCTGCAACAAATCCGGCACGTGATCGCGCAGCACGATGGTGGACGCCCCGATGCGGATGTGCCGCGCCTGGCCGCCCTGGAGTTCCTCCGCCATTTTGTCGAGGTTGGCAAAAAACGGCTGGATGAAGCGGTACAGCTTTTCTCCCGCCGGCGTCAGCGCAAACGGCCGCCGGTGAAACAGCGTGGCCCCGAGATATTCCTCCAGTTGCGCCACCTGCGCGCTCACCGCCGGCTGCTGGATGCCATAAGGGATGTTCCGCACCGCCGGCATGATACCGCCGTGCCGGGCCACGTAGTAAAACAACTCCAAATGATGGACGTTCATGGATTTGCTGCTGCGGTTGCCAGTGTTAACGGAAACCGGCAGCGCCGCAAGGATGGACGTGCCGGATCGGGCCATTGTAGATCGCGGAATTCGGAGTGCGGAATGGGGACCGGGCCGGCCCCGCCAGGCTGGCAGGTCGGCATAATCCGGCAGAGCCCAGTGGGACTTGGTATTGACTGCTCCGGAGCGCGGCCGACCCGGTTGCGTGTGACCGTAAAGCTGCGGCGCAGCGTACGATTGTAGCCCACGGCGCCAGCCGTGGGTTGGCCAACCAACTCCCCCAAGCCCCAGCCGGGGCGAACCAATCCCCTCCGGTGATTGCGGAATAAGCCCGTCGCAAACCGCCCCACGAAGCCAAACGAACCCAATTGGGTTTGGCGTCGGAAATTGGTGTAAGTTGTTTTATCATAATAAAATCCCAATCGGATTGCCTC
>DATJIU010000026.1:0-6212 GCA_035492855.1 Dongiaceae bacterium | reverse complement strand
AGCGCCTCCAGCAGCGGCGCCCAGTCCAAAATGGCGGCAGGTTGCTGGGGGCGGAGGGGCAGCGGGTAAAATTCCTCAGAGGTGGTATCCGTCAGAGCAAATTCCAGTTCCATCGCCGCCTGGCCCTCAAAGCGGATCTGCCGGCGGCCTCCCGCCAGCGCGGCCACGGCATCAAAGAGCCGTCCCATGCTGGAAGTTTGGGGTGAGTTTACCTCGCGCTCGAGCATGGTCCGCAGCGTCGTCAGTTCCGCCGGGGCGAAACCCAGCGGCGTGGTCAAATCTGGACGCGCAAATAATTCAGAACCAAAATGCTCGTACAACAAACCGAGCGCCACGCGGCGCGGTTCCTTCACCGCCTTGTCGCCACCCGGCAGCCGGAACGGGCGCAAATGCGCCACGCGAACGGCATCATGCTCCGTGACCAGAAAAAATTCACCGCCCCAAATCGTGCCGTCGGGGCCATAGCCAGTGCCGTCCCAGGAAACCCCCAGCACCGGCGGCGGCCATTCGTTTTCCGCCATACATGAGAGCACGTGCGCGAGATGATGCTGTACCCCGAACGCCTTTGGACCGCCCGGGCCGGCGGACTTGGTGGCAAACTGGGTGGACAAATAATCCGGATGCAAATCGTGGGCGATGACATCCGGCGCGGCGGCGAAAAGTTGCTGCAAATCCGCCGTTACGCGAAGGAACGCCTGGTATGCCGGCTCGGTTTCCAGGTCGCCGATGTGTTGGCTGAGAAATGCCGATTCACCCACGGCCAGTGCCACCGCGTTTTTCAAATGCGCTCCCACCGCCAGGATGTTGGGAGCTCCGCCGGCGGCACTGGGCAAGGAAATCGGCAGCGGCGCGAAACCGCGCGCCCGGCGGAGCACCATTTCCCGGCCCAGCATCACGCGGACGACCGAGTCATCCCCGTGCCGCACGATGGGGCGGTTGTGTACCAGAAATACATCCGCGATGCCGCGCAGCCGTTCGCGGGCTTCGGTCTCGTCGATGCAAATGGGTTCGTCGCTTAAATTGCCGCTGGTGGCCACAACGGGGAAGACCAGTTCCGCCAGCAGCAGATGATGCAGCGGCGTGTATGGGAGCATAACGCCAAGATTGGGGTTTCCCGGCGCCACCCCGGCGGCGATTTCAAAGTGAGCCAAAGGTGAGCCCGCCTTCTCCTCCGGGGAGCGGAGGGGAGTATCTGGCTCGTCCGTTTTCTCACAGCGGGTTACGGCCGCTCCCGTTTGAGAATTTTCCGGAGGCGGATTATTATTCTCCCTCTCCTGGGGGAGAGGGCCGGGGTGAGGGCGAGCTAATCTTCTTAACAAGACTATTGGCGCTTCCGGCGAACGTATCAGACGTTCCTCCAATGGCGAAACTTCACAAGCCGTCCGAATGCTTGCCAGTGAAGGAAACATCACCGCCAGCGGCTTTTCATCACGATGTTTTCGTTCGCGTAACCGCTGCACCGCGGTTTCATTGCGCGCATCCACCATCAAATGAAATCCGCCCAATCCCTTCACCGCGACAATCTGACCCCGCCGAATGGCGGCTGCGGCGGCCAAAATCGCCGCATCGTCACGACTGCGCGGCAAAGCAGGGCAGGCTTCCAGTCTGTCCCCCGCAGGCAAAGCCTCCCACAGCTCTACGTGGGGGCCACACTCCGGGCAGGCATTCGGCTGCGCGTGAAAGCGGCGATCCTGCGGGTCGTTGTATTCCGCCTGGCACTGCGGGCACATGGGGAACGCCTTCATGGAGGTGTTCGCCCGGTCATAGGGCAGGGCCTCGATGATGCTGAAGCGCGGCCCGCAGTGCGTGCAGTTGGTGAAGGGATAGCGATAGCGGCGATTGGCGGGATCGAAAATCTCGCGGAGACAATCCGGGCACGTGGCGATGTCGGGCAACACGAGCGTGTTCTTGGGCCCGTGGGGATCGCTCGGGCGGATTTCAAAACCGGTGAAACCCAGCGATTCCAGCCAGGTGGCCTCCAAACTTTGGATGAAGCTGCGGGGTGGTTTTTCCACTTCCAGCCGGAGCAGAAATTGCTCCAAGGCGTCGCGCGGCCCTTCGGCCTCGATAAATACGCCCTGGGCCGAATTATGCACCCCGCCGGTGAGTTGCAGACGGGTGGCCAGCCGGAACACGAAGGGACGAAACCCCACGCCCTGCACCGCCCCGCGCACGGCTATTTTCAGCCGGACGTGATTGGGTGAGGCGGCGGTATGGTCCACAGGCGCAGCTTGCCCGAATTGGCGCCCAAATTAAAGCGCAAGAACAGAGCCGACTTCCAGGAGGTGGCCGCTAAATCTCCAGTTGAGCAATTGTCATCCAGCCCCGGCCAAGAGACGGTTTGATTTTCCGGCGATGACAGGCCAGTTTATTGGCAGTCAGTAACAGCCAGCGCCCGGTACGATGCACGAAGTGTCCATCATGGAAGCCGCCGCGGAGGCGGCGGAAGCCACCGCCCGCCGGGAGGGAGCGGCGCGAATTATAACCCTGCGGCTGCGGGTGGGCACGTTGAGCGGCGTGGTGCCCGAGGCGCTGCGGTTTGCCTTCGATGTCGTGGTGGCCCAGAACCCGTTGCTGGCCGGCGCCACCATGGAAATTGAAACTGTGCCGGTGGTCTGCTGGTGTGCCACCTGTGCCGCCGAATTCAGCGGCGCGGACTGGATCAATGAGTGCCCTCGCTGTCACAATCCCAGTGGCGAGTTGCGACAGGGCCGGGAACTGGAAATCGCCTCGGTGGAACTTGAAGAAGCTTAAAGAAGGTTAAACACCATGTGCAAAGATTGTGGCTGCGGGATGGGCGGAGAAAACGTGAAGATCGGCGGAGTGGAGCATCATGACCATGACTCCCATCATCACGGGCACGAACACCATCACCATGATCATGACCACGGGCACGACCATCACGGGCCTGAACCTGAACATCATCATGAGCCTGGGCCGGCGCGGCAGACGGTGAGCATCGGCAAGTCGCTCCTGGAAAAAAACGACCGTCTCGCCGAGCGGAATCGCGGATTTTTCAAGGCCAAAAATCTGCTGGTGCTGAATGTGGTTTCCTCGCCGGGTTCGGGCAAGACCACGTTCATCCGGGAAACTGCCATCAAGCTCGCGGGGCGGCTGCGGCTCGGCGTCATTGTGGGCGACCTCGCCACGGAGAATGACGCGGCCCGGCTGCGCACCGCCAATATTCCGGTCGTGCCCATCACTACCGGCACGGTTTGCCATCTGGATTCAGACATGATTTCCCGGGCCGTCGCGCAGTTGAATCTCGACCTGTTGGACGTGCTGGTGATTGAAAACGTGGGCAACCTGGTGTGCCCGGCGGATTATGACCTGGGCGAAAACCTGCGCGTGGTGCTGCTGTCTGTCACGGAAGGCGAGGACAAGCCGCTCAAATATCCGCCCATGTTTCATTCCGCGGACGTGGTGGTGGTGACAAAGAGTGATATGGCTGCGGCTGCAGGCTTTGAACGCGATGCGGCGCTAGCGAACTTGAAACGTATCAGCCATCACGCGCGCATTTTTGAACTCTCCTCCCGTACCGGCGAGGGGATGGCCGCCTGGCTGGATTTTCTGGTTCACGAACGCGCCCACGTGGCCGGAGCGAGTTGATTCTAGCCGGGGGGGGCTGCCCGGAAGCTGGTCCCGCCAAGCCGCGCCGCTATCGGGTTGGCTTTGAGCCTGAGATCAAAATATCCACCAACCGGCGGGCACTTTTCTGCCAGTCCGGGGTTGTGGTGGTGTAGGCGACGCCGATCAAAGCGCGCAGCAGGTCCACGGCATCCAAATCGCTCCGAATCTCGCCGTGGTCCACCGCGCGCTGGACCAGGGCACGGATGGCGCCCCAAATCTGGCCGTAGGAGGCTTCAAAAACTTTGGCATGGCCTCCGGCCGGGATATTTAACGCGGGCGCGATGATTTTCTTTGCGGCGATGTAATCCACGAACAGCAGCATCCACGCGCGCAGAGCTGCAATGGGCGGCAATTCTTGCGCCAGGGTCCGTTCCGCGGCGGCCAGCTTTTCCACTTCCGCCCGATACACCGCCTCCAGCAACGCCTCGCGCGTGGGGAAGTGGCGGTACAAAGTTCCCGGCCCCACGCCCGACTGTTTGGCGATGTCATCCAGGCTGGTATCGGCCCCCGCGCGCGCAAAGGCCGTCTTGGCCACTTCCAGGATGCGCTCGCGGTTCCGCTGCGCGTCGGCGCGGGGTCTTCGGGCGGCGTTCTTCAAACGTTTGGCCGGCATAAAATAAAATTTGCAAACGGAGACTTCCTCCGTTATTTGTCTGAATACGGAGGCTGTCTCCGTTTTGTAAATCCGGCAAATGGCAGATCTGCCAGACAACCGCAGAAACAAATAACCAAAACGAACCAATTATGAAAGTTGCAATCATCACCGGGGGAAATCGTGGCATCGGCAAAAGCGCGGCATTGAACGTGGCCAAACGCGGCACCGGGGTCATTCTGACCTACCACAGCCACCCCGAAGAGGCCGCGGCGGTGGTCGCCGAAATCAAAAAGAACGGCGGTCGGGCCGTGGCGCTCCAGCTTGACGTTGCGGACGTGCAATCATTTGGGGATTTTGCGGCGCAAGTGTCCCGGGCTTTGGAAACCGAGTGGCAGCAAAAGACCTTTGACTGCCTCATCAACAATGCCGGCACCGCCCAGCGCACTCCGATCCCGGAGGTCACCGGGGAACAGTTTGACGCGTTGGTGAATGTGCATTTCAAGGGGGTGTTTTTTCTCACCCAGAAATTGATCCCGCTAATGGCCGACGGCGGGCAGATCATCTTCGTTTCGTCCGGTCTGACGCGTTTTACCTATCCCGCCGGCGTGGCCGTGTACGCTGCGGTGAAAGGTGCCATTGAAGTAATCACCCGGTATGTGGCGGCGGAATTTGCCCACCGCAAAATCCGGGCGAATTGTGTGGCCCCCGGAGCGTTGGACACCGATTTTGGCGGCGGCAGAACGGAGGAGCAAAGGAAAATGATAGGCGCCCATACCTTGCTGGGCCGGATTGGCCAGGCTGAGGACATCGGACTTCTGATCGCCGGACTGGTCTCGGAGGACTGTCGCTGGATTAACGGCCAGCGCATCGAGGCCACCGGCGGAATCAACGCCTGAGATCAAGTTTTTGCCAACCACAAACCAAAATTAGGATAAAAGATTATGCGCATATTCGTAACTGGGGCGACGGGATTTATTGGGACTGAAGTTGTGCAACAATTGCTGGCTGCCGGACACCAGGTGCTGGGACTGGCCCGCTCGGATGCGGCAGCGCAAACATTGGCCGCGGCGGGAGTCGCAGTCCATCGCGGTTCATTGGAAGACCCCGCCAGCCTGCGTGCGGGCGCCGCGGCGGCGGACGGGGTGATTCATTTGGGGTTCATTCATGATTTCTCCAATTTTTTGGAGAATTGTGAAATTGACCGGCGCGCCATCGCGGCCATGGGCGCCGCGCTCGTTGGTTCCGCCAGGCCACTCATCGTCACTTCCGGGACCGGCATGGGCAACCTGGTGCCGGGACAGCCCGCGACCGAGGATAATTTCAACGCGGCACATCCCAATCCGCGGGCGGCTTCCGAGCTTGCCGCGAATGCCTTGTTGTCGCAAGGAGTCAAGGTCGTGGTCGTGCGTCTGCCCCAGGTGCATGACACGCTCAAACAGGGGCTCATCACCTACGCCATCACTCTGGCGCGAGAAAAAGGGGTGTCGGCCTACATTGACGCGGGGGAAAACCGCTGGCCTTCCGCGCACGTCCGGGATGTGGCGCGGCTTTACCGGTTGGCGTTGGAAAAAGCCGAAGCCGGCGCGCGGTATCATGCGGTGGCCGAGGAGGGTGTGACCATGCGGGCCATTGCTGAAGCCATCGGTCACGGCTTGAAGGTGCCGGTGAAATCCATCCCCGCCGCCGCCGCTGCCGCCCATTTTGGCTGGCTGGGCATGTTCGCGGGGTACGATATGCCGGCGTCGAGTGCATTGACCCGGAAACGGCTGGGCTGGCAGCCGACCGGCCCCGGACTCATCGCAGACCTGGAACAGATGCGCTATTAAGCCGGTCCGGGGCGGTTGCCGCCGCCGGTGCACAAGGCTTTGATTTTTTGCACCGCCGCAGCAAAACCTCGTTGGGCTTCCGGCGTGAACTCCTCGGAGAAACCCAGCTTCACGGCGGGAATGGTGAGCCACCAGGCGCGGGGCACATGACCAAAAACATC
>DATJIU010000025.1:0-54668 GCA_035492855.1 Dongiaceae bacterium | reverse complement strand
TGTACGAATTCCAGAGACTTACTCCAAACAGGTTGGAAACGCTGAACGTGTACATTTGGTTCACGTAACGCACGGGGCTGTTGGTTTCGGACAAATTCTGCCGGCGGAATTCCAGTTTGCGCGTCACGGTCATGGCGCTTTGCAGGAACAACTGGTTGAAATTGGGCAACCCCTCCTTCGCCCCTACCACCCAGGGGGCATTATAAACACTCACCTGATCCAGCCGGGTGTTGATGGCGGCATTGGTGAGGGTGGACGCCTCCACGCAGGGATAGTCAAACCGCAATTTCCAGTCGTTGGTCACGCGCTCGTAACCCACCAGATATACATAGCGGGGGAAGAACCGCGTGCCGGGCGTGACCATGAACACAGGCCGGAAGACAGAGGGATAAATGTCGTTGGTGGTGGCGTCGTACAAATTGGCGGCCACCTGCATCAGCCGGTGGACGCTGGGCGTGTAAAAATTGGTGGGGTATAGCTGGATGTGGACGCCCGTCTGGTCCGCCAGGTTGGTTTGCCCGGGATAATACTCGGCCAGCAGGCGCTGGGCGGCGTTGGTAAAGAACACCAGCGGCTGCCACGGCATGAAGTTGGTCACGCTCGCCACTCCGTTGGAAGGCGTGAGGTTGTCGTAATTCAGGTTCATCTTTTCCGGCTGCGGGGCGCTGTCCGTACCCAACTGGGAAAGCAGGCGGTAATAGGTATAACGGTCGTAACTGCTGTTGGTGGCCCCAACAAGCAACAGAGTCTGCGCCAAAGAGCCCCCACCCGCCGACGCCGTTTTGTTCGCGTCAAATAACTCCTGCATGGTGAAATAATGGTTGGGATTGTCCGCACCGGACCAGGGCTGGGTGGTGCGCACCGTATCGGGGTCGGCCCCGTTATAGCCAAACGGGTCGGCCGGAAATGGACCGGCGGAATAATCGTCAAACAGGTCATTGCGGAAGGCGTTGTCGCCCGGAGTTCCGTACAGGGCCCGCACGCTGGAAAGAAATGCGGTGTTGTAATTGATGCGGTAACCATACAGCCCCGCGGCACTGACAAAGGAGTTGCCATTGACCGCACCGGAAACCAGGGGGTCATAGGTGTAACCGCCCCAGGCATTGGTATTCAAATCGCATAGGAAAGCGGCCAGATTGATCTCCCAGGAACCCACGCCCTGGTTGCGGAGAAAATTGGCCCCAAACCGGTCGTACTGCTGGGTCTTGGCCTGGTTGAAAATATAATTCAGGTCCAGGGTCTTGCTGATGGGCAGGGCCACATAGGCGTAGCGGGCCACAAATTCATTCTCCGCCGAGTGCGGCTGTCCCGGTTGCGCGAGCACCCCGATCCACTCGGGATCGCCGATCTCGGGAATCATCACCACGTTGGGCGGCCAGGGAACCACGGGATTGATCTCCGCCCCGGTGACCTTGTCCACAAACTTGCCGTTCACATCGAGCAACGGCACCATGCCGCTGGGGTCGTAGCGGCCGTTGCGATTCAGGTCCAGGTAGTAGCGGAAATCCAGGGCGGTGCTGCTGCCTTTGGCGGTGTTGGTGGCCACATACACCGGCGGGCGCGGGTCATACAGGAGGTTGGTCAGGTTGACCAACTGCTCCGGCCCGGTGAGCGGGCTGCCATTGACCTGGAAATCGTAATTGACATTGGTGTACTGCCGGGTGCCGGTCGGTACGGAGGGATCAAACCCCGCCCGGCTGATATAGTTGGTGGAGACGAGGAGGTGATAATCCGCGGCATTGGTAAAGGCCAGCATGGGCGCGACCAGCCGGGCCGTGGCGCGATCCAGCGCCGTCTTGGCGGCAAGCTGGGAGTCGGTCTGGTTGGCGGTGGAGCTGACGGAGCCGCGCTCGCGCTGGCTGAGCACCAGGAAGGTGATGGCCATGAACGCAATTACCGTCACGAAGATGAGGGTGACCACGAGGGCGATGCCCGACCGGGACTGGGGCCGGCGACCCGGCGCGGAAATGGAAAAACGTTTTTTCATCATTGGTAGGCCGTCACATCGACATTGTGAATCGTGACCCGACGGCGGAAAACATGCACCCGGCTGGCTTCCCGCTGGAGGTAGTTGTCCCGCGGCGGGCCGGGCGGCAGGGCCCGGATTTTCTCATAAGTCTCCTGCTCCAGCGCATCAAGTTCCAGGTCCACATACGCGGGCACGGCATTGCTGGTGAAAACGGTGAAGGTCTGGACCCCAACTTTATTGGTGAAGGCAACAATCGTATTTGGGCGGTTGGCATTATAATTGGCCAGAGTCACGAGTATCCCGTTGGTGTCGCAGGCCTGAACGCGCAAGCCCACGATGCCATCGGTGACCCGGCGCAGTTCATTCGAGTAAATGCCCACCACGCCCGTATTGCGGGCATAGTTGGCCACCTTGTAGAAATTGAGAATAAGGCTGGCGGGATTGTTGGTGCCGGCCACCGGCCACTGATAGCGGTATAACGTGCCCACCCCGTTGGTCACCGGAAAAACCAGGTAACCCTGGCCATACCACGTCTGATTCTGCTTGGTAATAAAAAACACATCATCGAAGCTGTTGGTGCGGATGGCGGGCGTGCCCGACAGCGGCGGCAGTTGTTGATAGAACTCAAAGGACTGCGACACGTAGAAATTGGCATCGCGCCGCAGATAATTGGTGCTGCCCTGGGCGGGCGTGATGGATTCCATTTCGCGGGAGATGAGTTCCGTGGCCGCGCGTCCGGCCTCCAGCACGTCCGTCTGGTTCATGCCCCCCTTGAACGCCTTCTGGGTGTAGGAGAACATGGCCACCAGCCCCACGATGATGAAGCCCAGCAATGCCACGGTGATCATCATCTCAATGAGCGAAAAACCGGAACGCCGGCGGCACCGCTGCGGGTTGGGAAAAAGCGACTTCACAATCAGGTCTAGTTGTGTTGGTACGTCTGCGGTTGGAAATAATAGAACGGAGTGCCGGGCGCGTCGTTGGTCAGCGCCGCCGTGACGGTAAACCGGTACACCTGCCGGCCCTCGCGGCTGACCCGGCCCCCGGGCAGCAACGGCCAGCGGAACACCAGACGCACATCGTAGAGATTGCGGTTCAGTTCCGGCGCCACCTGCCAGTTATGGGCGCGGCGGGCCACTTCATCCGGATTGCTGGCGATGGCCGGGCTGTTGGAAGCCAACACCCACCCGAATCCCGGGTTGGGATCGCCCCGGCCCTGGGCCAGCCAGTTGGTGAATTGATTTTGAACCGCATTTGTATTGAGGGCGATGTCGGTATCGAGATAATTGGTCTGGCTCGGATCGAAATCCGTGTTGGTTTGGGACCCGTAGGAGACCACTTCCGAAATGAGCTTGTAGCCGAAGGAGGCATCGTGGATGACTTCATTGGCCTGCGGAGCCTTTTCCACCGCCGCGCCACTGAGGGCCCGGAAGTAGGCCGTGAGGTAATTGCTGTAAAACGTGTTGCCGCCGGCGCCGATGATTTGGGGCGTGCCCAGCAGGCCGATGATGCGGGCGCCGTTGGTGAGGGCGAGATTCAATCCTTCGTTCTTGTTGTTGTAAAACGAATCGGTGGGCAGATACCAATCCGTGCCGTTGGCCGTGATATTGTGGTTGGCATCGTAATAGGACCAGTAATTCGTGATGCCGATTGCGTAGTTGGTCAGGTCATCCAGGCCGCGGGAGCCGCCGCGAAGCGCTTCAATAAGCAGGTTGGCGTCCTGGTTGATGATGGTTTCGCGCCGGTTCTTCTTTTGCACGTCCATGCCCAGGGGCAGGATGCCGATAATGGCCACGAGCGCGAAGCCGATGATCGCGAGTGCCATGGCAATCTCCACCATGGTAAAGGCGGCGTTACGACGGCGAATGGCGGTGGACGAAAACGGCTTCATGGAATTTCAAGTTGCTCCACCCGCGCCCGGCCGGTCAGGCCGTCAACGCGGATGTGGTTCCACATGGTGGAATTGGTGGCGGAATTGCCGGCCGGCGCTTCCAGGATGTCCG
The DNA here is from genome assembly GCA_035492855.1 of Dongiaceae bacterium. Taxonomy (GTDB): domain Bacteria; phylum Verrucomicrobiota; class Verrucomicrobiia; order Limisphaerales; family JAFMIX01; genus JAFMIX01. The sequence continues at coordinate 50,696 of DATJIU010000025.1, read as the reverse complement.
CGCTCAGGTCGGCATTATATAATACACTGCCCCGCGCCAGCGGGATGACTTCGCTGCCGTCCGTCCGGCCGCCACCCTCCAACTGGCCCAGGTAGTTGAACGCCACGTACGGCAACGCCACCGAAACATTCGTGGCCGTGGGAAACGGAAAGTTGGCGTAATTGAAATTGGTGATGCCATCCAGGGTGCCGAGCTGGAATTTTTTCGACGCCACAAAAATGCCATCCGGGAGCTTTTGCCAGGGAGTGAGGTAGCGCGCATGCGCCTGCCCCGGCTGATCGCCCACGCTGCGCCCCACATATAAGGCATACCCCGAAGCCTGCAGGTGCAGGATGTTGGTCAACTGCTCCTTGTTTTCGACGCTCGCGTAATTGACCCAGTTGAACGGCAGCAGGGTGGCGTCGCCCAGCGGCCGGTTGCCGGCGGTGATCCCTGGATACACAAACACCACATAAACGGTGGTGTGCTCGGTCATGGCCCGCAGCCGGGCGTACTGCAGATCATCCAGCATCTGCCGGTCGGCGGCATTGATGGCGTTGGACTTGCCAAACCCTTTGAGCGCCGGCAGCCCCACCGCCGCCAGCAGCGCAATGATGCTGATGACCACCAGCAGTTCGATGAGCGTGAACGCCGCCACCCGGCGCCGCGCTACCGCCACTGAAGGAATGGAAGAATGAAAACGCATGGGACTACTGCCAGCTTAGAACATTGTCTTTGTTCACATCCACATTGGCTTTTTTGCTTGTATCGGCCTTGCCGTCCGGGCCCAACGACCAGACCATGATGCCGCCATTGTAAGAAAATTGATCAGAGTTACCGGTGGTGTCGTCCGCATTGACCAAGCCATTTAGTCCAACATTACCGGTATCCTGAGAAACCCCCTTCCGACCATAAAATGCGTCCAAAGTGCGCTCGTTGTAATCCAGGTCCAAAGAAATGATGTAAGGATGCCCCCAAGGATCCCGGTACTGGTAATCAATCGTGCAAACACCCGGAGCATTTGTGGCCGTGACCATTTTGGCATTGAGCATGACCAGTTGCTGGGGATTGCGCAGGTGGCCGGCATTCACTCCCTGATTGACATCCAGCAGAATCATCATGATGTCGGAATTGTCAGCTACCACATTGGCCCCCCCCGGCACCCCCGGCGTCAAATTGGCAATTTCTCCAATCCCCGTCCCATTCACCGCTCCAAAGGTGAAATCCTTGGGCGTGGGCGTGGTGCTGTTGGTGGCCGGCAGCCGGTTGTAGGTCGCTTCATATTGCTTGATGGCCGCGACAATTGCGTTCATCTCCACCTTGGCCTGACCGATCTGAGCTTGACGTTTGGCCCGGGCAATTGTCGGCAACAGCAGGCCGGCCAGAATGCCGATGATGGCAATGACCACGAGCAGTTCAATCAGCGTGAACGCGGCGGAGGGCCGGGAGGATAACGCGATGGGTTTTTTCATATTTTAAAATCGGGGTTGTGTTTCAGATTAACCAGAATCGGGAACCGTTATTTCACAATCACACTGTCACTCCAGTTGCAAATGACATTGGTCTTGTTGCCAAACATCACTTCCGCCCACAGGTCGAACCCGGAAGGATTGTTCGTGGGATGCGAAGACACATAATGCCAGGTATTAAACGTCGGTTGGGTTCCGGGCGCATCGCCTGAGACCTTGAACAGCTTCACGCCATTCGTGGTGGTCAGAAACTCGGTGGATTTGAAATTGCTGAGGAAGGATTCCGCCGTAAAGTTATCGCTGTCCTTGGAGCCGGTGGAGGAGTTGGCCAACCCACCCACGCCACAGTAAGTGCTCAGCGTCGGAATGGCGGTGGTGTTGGTTATGGTGTCCTGGCTGTCGAGCGTGGTGTAAATCTGCTGGTTGTTGACCGTGCCCGCCAGTTCGTAATACAGCGCGTTGGTCAGGGTGTTGTTGGGATTGTCCGGCGGGAAGTAACCCTTCTTGGACTGATAGGTCTTGATGGCGGTGCTGAGTTTCTCCATCTCGGCCTTCACCCGGCTGATCTTGGATTTTTTCACCGCAACGCCGGCGAGGCCGACGGTAAGACCGGCAATGATGCCAATGATGGTGATAACCACCAGGAGTTCCACCAGGGTAAAGGCCGCCGAGGATCGCCCGCGCGCCTGACCCTTTACATTCGGATTCTGGGTTTCGGTTGTCATTTCTGCTTCCATTCGTTCACTGAGCCATTGTTTGATCATGCTCTGATAATTCAAATACCGCGCCCGCGCGAGCCGCTTGATCCGCGCCAGCATCCGCGGATCAATCCGCAGCGAAATCGTCACCGACTCCAGCGCCTCGTTCGACCCCGACACCGCCGTTTCCATCAGCCGCAGGTCCGGCCGGTTCTCCGACCAGAAGAGCGCCTCGGCCTCCTCGCTGTCAAAGATCGGCACATCTTCCCAGTGCGAAAAGGTGTTGAGCGGATTCATGAACGGCGAAAACGGTTACGGCGTCAGGTTCTGGTTCGATTTGCGCGAATAAAAAAACTGCTCTTCCAGTTCAAACGGCCGGGCATAAATAACCCGGATGGTCCGGCCGTTGGTCCGGTACACACTGAACACTCCGTTGCCGGTGGCGGACATCCCCAGGTTGAAGTACCGCGCCTGCACCGAAAACCGCGGCGTGTCCGGCAACAGCTTCACCGCAAACGGGTCCTCAAACGACTCCTCAATCTCCCGGTCGGTTACCGGGCCAGTGACGTCGAAGGACGGGTTGTTCCAGTCAAAATCCATAAACAATACTACCACGCTCTTTTGGCGTGGCTTGTATGCACATTGTATTTACACCGGGTTTCCCCTCCTGTCAAATTGTCCTTCCCACCCGCCTTGGCTGATTTTTCGTTTCCCGCCTGCCAGTGCCGGAGTTATATTAATGGTATGAACCCGCGAATCCTTGGCTTCGCGCCCTTCTACGCGCTTCTGGGGCTGGCGGCCCTCACCGCCGGCTGCCCGGCCCAACCCAAAACGGCCAAGCCTTCCGCCATGACTCTCACCCTCACCAGCACCAGCTTTGCCGATGGCCAGCCCATCCCCGAAATCTTCACCTGCGACGGCCGCGATGTTTCCCCGCCGCTGCGGTGGACCGCCCCGCCCGCCGGCACCAAAAGTTTGGCCCTCATTGCTGACGACCCGGATGCTCCCGGCGGCATCTGGGTGCATTGGGTGATTTTCGACCTGCCGCCAGACTCCACGGAGCTCGCCCAGGGAGTCGAGCGCGCGCAATATCTCCCCGGCGGCGCGCGGCAAGGCCTTAATGATTTCAAACGTCTCGGTTACGGCGGGCCCTGTCCGCCCCGCGGCAAGCCACATCACTATCATTTCAAACTCTACGCTCTCGATACCCTCCTGGACCTCAAACCCGGGGTCACCAAAAAGGAAGTGGAAGCGGCGCTGCAAAAACATATTCTGGCCCGGGGCGAACTGACCGGCAGCTACCAACGCGAATAATGACCCTCAATTTCTCTGCTTTCGTTGCCGCGGAATTTCGTGTTTAGTTTCCGCCCTTATGAGCAAGACCGCACTTCTCTTTGCCGGCCAGGGCGCCCAGACCGTGGGCATGGGACAGGACCTCGCCGCGGCGTTTCCCACCGCGCGCGCGTGGTTCGACCGCGCCAACGCCGCCCTCGGTTACGACCTCGCCACGATCTGCTTTGCCGGTCCGGAGCCTGAGCTGACCAAAACCGAAAACGCCCAGCCGGGCATTTTCCTCGTAAGCTGGGTAGCATTGCAACTTCTCCAGGAGCGGGTGCCGGGATTGCAATTTTATGCCACTGCCGGATTGTCGCTCGGCGAATTCACCGCGCTCACCGCGGCGGGCACATTTGATTTTGAATCCGGCCTGCGCGTCGTGCGCCAGCGCGGCAAGTTCATGCAGGAGGCGTGCGATGTCACCCAGGGCGGCATGGCGGCCATCATCGGCCTCGACGAAGCCGCCACCCGCGAAGTGTGCACCACCGCCGGCGTGGTGTTGGCCAACCTGAACTGCCCCGGCCAGCTCGTCATCTCCGGCGCCGCGGACAAAATCAGCCAGGCCTGCGAACTTGCCAAGGCCCGCGGCGCCAAGCGCGCCCTGCCCCTCACCGTGGCGGGGGCGTATCATTCCCCGCTCATGGCCAGCGCCCAGCCCAAATTGCAAACCGAACTCGCTGGCGTAAATTTGGCCGCGCCCCGGGTGCCGGTGTATTCCAACGTCACCGCCCAACCCCACGGCGCGCCGGCGGAAATCAGTGCGCGACTCGTGGAACAGGTGACCTCGTCTGTGCGCTGGGAGGAATCCATGCGCAACCTGCTGGCGCAGGGCTTCACCCGGTTCATCGAACTGGGACCGGGCACCGCGTTGAGCGGTTTCATGAAGCGCATCGACAAAACCGCGCAGATGCTCAACGTTGCCGACACCGCGAGCTTGGAAGCCACCGTCAAAGCGCTCGGCGCGTAGGGCAGGCATCCTGCCTGCTCAGGCGGGGCAACATCAGATCGGACCATTCAAGATTGTTGCCCGAGGATTCCAAAACCGCGTTTCATTTCAGCCGTTCCACCGGCAACTGATGGCAATAGCACCGGAGACATGCTATTGGAACAACCGCAGACCCAGCACCCGGAATTCCGTCCCACCGGGACGACTGAAATGGGACGCCGGCGCTACGTTGGCGGGAAATACCGCCTGTTAATTCAACACCATCCCGCGGCGGATGTAGGTGGGCTGGTCGAGGTCTTCGCCTTTGTAAATGGTGGGCTCGCTCTTGTCGAACCGGCCCTTGGAGATGACTTCGAGCGGCAGTTGTTCCTGCCGCATCCGCACCCCGCCCTTGCGGCTCCGGCCCCCGCGGCGCGCGGCCAGTTCTTCCATCTTCTCCGGCGACAACGCGGGCGGCGGCGGCACAAAGCGTGAAGCCGGCCGCATCCGGTCGGAGGGATTGAGCAGCGCCGCTTGCAAATCAGTTTCCCCCGACGGGGCGCCGTTGGCCTCCAGCCGGTTGCCCGGCTCTCCCAGCGTGGCAATGACCGTCACGGCCAGCCGGTCGCCAAAGGTTTCATCAATGGCCGCGCTCATCAGCACCTGCGCATTTTCGCACTGGCGGTTGATTTGTTCCATCACCCGGTTGATCTCCGCCATGGTCAGGCCCGCACCGCCCACGATGCTCACCAGCGCGCCGCCGGCGTCGGCCAGCGCCCGGCCGCCATCCAGCAAGGGATGCGCCAGCAGCTTGTCCACGATTTCGCGGGAGCGGTTCGGGCCCGCCGCCTCGGCGGTGGCATAAAGGCTCTCGGTATGGCCGTCGCGCAGCAGGTCGCGGAATTCATCGAAATGAATTTCAATCAGCCCGCGGTAGCTGAGCAACTGCCAGCCGCCCCGCACGCCATCGGCCAGGAGGGCGCCGGAAATCTTGAAGGTTTCGAGCAAGCTGGTGTTCTCATCAATGAGCTTGAGAATTTTCTGGTTGGGCAGGCAGACCACGCCATCCGCCACGGCCTTGAGATGATTCAGCCCGGCCCGCGCCTGTTGCTGCCGCCGGCTGCCTTCGCAATCGAACGGCTGCGCCACGAAAGCCAGGGTGAGCGCCCCGGATTCCTTGGCGTAGCGCGCCACCAGCGGGCTGAGCGTCGTGCCCGCCTTGCCGCCCAGGCCGGCGACAATGAACACCACATCGGCATCCACGCACCACGCCTGCAACCGGGGCAACTGCTCCGCCATGGCGGATTCCGCGGTGGCGTCGGCCGACCGCAGGTGGCGGGCGTCCACCGGAAAATACTCGCCCGACAGCTCTACGGGTTCGGTGTTCATGACCGCGAAGGCCGCGTTGGCCAGGCCGCGGGCCTGCAATTGCTGCACCACGGTGGCGCCGGCGCCGCCGACGCCGATGATCTTGATGACGATTTGCCGGCGGCAGGGCCGGACGGCGGTTTCAGGAGAGGTGGTCATGCTGTGCTTGAGGTTAGGCACCGAGTTTGAAAATGGAACCGAGGGCGCTGCGGAACAACCCGCCGCCCGCCCGCCGGCGTTGCCGCAGCGAACCGAATTTCACCAGCCCTATGCCGGTGGCGAACTCCGGCTGGTCCAGCGCGGATTTCAGGCCGCTGATGGAATTGGTTTTGCCCGGCGCGACCGGCAGTTGGAAAATCCGTTCCGCCAGGCGGTCCACCTGCGGAATGCGTGACCCGCCGCCGCAGAGAAAAATGCCGGAGCGGAGATAATTGAGCATGCCCGCCGCTTCCAGGTCCTGGCCAATCAACTGGAAAATTTCCTCGAGGCGCAACGACATGATCCGGCGCAGGTGCTCCAGGTTCACGCTCTTGGCCGGCAGGCCGGTTTCGCTGGGCAACGGGACGGTCTGGCCCTTCACGCATTCCTCCACCACGGCGGCGCCGTGTTCGAGCTTGAGCTGTTCGGCGCGGCCCAGCGGGAGCTTCAGGCCGATGGCGAGGTCGTTGGTCACGTGGTCGCCACCCACGGCCAGCACGCCGGTGTGCTTGATGATGCCGTTGGCATACACGGCATAGTTGGTGGTGCCGCCGCCCAGGTCAATCACCAGGGCGCCGAGTTCCTTCTGCTCGTTGGTGAGCAGCGCGAGCGCCGCGGCGAGGCCGTTGAACACCACGTCGTCCACCTCCAGTTGCAGCCCCTTGACCGCCCGCACGGCGTTCTGCATGCGGTTGACATTGCCGTGCACCACGTGAACGTCCACTTCCAGCCGCGCGCCCAGCATGCCCACGGGGTTGGTGATGCCCGCCTGGCCGTCCACGGTGAAATGCTGCCGGACCGCATGGAGAATGTTGTTCTCCGCCGGCAGGTTTACCGCCTTGGCGTTCTTGATGACATCCTGCACGTCCTCCTCGGAAATTTCGCGGTCGGCGGAAACCACGGGATGCACCCCGCGGTTGCTGAAACCGCGAATGTGGCTGCCGGTGACGCCGAGATATACGCTGCGAATTTCCGCGTCGGCCATCTGCTCGGCCTCCACGATGGCATTGCGCACGCATTCCTCCGCCGCCTGCGGGTCCACGATCTCGCTCTTGCGGACGCCGCGCGCCGGGGCCTGGCCCACGCCGATGATGTTCAGCACATTCTCGGCGTTCATTTCGCCCACCACGGCACAGACCTTGGAGGTGCCGATTTCCAGGCCGACGATGAGGGAGGAGGAATCAAACATTGCGTTTCCGGTATTTGGTTGAAGGTTTGGTTTTGATGACGGGCGGAATCGTGACCCCGGCCTGCTGCCACTGCACGGGGATGTTGTGCGGCACCGCGAGGTCCAGGGTGCTGATATTGCCCTGTCCCTGGCGCACGCCCTGGTCATAAATGTCACGCCAGCGGCGCAATTGCTGGTCAAAGTCATGCAAGGCGAGCGTCACCACGCTGCCCTGCCCGGTGGTCACCTGCAGGGTCTCCGGCGCCGAGACATCCACCCGCACCACATCGGCCAGCCCCATCATGGGCGAGCGGTCGAAAGCTTGGACAAATTCCAATGCGGCGCGCACCTGCGGGGTATCGAGGTGCCGCCCCGGCGCGAGGTCCGTGGCGGTGATGCCGATCAATGTGGGCAGGTCTTCGCCGGCCGCCGGCAGCGGCGCACTCCGTTGCCGCCCCCCCAATGGCAGCATCACGCAACCTTCGCCATCCAATTGAAATATCCGCATGTCATACCCGCCGGTGGACCGCGGTACCGGCGCATAGGCCTGCGCCACCGGTTCGCGTTCGGTCACCCGGATGCGCAGCGTGCGCGGCAGCACCCGTTCGAGGGAGGCGGATTTCACCTGAGGCCAGGCTTCGAGGTTGTTTTTCACCCGCACCAGGTCCAGCCCCAGCAGATTGGCACCGGGCTTGATGCCGGCCCAGCGCCGCAGTTCGTCCGGCGCAATCACGCCATCGGTTTGAATGTCAATCTGCTGGATGGCGAAATCCTTGTTCTCGTAAAGGAAACGGTTCAGCGCCCATTCCCCGGCACACCAGATCACGTAGAGACTGAAGAGCGTGGCGAGCGAAACGGAAACGGCAATGGTGCCCCAGCGCACCCGGAGGGCGCGCGCCTGGCTGGAACGCAATTTCACGTCCAGCACCACATGCCGGCGGTCCAGCCGCCGGTTCCGATTTTTTTTCCTAAACCACGCCATAGTTTCCCGCCATATTTATTCTCCCCGCGCTCACACCACATGCCGCAGCGCCAGGTCGAGCATCCGTTCGCACAGTTCCGCAAAATCCATCCCCGCCGCCGCCGCCGCCTTGGGCAGCAGGCTGGTTTCGGTCATGCCCGGCAATGTGTTGACTTCCAGCACGCTGGGCTGACCGTCGGCCGCTACCATCACGTCCACCCGCGCATAATCCCGGCCGCCGATGGCCTGGAACGCCGCCAGCCCGGCCGCCTGAATCCGCGCCGTGGTGGCGGCATCAAACGCGGCCGGACAGAAATACTCCGAAGCCCCGCTGGTGTACTTGGATTTGTAATCGTACACGCCGGTCTTCGGACGAATTTCGACCACGGGCAGGGCGCGTTCCCCGAGAATACCCACCGTTGTTTCCCGACCGCAAATTTTTTCTTCCAAGAGCACCTGGGAATCGTGCTGAAACGCCACCGCCAGCGCCGGCGCCCAGTCCTCGGAACGGTTCACAAAGCCAAGTCCCACGCTCGAACCCTGGCGCACCGGCTTGACCACGAGCGGCAGTTTCCACCCCTCCGGCAAGGGTGCCGCGGCCGAATCCAAAATGGCAAACCGCGGCGTCGGCACACCCGCCTTCACGAACGCCTGTTTGCTGAGCACCTTGTCGAACCCAATCCGGCTGGCTTCCGCCCCGCAACCGGTGTAAGGCACGCCGAGTTCATCCAGCCGCCGCTGCACGGTGCCGTCTTCGCCATAGGTACCGTGCAGGCAGAGGAACACCACTTCCACGTCATCGGGCAGGGTCCATTGGTCATCGCGGGGATCAATCTCCCGCACATCATGCTCCAGCGAACGCAGGGCCCGGACCACCGCCGCCCCAGTCCGCAAGGAAACCTCCCGTTCCTGGCTGGGTCCGCCCCGCATCACCGCCACCTTCAATCGTGCCGACATAAGCTTTTATTCGCCGATAATTTCCACCTCGGTCTGCAATTCAACGCCGCGTTCCCGCCGTGCGCGCTCCTTGATAAGCTCAATCAACTGCAACACATCCGCCGCCGTGGCATGGCCGTCGTTCACAATGAAATTGCCATGTTCCAGCGAAACCATCGCCCCGCCGACCCGCGTGCCCTTGAGCCCCAGTTCATCCACCAGCTTGCCCGCCGGAATGGCCGCCGGGTTCTTGAAAATGCAGCCGGCGCTGGGTGCGGCCGGCTGCGAGCTCCAGCGTTTGTTGCTGAACTCGTTCATCCGCTCGCCAACCTGCGCCTCCGGGGCCGGCGTGCCGAGGAACACCCCGCCCAGGGCAATGTGATTTTGCAAAAAGGGACAGCAGCGGTATTCCACTTCCACCTCGGAAGCGAGCAAATCACTGACCTTGCCGGCATGATCCATGGCGCGGAGGCTTTCCAGCACGTCAAACGTGGCCCGCCCCATGGCCCCGGCGTTCATGTGCAACGCCCCGCCGACGCTGCCGGGAATGCCTTCCAGAAATTCCAGACCGCCCAGGCCGTGCCGCCGGGCTGTCACCGCCACCTGCTTGAGCTTGGCGCCGGCGCCGCAATGCAGCCGTTCGCCCGCCACCTTCACCTGGGAAAACACCGGCGCCGCCAGGCACACCACCACGCCGCGGATGCCGCCGTCGCGAATCAACAAATTCGAGCCCCGGCCCAGCACAAAGAACGGCACCGCCCGCCGCGCGCAATACGCCACCACCGTGGCAAGGTCCGCCTCCGAGACAGGTTCCACGTAGCAATCCGCCGGACCGCCCACCCGCAACGTGGTGCGCTTGGCCAGCGGTTCGCTGGCACGGACGACCGTCTCGGGCGAGACTTTTTTGGTCAGCGCTTCGGCGAGTTTGTGGGTTTCGGTTGCGGCGGTTGTCATGCCACGGCCTTCAGGTTAACCGCACCACCGGCATGGCCCGGCAAGGTCGCGGCCGCCGGCGCGTTAATGGACCGTAGAATAATGTCGGCAATCTGTGCCGCCGCCTGCGGCGCATGCCACGGGCCCAACGCCGCCTGGATTTTTTCCCGGACCGCCGTCACTTCCATCAGTTCCCGGAGCGTGGCGGCCACCTGCTCGGGGGTCGCCGACTTCTGCTCCAGCAACCGGGCCGCACCGGTGGCTTCCAGGGCGCGGGCGTTGAAAAACTGATGATTGTCCGCCGCCGCCGGAAACGGCACGAGCAACGCCGGCAGCCGCATGGCGGCAATTTCCGCGAGCGATGATGCCCCGGCGCGGCTGACCGCCGCCGTGGCCGCCCCCAACAACGGCCCCATGCCGGCGTGGAACGGTTTGACCAGGGCGAGAAAGCCGCGCGCCGCGTAAGCCGCCCGCACGCGCTTGACGTCCTGCGGGCCGGTAAGATGCACCCATTGCCAGGCCGTCACGCGGTCGGTCAATGCCGGCAACGCCGCCAGAATCAAATTGTTAATGCCGCTGGCGCCCTGGCTGCCGCCCATTACCAATACGACCGGTTTGTGGGCATCCAATCCCAGCTCCGCCCGGCAGGCGGCCACGTCGCGCGGCTGGAATTCCGGGCGTACCGGCGTGCCCGTGGGCGTCACCCGGCGGACCCGCAACCGTGCGGCCGCCTCGGGAAAACCTACGAGGGCCTCGTCCACCCACCGCGCGAGCAAGCGGTTCGCCCGCCCGGGAATGACGTTGGATTCGTGCAGGAAAGTTTTGGCGCCCAGTTTTCTGGCGGCCAGCACCGGCGGAGCGGCGGTAAACCCGCCCATGGCCAGCACCGCGTGCGGTGGTTGTGCCGCGAACTGCTGCCGCGCCGCCCGCCAGGATTTCCAGGCGCTCCGGGCGAACGAGATGTAGTTGCGGTTTTGCAGCGCCACGGCCGGCAGGGTGACCACGGTCAGGCCGGTGACGTTTTTCACCGCTTCCTGGTCCACGTCCTTGGGCGAAATGAGGAGGGTCACTTCCGCGCCGCGCTGGCAGAGTTGTCCCGCCACGGCGAGGCCGGGAAAGAGATGGCCGCCCGTGCCGCCACAGGCAATGGCGATCCGGGGAGTGGAAGCGGTGGATGTCATGACGCAGGTTCCAGGGCAGCTTCGTCGGCAGCGTTGGATTCGATGGCGGCGACCGCCGGGTCCCGCGCCAGCCGGGCGATGCTGAGCAGCACGCCCACGCAGGTGAGCATCATCAGCAGACTGGAACCGCCATAGCTGATGAACGGCAGCGGCAGGCCCTTGTTGGGCAGCACGCTGGTGACAACCCCGATGTTGATGAAGGCTTGCAGGCCGATCAGAAAGGTGATGCCGGCGCCAAGCAGCAAGCCAAAGCTGTCGCGCGCGTGCCGGGCAATGTAGAGTCCGCAAATGATGAGCACCACAAAGGCCGCGACCACCAGCAGCGTGGCCGTAAGCCCCAGTTCCTCGCCGATGATGGAAAAAATGAAGTCGGTGTGTTGTTCCGGAACAAAACCGAGTTTTTGCCGGCCGTTGCCCAGCCCCAGACCGGTCCAACCGCCGGCGCCCAGCGCGAGCATGGCCTGATATGCCTGATAGCCCACGCCGGACTTGGTCTGCTCCAGGTCCAGCCAGCTAAAGATGCGTTTCATGCGGAGCGGATTGTGCAGAATCATCACGGTCAATCCGGCCGCCCCGGCCAACACCGGCGGCACGAAATATTTCCACCGCACCCCGGCCAGCAGCAGCAGCATGGCGCTGACCGTGGCCAGCAGCATGGTGGAGCCATAGTCCGGCTCCAGGATGATGAGGCCCAGCACCGGCGCGATGAACAGGCCGGGAACAACAATCCCCCGGCCAAAGGTACCCATGTGCCTTTGATAACGATCGCCATACCAGGCTACAAAAACAAGAAGCGCCAGCTTGGCAAATTCCGAAGGTTGCACCCGGAGTCCGGGAATGTGGACGTCGAGCCAGCGGCGGGCGCCGTTGATCTTCAGCCCGATGTGCGGCACGAAGACGAGGAACAGCATCCCGATCGCCAGCGCCAGCAACGGGAGGGCGAGCTTCTTGAGGATGCGGTAATCCAGGGCCGTGGCAACCAGGCAGCTCACCAGGCCCAGCGCGCCCCAGATGAGTTGCATGATCAGGTAATGCGCGCCCACCTGAGTCATGCTCGAGCTATAGAGCATCACCATCCCCAAGGCGAGCAGCGCGGCCACGCAAAAGACCAGCGTTGTGACGGCCAGCTTCATATTCCGAATTGACCTCACCTGCCGCCGGGTGAGGAAGGTCCCGGCGGCAGGTGGTTTTAACAGTTTATAACAGTTTTCCGCTTTATTGGTTCGTGGTCGGGGGCAACTGCGGCAGGGTCACCGGAGGAGCCACCGTCGGTTCGGACACCGGCGGAGGTGTCACCGCGGTGGGGGCGGCGGATTCCGTCACCGGAATCTTCAGCTTTTCGCCCACCTTGATGCGGTCGGTCTGGAGGCCGTTGGCCGCCTTGAGCGCCTTGACGCTTACGCCGTGCTTTTTGGCAATGCGAATCAACGTATCACCGGATTTCACCGTGTAGGTGCTGCTGCTGGTCGCCTCGGAGACAATGCCGGAACCGGTGGGGCTCGAAACGGCAGCGCCGCCCGCGGGCAGGTTGATTTCCTGGCCGACCTTCAGATGCTTGGGATCAATGCCCGGATTGGCATCCAGCAGGGCTTTGGTCGAGATGCCCTCCTTCTTGGCGATGGTGTAGAGCATGTCACCCTTGGCAATGGTATACTTGCCTCCCGGAGCCGCAACCGGCGGCGGGTTGGGAGTCACCGGCGGCAACATCTGCGATGTCGGCGGCAACGGCGGCACTGTGGAAGTTGAAATGCCTGCCATCGCCGGGTTGGTCGGCGCCGGCAATTCCGGCGGCATCGGCGGCACATAAACATTGGTGTGCTGGCTATCCGCTTCGGGCAGATTGGTGGCGCTGTCCGTCGGCAGCGGGCTCAACCCGGTGTCCACCGGTGGTGGTTCCTCGCGTTTGCATCCCTGTACCAGGACGGGGATGAGGACGAGCACCGCCACGCCAAAAGCCGCAAAAACCGCCAGCCGCAGGCGGGCCCGGCTTTGGTTCAGTTTTTCCGTGGCGGAATTTTGGGGGTCGAATGGATTCAGCTTGTTCATTGGGTTAACGCGGAACGCGTCCTTTCATTTTGAGGTATGGTTATGTTGTTAATGTTAATTGGTTCATTCTTGGCCGGGAAATTTTCCTCTAAAAACTCCAGGGCAAATTCATGGGTCGCCGGTTTCGCAACAGAAGGGTGAAGACAGCTTTTCACGCCACGGGCAACCGCGTTTTCTCCGCTGTCCACCAACGGTTCTAACAACGAACCCCCCCGGGTGCAAGGAGTAAAAGGACGCGCCGGGGCAGCGGGTGCTTGCCGCCGGACCGGGGTCGCCTCCCGCACGTTTATGGTTCGTTTATTCATGTTCAAAATTACCGGATCTTCAGGGTGCTTAACGCCACCACCACAAACAGGATGCACAGGATGTAAAACCGGATGACCACCTGCGTCTCATGCCATTGTTTCCGTTCAAAATGATGATGCAATGGCGCCATCAAAAAAATCCGCTGGCCGGTGCCGTAACGTTTCCGCGTGTACTTGAACCAGCCCTTCTGGAGCAGCACCGAGGCCGCCTCCAGCACGAACACCCCGCCCGCAATAAATAATACAAACGGCTGGTGAATCAGCACCGCCATTACTCCCAACGCGCCGCCCAGGGCCAGCGATCCCGTGTCGCCCATGAACATCTGCGCCGGATGGCAGTTGTACCAGAGAAACCCCAGGCCCGCCCCGATCAACGCCGCGCAAAACACCGTCAGCTCCCCCGCCCCGGCTACATATGGAATCTGCAAATACGCCGCCGTGCGGAAGTTCCCCGCCAGATACGTCAAAATCAAAAAGGCGAACGACACGATCAACGTGCACCCCACCGCCAACCCGTCCAGTCCGTCGGTCAGGTTCACCGCGTTGGAACTGCCTACAATCGTCAAGGTGACCAGGATCAGCCCCACCGCCAACGCGCCGGAGAGAACCGGGTACTTGTAAAACGGCACCATGATGTCCGTGACCAGCCGCGTCGTGGCCGGCACGTACCACAGATAAATTCCAATGCCCAGGGCCAGCGTGACCTGCACAATCAGCTTCACGTGTGATTCCGTCCCCCCGCCGTGTCCCTGGGTAATTTTGGTGTAGTCGTCGTGAAATCCGAGGGCGCACAGCACCACGGTGGCCACCACCGTCAGCCCCACCAGCGGATTCCACTCCGCCCACAGCAGCGTGGTCATGACCAGGGTAAGGATGATCAACAGCCCGCCCATGGTCGGCGTTCCCTTCTTGTTGTGGACACGCTGCTCCAGGCCGCCGGCCAGCTCGGCCTTGTCGGCATACTCCTGTCCAAATTTGATTTGCTTCAACCACACAATCATCCGCGGACCCAACATCCAGCTCAGCAACAACGCCGTCACCGCCGCGCCCGCGCTGCGGAACGTGATATACCGGAAAATGCGCAGCGGCGAGAGCTGGTCAGCCCAGGCCGTGTCGCGGGTCACATCCAACAAATACTGGCTCAGGTAATAAAACATGCCGCTCACTTCCCCCCGGCAGCCGGACGCCAGCCGGCCACCACCCGTTCAATGCGCGTCGCCCGGGACGCCTTCAACAAAACCACATCGCCGCTGCGTGCCAACGCCTTGAGCGCCGGGGCAGCCGCTTCCACTTCCGCAAATTCCAACACCCGGGTCAGCCCGGCCTCCCGGGCCGCCGCCGCCATGACCCCGGCCATCCGGCCCACCGCCAGCAACTGGCTTACGCCCCACTCCGCCGCCAGGCGTCCGGCTTCAGCATGTGCGGCAGCACTATGTGTGCCCAGTTCCTCCATATCCCCCAATACGGCCAGCCGCCGGCCGGCACACGGCAACTCGCTCAGCAGTTGCAACGCGGCACGCACGGAGTCCGCATTTGCGTTGTAGCTGTCATCCAACACCTTAACCCCGCCGGCATCCCACAATTCCAGACGCATTTTCGCTGGCCGGGCTTCGGCAAAACCATCCCGCACCTGCTCCGGCGTCAGACCCAATTCCGCCCCCACTGCCAGGGCCAACAAGGCATTCGTTACTTGGTGCCGCCCCAGCAACCGGATGCGGTACTCGCCGTTCCAAGCCGCCTGCGGGGCAGTGACCTGAAATTGCATGCCTTCCGGCAACAACCGGATGGCATGAGCGCACCAGGCGTTGTTACGGTCCAACCCCACCCGCACCACCGGTGCTGGAGAACGGGCGGCGATTTTATCCGCCCAGGCATCATCGCCATTCAAAAACAATTTCCCGTCCGCCGGCAGGGCTGTGGCGAGCGCCCCTTCCTCTTCCGCCACCCCGGCCAGATTTCCAAAAAATTCCAGATGCTCCCGGCCGATGTTGGTCAGCACGCCATACCGCGGCTGGGCCAATCGCAGCAAAGGGGCGAGTTCCCCGGGATGATTGGTCCCGGTCTCCACCACGGCAGCCCAGTGGGCCGCTTCCAGCCGCAACAACGTCAGCGGCACGCCGATGTCGTTGTTGAAACTGGCCTCGCTCCACAGTGTCGGCCCCCGCTGCCGCAACACGGCGGCGAGCAATTCCTTGGTCGTTGTCTTGCCGTTCGACCCGCCTACCGCCACCACCGGGAGGTGGAATTCCGCCCGGTACGCCGCTGCCAGCTGGCCCAGTGCCGCGCGCGGACAAGCCACCGCGATCACGCCACAAGCGGGCAGCGGCGCCGGTACGCGGTCCCGGGCGCATACCACTGCGGTCGCGCCGGCCGCGGTCACGGCGGCCAGAAAATCATGGCCGTCGAACCGCTCGCCTTTGAGGGCAAAATAAAGATCTCCCGGCCGGGTCTGCCGGGAATCGGTATTGACGCGGCACACCACCGTTTCCGGCGCGCCGGCCAGCAATTCCCCGCCCACGGCCGCGGTTACAAATTTCAAAGAACGGGCTTCCACTGTTATTTCAACAAAAAGGTGGCGGTCACCACGGCGGTGATGGTTTTGTCCAGCGAGGACGTGTCATTCACCCCGGACCAACTCGTCTCCATGTCATGCAAGGGGGTAATCTGAAACACGCCCTGGTCGGCGCTGTTCAAGCGGTCGATCCGGACATCGCCCTGGCTGGCGATTTGTTCGGCCCGGGCCCGGGCGTCCTTGGTGGCCTCGGCCAGCATTTCAATCTTGGCCTCCCCGGCCTTGGTATAAATATAGTTCGGCGGCATCGTGGTGAAGACCACGCCGGCCGCCACCAGTACGGTAGTCTCACGATCCAGTTGCGCGATGCGGTCCACGTCCGCCGATTCCACCCGCACCGTTTGCGTCAGCCGGTACCCCGCCCGGACAGATTCGGTGTAACCGGTGGCCGGATCCTTTTTGGTGGCCGACATTTCCTCGATCGCAATCGGCGCAAACGTAAAATTGGTGATGCTCCGGCCTTGAAGAAATTCCGCAACTTTGCCGGCATCGGCCTTCAATTGCTGTTGCGCCGCGAGCAGGGTTTCCGCCTGCGTGGTGAACGAACCACGCCAGATGACCAGGTCGGACCGCACGTCGCGATGAGCCAGTCCCTTGACGTTGATGAACCGGGAATTTTTGACCTTCAGCCAAGTGGTCGTGGTGACCATGGCCGCCAGCACCAGCCCGACGGCCAGAAAGAGGCCAGCCAGCATGCCGAAGAGATGGGGACGGGACTGGTTCATTAAATCAATTCTTTAGTTGCTCCGGGCGATGGCCGTGGGCGTTCCCGGTGCCGGAGTCACATCCTTGTCCGGCCGGATGTTCAAATAGTTTGCGACGCGCGTGGCGATGTCCTTGAACACCGGCCCGGCGACAATGCCGCCGTAATAGCCTTCCTTGGGTTCATCCATCACCACCGAAATGCACACCTCCGGGTTGTCGGCCGGGAAAAAACCGATAAACGAGGCGAAATATTTGCCGGGCGCATAACCGCCATTCTCGGCCTTCTGCGCGGTGCCGGTTTTGCCGGCCACGGTGTAATGATCCAGCGCCGCCTTGGCCGCGGTGCCCTGGGGTGTAACCACGGTCTTGAGCGCCTCAATCATTTCCCGGTCCGCCGCCTCGCCGACAACCTGGCGCACCGTCTGCGGCGGGTAATCCGCAATGACATTATGATCCCCATCCTCCAGGCGGCTGACCAGTTTCGGTCGCATCAACCAGCCGTGGTTGGCGATGGCCGACATGGCCATGACCATCTGCAACGGCGTGGCCGCCACTTCATGTCCCATGGGAATACGGGTGATGGACAGTTTGTTCCACTTGTCCACCGGGCGGAGAATGCCGCTGACCTCGCCCAGCAACTTGATGCCCGTGCGTTCGCCAATGCCATAATCGCGCGCATAGTGATACAGCCGGTCCGGCCCCATGCGGAGGCCCACCTTGGCGGCGCCAATGTTGGAAGACTTGGTAATGATGTTTTCCACGGAAAGGATTCCGTAAGCCTCATGGTCATGCAACACCCGGCCGGCATAGGCAAAATGGCCGTGCTCGCAATCGAACTGGTCAGTGAGCCGTACCACGCCGTCATTCAATGCACCGGAGACCACGATGATTTTGAAGGTGGAGCCGGGCTCGTTCATGTCCGTGATCACCCGGTTGCGCCGGGCATCGGCCGACGATGCCCCCGGATTGTTGGGATCGTAGGTGGGCAGCGTGGCCATGGCCAGGATCTCACCGGTGCGTGGCCGCACCACAATGGCCGAGGCGCTTACCGGAGTGTGTTCCCGCATGGCGTCGGCAAGCGCCGTTTCCACGATGTGCTGGATGACCGCGTCAATCGTGAGCACCACGTTGAGGCCGTCGTGGGCTTCCACATCCTGGTCGCGCAGGGCGAGCATCTCGTGATGTTTGCCGTCCGTCTCGGTCAACCGCCAGCCGGCCACTCCGCTCAGGTCGGTGTTCATGGTGTATTCAATGCCTTCACGGCCGGCGATCTGGCGCACCATGGTGTCGTTCACCTCATGTTCGGAAACCCCGACGAAACCGAGCACATGCGCCGCGAGGGTTTGATTGGGATACACGCGCACCTGCTCGTCATGCGGGTCGGCAAAAATCGCCTTCGTGCGCAGGTTGCTGTAAAAGCCCTGCTCGGATTTGGGCAGCTTGGTTTCGTCCACGCCCAGGTTCAACGTGGCCATGGTCTGGCGGATGCGTTCCCAGGTCTCGGCGGGCACCTTGCGGCGCAACACCACGTAACGGTTGGTGATGCTGTCGCCCTTGTCGGTCTGCCGCACCTTGGGCAACAGGCGCTGATAGAGATCGGACTCGCTTACCTGGAGCACCGGCGCCAGCGCCCGGGCCACCTCGGCCGGATAAGGCCCGAGCAATGTGGGGTCGGCGCAGACGGTTTTTACAAAGATGGAGGTGGCCAGCAGATTGCCGCGGGCATCGAGAATGTCGCCCCGGCGCGGCTCCAGCATGATCTCGCGTTGGGTGTTTTGTTGCGCTTTGGCAAGCAAATCGGCGTGGCAAAGCACCTGCAGGTCCACCAGCCGGTAGCCGAGGCCGGAGAAGGCCACGACCAGCAGCAGCGCCAGCCAGATCAACCTGCGATTTTGCAATTGCTTGGGCATCCTAAAAATCACCAGCCGCCCGCAACGATCGGTTCCTCTCCGGGTTCGTCGCGGACGGCGGCAAATGGTTCAAAGTCGGGCACTCTCCCGCCGGAAACTTACCAACCGCCCGCGGCCATCGGTTCCTCGGCCGACGGCGCGCAGGCGGCGGTAAAAATCACATTCAGTTCATGGCTCGGAAAGGTCGTTGTTATTGCTTTGCCGCGCCGCATATTGGGCTCCGCGCAAGCCGTCCGCTGGCCGCGCGATATCCACCGGCGGTTCGACCATCCGCCAGATTTGGGCCGGTTGCGGCTGCACCAGACCGAGATTCAATTCCTTGATGCGCATTTCGATGTATTGCGGCGTTTGCAACATCGCCAGTTGCCGGCGCATCTTTTCGCTCTGGTCGCGCAGTTCCGCCAGATGTTTGTCCCGTTTCCCGATCTGCGCCCACAGCTCGTTGATCTGGCTCTTCTGCCAGACATAGCCCACACCCGACCCGCCGATCAACAGGCACAGCAAAAACGCCTTGATGGCCGGACCGAACCGGACCGCCGCCGACTGAGATTTGCGATTCTTTGCCACTTCAAATTTTCTCCCATACCCGCAACTGCGCACTGCGGCTGCGCGGGTTTTCCGCCAGTTCCGCCGCGCCCGCCCGGAGCGCCTTGCGCTGCACCCACCGCAACGCCGGAATCCGCGGCACCCGCAGTTCCGGCACATCCACCGCGCCGGGCACGGTGTAATCCCGCGTCTGTTCCCGGCCAAATTCCTTAACCAACCGGTCCTCCAGCGAGTGAAACGTAATCACCGCCAGCCGGCCGCCGGGCCGCAACAACGTCACCGCTCCCGCCAAACCCCGGCGTAAAACTTCCAGCTCATCATTCACTGCAATCCGCAACGCCTGGAACACCTGCGTGGCCGGATGCGTGCGGCTGCCCCGGCGCGGCATCAACCGCTCCACCAAATCCGCCAGCTGCCGCGTGGTGGTGAACCGGTGGGCTTCCCGGTCATGCACAATCGCCCGCGCAATCCGCCGCGACTGCGCCTCGTCGCCGTACTCCCAAAAAATTCGCGCCAGCTCCTCGGCGGATGCCATGTTCACCAGGGCGGCCGCCGTCAGCTCCTGCCGCTGGTCCATCCGCATGTCCAGGGGGCCGTCCTGCTGGAAACTGAACCCGCGCTCCGCGGTATCCAGTTGCGGCGAACTCACGCCCAAATCCAGCAACACCCCGTCGCAACTGCCCGCCGGCACCCACTCGGGCAATTCCGTAAAAATACCCCGGCGGATTTCAAACCGTCCGGCAAACTCCGCCAGCCGGCGCGTGGCCGCCTCAACTGCGGCGCCATCGCGATCGCACCCAGACAGCCATCCAGTCGGCTGACTCGCCGCCAATATGGCCGCCGCGTGTCCAGCCCCACCGACTGTGCCATCGGCGTAGCGGCCGCCGGCTTTCGGCTGCAGTGCGGCCAGCACTTCCGTCATCAACACCGGTTTGTGGACGAAGTGAGTCACCGCGCATAAAGCCAGGTTCAATGGGTCTTGGCCTCAAACAGCCGGTTGGCCATCCAACCCATGGCTTTGCTGCCCAGTTCCGCCCCTTCCGTCACCGTGGCCACCGCCGGTTTCAACTTGCGCAACACCGGCTGGCGCGCCTCGGCCGGCCGGGCCACCAGTTCCAGGTCGGCATCGCTCAAATCGTTCCGCACCACCCGGACGTTATCCAAGCGGAGCTCGGCCTGCACCGGGCGGCTGGCGGTTTTCGCCGGCACCCGGCTGGCCCGCCGCAATCCCGCGGCCTTCGTCCGCGCAAACGGGTCCGGGCGCCGGCCCAACAATCCACGCAACAGCCGCACGGGCGCATTCCAAATCGTCCTCGGCTTTTCGGCCGGCGGCGGCGGGGCCGGCGGCTCCGGCCGCGGCTTCAATTCCGGCGTCGCGTTCACCGCCTCCGGCGCCGCTGCCGGGGTCGGCGCGGGCGGCATCAATTCCTCGGGCTGGTTTTCAAAACCAAAAGTTGGCAGCGTCTTTCCCTTGGGGCCCCGATAACGCCCGGCCGCGCTCTTGCTCGCATTGAACGAATGCCCCACGGTCAATAATCGCATCAGGCTCATAGTTACTCCATCAGTTTGAAGGCTTCGGTGGCCATCACGGCATCGGATGCCTTCACTCGCTTGTGTGCTTCCGGATTCCAAATTTCAAACCGATCCAACAACCCCACCAGCACCGCTTCGCTTTGGATGCCGGCGGCCCGCGCCATTTCCTCGGGCAGGCAAATCCGCCCGGCCTTGTCGAGCGACACCTGCACCGACTCGCTGCCGATGAACCGTTTCAGCACCACCTTGCTCGGGTCGCTGTTCGGCATCGCATCGATGTTCTGCATCAGCTTCGCCATCTGGGCCGGAGGCAATACCCGCAGACAGGGGCCTTCCTTGTCCTTGGGCCAAAGCATCAACGTGAACTCCACCTGCTCATCCAGCGGCCGCCACTTGGCCGGCACCTGAATGCGCCGCTTCTCATCCACTCCATGACGATAGAGCGAATTGTAATAGATCGGCCCGGTGTTTTCGTTTGATTGCATTGCCCGACTTATTCACACCCCGACGGTTTTGCCGCTTAATACCGCTGTCCCACAACGCCCCATTGTTAAACACTATCCCCCACTTGGTGTCAATATGATTCCATATTACCCTTATTCAAAAGTTATTCACAATTAGTCTCCATCGGGGAATTTCCCGAAAACACCGGACGTTACCGTTACTGCTAGGGAGTGAATGACCGAAATTCGCGAAATTAAGTCGGCATCATCCAGCAACCGGGCAGAAAACACCTCAACGATCTAATTCAAAGAGGTTTATATGAAAATCAGTCCATTACATTATCACTCCCACACCTCGGAAATCTGTCCAAACAGCCTTCGGAAGGCGTTATGGCGGGTCTTGCATACCATGAGTGTATTTTCCTGCGAGCGCAGTGAATCCATAAAGCTGTCTTGTAACTGTCAGCACAAATCTCAAAACTGCATCCACATGCTGACGGCCGACTTTGATTTTGAACTGCCCCCCGAATTAATCGCCCAAACTCCGGCGGCACGGCGCGATCAATCCCGGTTATTGGTCTTTCAGCGGCCCGCAGGCCTGGTCACGCACCGGCAGTTTCCCGACCTGCTGGAATATCTCCGCCCCGGCGATGTGCTGGTGCTGAATAATTCGCGGGTGATTCCGGCACGGCTGCGGGGCCACAACGCAAAAAGCGGCGGCGCGTTTGAAATTTTGTTGCTCGAGGAAAATGCCCCCAACGATTGGTGGGCGATGCTTAAGCCGGGCAAGCGCGCGCCGATCGGGGCGCAAATCCGGCTGCGTGATCGTCAGGGGCAACCCACGGCATTTCTCGCGACGGTCACCGCGACCAACGCAGACGGCCATCGCCGACTGCAATTTTCAGGCACGGAAAATATTTTCGCCGAACTGGAACCGCTCGGCGAGGTGCCGTTGCCGCCGTACATCGCGCGGCCCGATCCGGCGGCCCATCCGGAAGACCGCCAACGTTACCAGACCGTGTACGCGCAACCGCCCGGCTCGGTGGCCGCGCCCACGGCGGGATTGCATTTCACCGAGGCCCTGCTGGAACAAATCCGCGCGCGCGGCGTCAAGCTCGCGTTTGTGACGTTGCACGTGGGCCCCGGCACGTTCGCTCCCGTGAAGGCCGAGACGCTCGCCGGGCACATCATGCACGAAGAACGCTACGAACTCGGCGAAACGACCGCGCAACTCATTAACGAGGCCAAGGCTGGCGGCCACCGCGTCATCGCCATCGGCACCACGAGCATGCGCGTCCTGGAAAGCGTGGCTGCGGTCGCACCGGGCCCCATGGCGCCGCGCACCGGGCGCACGCGCATTTTCATTTATCCGCCATACCAGTTTAAAATTGTGGATGCGCTGCTGACGAATTTTCATCTGCCCTGCTCCACCCTGCTGATGCTGGTCAGTGCGTTTGCCGCGCCCGGCGAAACCCGCGGACGCGAACTAATGCTCGCCGCCTACGCCGCCGCCGTCCGCGAGCGCTACCGCTTTTTCAGCTACGGCGACGCGATGCTGCTCGTATGAAAAAATTAAATGAGCACAGCACAAAAATCCGGGAGCAAGAATGCGCCCGCCCGTTTGTGCTGGTGAACATGGCCATGACGGCGGATGGCAAAATCGCCACCGCCAACCGGGCCGTATCGTCCTTTGGCAGCACCCGCGATCACGATCACTTGCTCGAATTGCGCGCCACCGCCGACGCCGTGATGACCGGCGCGCGTACCGCCGACCTGAACGACATCAACCTCGGGCCCGGTCCGGCGCGCTACCGCAAACTGCGCCGGCGCCGCGGCTTGGCGGAATATAATTTGCGCATCCTCGTCAGCGGCAGCGGCAGCATCAACCCGCGCGCGGAAGTGTTCCGCCACAAGTTTTCCCCGCTCCTCATTCTGACCACCCGCCGCGCCACACCGGCGAAACTGAAACAACTGCGCGCCGTGGCCACCGAGGTGAAAGTATGTGGGCGCACGCAAATTAATTTCCGGATGGCCTTGCGCTGGCTACAAAAAAAATGGGGCGTCGCCCGCCTGCTCTGCGAAGGCGGCGGCGAACTCAATGCCGCCCTTTTTGAAGCCGGGTTGGTGGACGAATTGCACCTCACCGTGTGCCCGAAAGTTTTTGGCGGGCGCAATGCCCCAACCATTGCCGATGGCCCCGACGGCCGCAGTCTCGCCACCGCCGCCACGTTCCGGCTAAAATCCAAAAGGCAGATTGGTGCGGAACTATTTTTGGTGTTCGAGAAAGCTCCAACGACTTGAGTGCGAGGCGAGCTAAGATACCGGCTCCCGGTTGCCCTCCAGAACGAATTAAACCTCAACGCGGTTCCGAAGGCGCATTAGGGTTGGGACTTGTTTGCCGGTAATGCAACACGACTCCCACCCCCGGGAGGAGGCCGATGAAAGTACCCGCAAGCATACAGATGATGAACTGGATTTGGATCAGGTCATCTCGCCAAAAATGTGACGTGAACATTTCCCGTCCGTTGATCAGCAGAGTCATCAGCAGTACAACCAGCAGCGGACTGCCAACCGCTCCCACAAGAGCGACCCAAATTGCCGGACGTCTTCCCCGGGCAACGATGCGTCGACAACATTCCCGTGTAATGACATGTGACACCCCGGCAACTAGTGCGATCAAAATCAATGTTTCCATAATGGCGGCACGACGGGGAGTCCCAAAACAACGTAGCGGGGCGTGCATGCCAAATTACACCGCAACGGCGGTTTGGCAACCCCACTGTCACACGCAATGGACCGAACAGGAATTTACATTCAACCCACAAAAAATGTCGGATTCTCTGCGGTCCCGGACATTTATCGGCATCCGGCGACCGGGTTGTTCACCGGCTGCTAACCGTCCATCAACAATCCAATTGGGAGCAACAATTGTTTGAACTGCCCGGCAAAACGATGTCTCATGTCCGGCGTGATTGATTCTGTTTCCGAAGCTGGTGGCGGTGTGCCCGCCGATTTGAAGAAAACCCGGCGGCAAAAGGCCGCGCGTGCCGAAGCCCGCGCCGCGGTGGACCGCCTGCCGCCGCACTCCGCCGCCGCCGAACAGGGCGTGCTCGGGTGCGTGTTGCTGTCGCCCAACGATTGCATGGGCGAATGCGTGGGCAAGTTCAAGGCCGGCAGCGAGGTCTTCTACGACCTCCGCCACCAGACCATTTACGACACGCTCATCGAGATGTACGACCAGCGCGAGGCGGTGGATATCATTACCCTCCAGCAGCGGCTCAAGGACAAGCAACTGCTCGACCAGGTCGGCGGCATCGCCTACCTCATGACCCTGCCGGACACCGTGCCGAGCGCCGCGAACCTCACGTACTATCTGGAGATCGTCCACGAAAAGTATCTGCTCCGGAAAATGATCCACACCTGCACCGACGTGGTCGGCCGGGTGTACGACTACGAGGGCGACGTGGATGCGCTGCTCGACGAGGTGGAAAAGGACATCCTGCGCATCAACGAATCCCGCGTGGAGGCCAGCACCAACACCATGAAGGACCTGGTGAACAAGGCCATCAGCCAGGTGGAAGATTTCCACCAGCGGCAGGGCATGCTCACAGGCATTGCCACCGGCTTTGCCGATCTGGACAAGATGACCACCGGCCTGCATCCGGGCGAAATGGTGGTCATTGCCGCCCGCCCCAGCATGGGCAAGACCTCGCTGGCCATGAACATGGTGGAGAGTGTGATCCTGGACCAGAAACTGCCGGTGGGCGTGTTCAGCCTGGAAATGACTGCCGACTCGCTGGTGTTGCGCATGTTGTGCTCGCGCGCCCGGGTGAACCTGCGCAACGTGCGCGAGGGTTTCCTGGCCGAGCGGGATTTCCCCAAGCTCACCGGCGCCGCCGGCAAGCTCGCCGCCGCCCCCCTGTACATTGACGACACCGCCGGCCTCTCCATCCTGCAACTCCGGGCCAAAGCCCGCCGCATGGCGCAGCAGCATGGCGTCAAGCTTTTCGTGATTGACTACTTGCAGCTACTTCATTCTACTTCGCGGCGAGCAGAAAACCGGCAGCAGGAAATCGCGGATATTTCCAACGGCGTCAAGGCATTGGCCAAAGAGTTGCAAGTGCCCGTCATCGTCCTCAGCCAGTTGAACCGGGAACTCGAAAAACGGGGTCCGGGGACACGGCCGCAACTGTCGGATCTGCGCGAGTCGGGCTCCATTGAACAGGACGCCGATTTGGTGGGCTTGCTGTACAAAGATACGGCCGAAACGGAAGACGGGGAACCGGACTTCGCCAGCGAAGCGGTGTCCGTCAAGCTGTTCATCGCCAAGCAGCGCAACGGGCCGACCGGCGACGTGGCGCTGACGTTCCTGAAGCCGTACACCAGATTTGAGAGCGCATCCAAAGTCGATGACGCCGACATGCCAACTGAAAATTAAACAATGAAATCTTTGCTCCGCCGGTCCGGGTTGCTGGCACTTGTTTTTCTCCTGTCCGCCTTTGCCGCCACGGCGCAGCTGGCCCCCACCACCGTCGCCCGGATTGACATTAAACACGTCGGCCCGGCCAAGGTGAGCGATGAACTCATCCGCGCCAACATCCGGGTGCGGGTGGGCGACCCCTACGTCCGTTCCGCGGTGGATGACGATGTGAAGAACCTCTACGGCACCGGGTTCTTCTACAACATCCAGGTCACCGACGATTACACCGACCAGGGCGTGGTGCTGACCTACATCATCCAGGGCAAGCCGCGGCTCACCAGCATCAACTTCGAGGGCAACAAAAAATTCAGCGTAAGCAAGCTGTCGAAAAAGGTCACCTCCAAGGTGGGCCAGCCGCTGGACGAACAGAAGCTGTTCAGCGACGTCCAGGAAATCAAAAAAATGTACCTGAACGCGGGCTACCCGCAGACCGAGGTCAAGTACACGGTGAGCATCGATGAAAACATGGGCACGGGCTCGGCCACGTTTGAGATCAAGGAATCCCCCAAGGTGAAGATTGAGTCCATCCACTTCGTGGGCAACGCGGCCTTCCCGGAAAGCAAGCTGCGCAAGATCGTCAAAATCCACAAGCCCGGCCTGTTTGGCTCGCTGTTCGGCTGGCGCACCTTCAAGCAGGACAAACTGACCGAGGGCAAGGAAAAGCTCTACGACTTCTACCGCGAAAAGGGCTATCTGGATTTTGACATCCAGGATGTGCAGCTCACTTATCCGAACCCGGCCCGGGTGGATATCAAAATCATCATCACCGAGGGCAAACAATACCGCATCGGCAAAATCACCTTTGAAGGCACCACCTTCCTGCCCACCAACGCCATCAGCCCGACTTTCGACCCCGGCCCGAAGCCCGACAAGAACTCCCCCAATTACGCCACCTGGGTGGAAGAAACGCGCCTGCACCGCGGCTTCCCCATGAAGGTGGGCACGCTCTTTACGCCCAACGGCATGGATGCGGACATTGACGCGATTGAGAATTTCTACGGGGCTCGGGGGTACATTGATGTCACCCGGTCCTCCCGCAACCTGCAGGTCCTGCGCGTGCCCAACGTGGAAACCGGCACCATTGACCTGGAGTTCCAGATTGACGAGGGCCAGAAAAATTACATCGAAAAAATCGACATCCGCGGCAACGTCAAGACCAAGGACAAGGTCATCCGCCGCGAACTCTCCGTCACCCCCGGCGAAGTGTTTGACATGACCCGGGTGAAACTCAGCCGCACGCGCCTGGACAACATGCAGTATTTCTCCAAGGTGGAAGCCCGGCCGGAACCGACCGACGTGCCCAACCGCAAAAACCTGGTCATTGACCTCGAGGAAAAGAGCACCGGCAACTTCAGCGTGGGCGCCGGCTTCAGCTCGGTAGACTCCATCGTCGGGTTCGCGGAGGTCACCCAGGGCAATTTCGACCTGTTCAACCCGCCCACCTTTACCGGCGGCGGCCAGAAATTCCGCACCCGCATCCAGTTGGGGACGCAACGGCAGGACTATGAAATTTCCTTCACCGAGCCGTGGTTCCTGGGCCACAAGCTGGCCCTGGGCGTGGACCTGTACCGGCGGGAACTGGATTTCCAAAGCGTCAATAGCCTCTACAATGAACAGCGCACCGGCGCCCGGGTAAGCCTGACCCGCGCCTTGGGCAGCGACTTCCTCATCGGCAGCGTGAGCACCACCGTGGAAGACGCCGGCATCGTGGACGTGCCCTATTACGCACCGCCCTCCATTCTCGACGAGGCGGGCAACAAGATCCTGTTCCGCTTCGGCGGTTCGCTGGCTTACGACACGCGCAACAGCACCCGGCTGCCCGACCACGGCCAGCGGACGGAACTGGACGCCGAAGTCGTCACCGGCGACGCCCAGTTCTACAAGCTGGAACTCAGCACCGACTGGTACTTCAAGGGACCGTTCGACGGACACGTGCTGGAAATGGTGGCCAAGGCCGGCGTGGTCAGTTCGCTGGGCAGCGGCAATGTTCCCTTCTACGAACGGTTTTATCTGGGCGGCCTGAAGACCTTGCGCGGCTATGAATACCGCGGCGTGGGCCCGGAAGAATCCTACATGTATCCGGACGTCACCTATGACACCAACGGGCTGCCGGTGAGCACCAATTCCATAACCGCATATGAACCTGTGGGCGGCAACACCTACTGGTTCGCCTCGGCGGAATACAGCCTGCCGCTGATTGAACGTTTGCGCTTTGCCACGTTCTATGACATCGGCATGGTTTATCCGGATTCGTACAGTTTCAGTTCCAGTGGCAGCACCGGTTTTGCCGATGACATCGGCATCGGGTTGCGCATTGATCTGCCCATCGGGCCGTTGCGGCTGGACTATGGCATCCCCATCAACCACGATAAAAATACCGGCGGCTCCGGGCGCTTCCAGTTTGGGGTCGGTTACACCCGGGATTTCTAGCGGTCTGCCTCGGCCCCCATTGTCTCCCTATTTGATCATGAAAAAAATACTGACCAAACTCGCTCCCGTCCTCCTGTTCCTGACCCTGTGCAGCACGCCGGTCTTTGCCCAAAGCCGCGTGGGCATCATTGATCTGAGCAAGGTGTTTGACAATTATTGGAAAACCAAGGAAGCCACCGCCGCCCTCAAAACCCGCGCCGGGGACATGGACAAGCAAAACAAGGACCTGATGGACAAATACAAGTCCCTCACCGAGGATTATCAGAAGCTGCTGACCTCCGCCAATGACCAGGCCGTCTCCGCCGAGGAACGCGGCAAGCGCAAGGCCGCCGCCGACGCCAAACAACAGGAACTGAAGGACCAGGAACAGGCCATCGACAGTTTCCGCCGCTCCGCCGCCACCACGCTCGACGAACAAAAACGCCGCATGCGGGACAAAATCCTTGTGGAAATCCGCGCCGCCATTGATGCCAAGGCCAAAGCCGCCGGCTACTCCATCGTGCTGGATTCCGCCGCCATGACGCCCAATGCCACCCCCGTGGTGCTCTACACCAACGGGGATAATGACATGACGACCGATATCCTGTCGCAATTGAACGCCACCGCGCCCGTGGGCATGGACCTTAGCAACAGCAGCAACAGCAGCACCAACGCCCCGGCGGTCCCGGCGGACGGCAAATAATAATCAACTCTGACTGAGCCGTTTCTTGGGGGCCTCGTATAGCAGGGTGTGCGCCTCCTGAAGCATCCCCGGAATCTGCGCCGCAAACGGGCTTTCGCGTAAACACGCCGTCAGGGTGGCCGCCGTCACCCCGGCGGCGTTTTCCCCGGGAAACCAGTGGTCCGCCTGTCCCAGCAGGTTGTAGCGCATCTTCCCCCACTCCACCAGGTCCAGCGCCTTGGCATAAGTCCAGAGCCGGGCGATTTCTGAAACGTTCACCTGCCCCGGCACATCCACATAGTGCGGCAATCCCTCCGCCCAACGGGCGCACCAGTCTGCCCCCAGCACCCGCTCCATCTCGGCCCGCAACCGCTGTTCGATGGGCGCAATCGTTTCGGGAATCCGGTCGTAGTATTCCAAAGCCGCCACGTGCTCGTCAAAATCGGAAGGCCGGCTCACGCCGCAACTGAGCGTGTGCACTTCGGGCCGGGCCAGACAGTAGAGATCGTTGAACTGCATGGGCGGGAGCGGCGCGCACAGCTTCACCAGCTTGGGCGGCGGCTCGTACAGCTTGCCGCCCTTGTCATTGGGGCTGATGATGAACACACCCATGTCGCGGGCGGCGGCAGCGGCCACTGCCGGCCAGTTCAGGTCGTTCACGAAATACCAGTGCAGGTTCACGTAATCGAACTCATCGCTGGTCACCGCGTCCAGAATGACATCCGTGGTGGCATGGGTCGAAAAGCCCACAAACCGCACCCGCCCCTCCTTTTGCAACTGGCGGGCCGCCGCCACGCAACCGCCCGGCTTCAGCGACCAGTCCAGCAACTCGCGCTGGTTGATGCCGTGCAGCGACAGCAGGTCCACGTATTCCAGTCCCAGATATTTCATGGACCGGTCGAAAATGCGGAGGAATTCGGCGGCGGTCGCCTGCGGCGCCACCTTGGTCTGCACGATCATCTTTTCCCGGGGCAGCCGGGGCAGCAACCGGCCCAGTTGCATCTCGGAGGTGCCATAGCCCCGGGCCGTTTCGATGTGGTTGATGCCCAGTTCCAGCGCCCGGTGGATGCAGGCTTCCAGGTTTTCCTGGTTGTCGCGGGGAATGTCCTCCGGCGGCACATCCTGCCACTTGAACTGATAGCGCATGCCGCCACAGGAAATGACCGGCATTTGCAGCTCCGTACGGCCAAAGCGACGATATTTCATCGCGGCGAGTATGCCGGGCAGGCAGGACCGGGGCAATGCCCGAGCGCAAAGGCCAGCCGACGGCCCAGAAATGTGTCAAAGTGGCGTTGACAGCCCCCCGCTCCGCGCCTAAAGTAGTTCAAATTTAATCAAGACACACCATGTTGACTCGCATCAGTTTGATCGTCGCCATCGTTGCCGGACTGCTTGTTGCCGGGCTGAACTTCTCGATGTTGCGCGGCAAGATCACCACGCTGGCCGATGAACGCACCAGCGAACGCACGCAAAAGGAAGCCGCCCAAACCGAACTGACGAGCACCAAGAAGAATCTCGACAGCACCAAAAAGGAACTGGATTCCACCAAGACCGAATTGACTTCCACCCAGGCCGAACGCGACAAGGCCGTGAGCGAAGCCGATACCCAGAGCAAGCGCGCCACCAAGCTCGCCGCTGACCTGAGCAAGACCACCCAGGAAAAGAACGACGCCCAGGCTGAGCTTGCCCAGTGGAAAGCTTCCGGCATCACCGCCGACCAGGTCAAACCCCTGCTCGCCAATCTGAAAGACACCCAAACCCAGCTCGATTCCATGGTCGAGACGAACAAAGCCCTGGATTATCGCATCGCCTGGCTGACCAACCGCCTCGCCCGTTATGAAGAACCCAATCACGTCGTCAAGCTCCCCGATAACCTGATGGGCAAGGTGCTCGTGGCTGATCCCAAGTGGGATTTCGTGGTGCTGAATGTCGGCGCCAAGCAGGGCGCCCTGGAAGATGGCATCATGCTCGTCAACCGCGATGGCCGGCTGGTGGCCAAGGTGCAAATCCGCAGTGTCCAGGCCAACCGCTGCATCGCCAACGTGCTCCCCAACTGGAAACTGGGCGATGTGATGGAAGGCGACGAAGTCATTCCTTGATCGTGAAATTGTTCCGCCTGATTCACCCCCGTTGGCTGCTGGCCCTTGTGCTTTCTTCGCTGGTGTTTGCCGTGGCCGGTTGCAGCACCACGGACCAAGATGTGGACAACCAGTCCGCCCGGCCGTGGAATTCGCCCAAAGGTTGGGAAAACGGGCTGCCTACGGACATCATGGAAGGCCACTGAAGGTTTTCTGGCCGTCGGGTGGAGAACTTAAGCGAGTCCTCGCGGAAGTTCGTTTGGGATTTCGTTCCCCCTACTTCGCCACTTCAATGCAGCGGGTTTCCCGGATGACGGTGATCTTGATCTGACCGGGATACTGCAGTTCTTCCTCCACCTTGCCGGCAATTTTGCGGGCCAGCACAAAGGCCTGTTCGTCCGTGATTTTCTCCGGCTGCACGAACACCCGGAGCTCCCGGCCGGCCTGCGCGGCAAAGCATTTTTCCACCCCTTCAAATCCCAGCGCCAGCTTCTCCAGGTCCTCGATGCGCTTGATATACACCGCCATGTTCTCCGCCCGGGCACCCGGGCGCGAGGCGCTGATGGCATCGGCCGCGCTCACCAGGATGCCCAGCGGGCCCTCGGGCGGCACGTCGTTGTGGTGCGACGCCACGGCGTTGACCACCGCCGCCGGTTCGCCATTGCGTTTGAGAATCTCCGCACCGGCCACGGCATGCGGGCCTTCCACCTCGTGGCTCACCGCCTTGCCGATGTCGTGCAACAGGCCGGAGCGCTTGGCCAGTTCCACGCTGATGCCCAGTTCCGCCGCCATGAGGCCCATGAGGTGCGCCACCTCCACGGAATGGTTCAGCACGTTTTGGGAATAGCTTTGGCGGAAATGCAACCGGCCCAGGAGCGCCACGATTTCCGGCTGCGGCAACGCCACCCCGGCCTTGTGCACCGCCGCGTCGCCGAGCTGGCCAATAGTTTCATCCATCTCCTGGTTTACCTTGGCCACCACCTCCTCAATGCGGGTGGGATGGATGCGGCCGTCGGCAATCAGCCGGGCCATCGCCTCGCGGGCAATTTCCCGGCGCACGGGATCGAAGCCGGACAACACCACGGCGTTGGGCGTGTCATCTATCAGCACCGTCACCCCGGTGGCCGCTTCAAAGGCGCGGATGTTGCGGCCGTCGCGGCCGATGATGCGGCCCTTCATTTCATCGCCGGGCAACGCCACGGTGGCGGTGGTCACCTCGGAGGTGTGCTCGCCGGCGTAGCGCTGGATGGTGACACTGATGATCTGCCGGGCCTTTTCCTCGGCGCGGGCGCGGGCGTCTTCCACAATCTGCCGGCTTAAATCGTTTGCCGCGCCGGAAGCCTCCTGCTCCACTTCCCGCAGAAATTGGGTTCGCGCCTCGGTTTCGGACAGCCGCGCCACGGCGGCCAGTTGCTCCTTCCACTCGGCGATCAGCCGGGCCAGTTCGCGGTCTTTGGCGGCGAGTTCATCCGTCTGCCGGGCCAGGGCGGCCCGTTCCTCCCGCAACCGTTTTTCGGCCTGGATGATTTCATCAAACTGGGCGTTGAGGGTGGTATCGCGTTCGCCCAGACGTTTTTCCAGAGCGGCCAGTTCCTGCCGGCGGGCGCCGAACCCGGCCTCCGCCTGCTCGCGGTTCCGCTGGGCCTCCTCGGCGGCGGTGAGCCGGGCCTCGCGGCGCAATTGCTCGGCCTCGGTCTGCGCCCGTTCCAACACGTCCCGGGCCTGGCGCGTTTGCGCCTGCAACGTCCGGCGGCGTTTCCATTCCAGCAGGAAAAAGCCCAAAGCCGCCAGGATGACGCCGCTCGCAAAGATGAAGGCGCCTGCGTAAATGTTTCCGTGAAAACTCATTTCAAAACCGCGCGCCCGTCGGAAATGTTCAGCCAGCGCGTCGGGGTCAGCATGTAATTCAAACGCATGTCATGCGGCGCCACGGGTACGGCAGTGATTATCTGCGGATCAAAAGCCACGCCGCAGGTGACGCCCGAAACGGAAGCAAGCAACCGGTCATAATACCCTTGGCCCCGACCGAGCCGCCGCCCGTTCCAATCGAAAGCTAACCCAGGTACCAGGGTAAAGTCCAGTTGGTTTAACGGTTGCGGCTCACAGTTCCCGTTGGGCTCCGGAATGCCATACTGGCCCGGATGCAGGTCGAAATGCGGGTTTTGAATCCGGGCCGCCGCGTAGCCTTGCGACTCCGGATCAAACCGCGGCAGCGCCACCGTCTTGCCCGCCGCCAGGGCAACCGCCACCAACTGGGTCACATCCGGTTCGTTGGCCAGGGGAACGAACAGCAGCACCGTGCGGGCCTGCCGCCACTCCGCTTGCCGCTGCAACAACGCGCAGAGCAGTGCCGACGCGGCCATGCGTTCCAGCGGTGAGACCAACCGCAGGCGGGCGCGGCTTTGCTCCCGCAGGACGGCTTTGGCGTTGTCAATGGCGGCGCTCATGGCTCTTTAGGTCCGAGACTGCCAGCCTCAAGGTGTGACGGAGGCCGGGCGATTCCGCCGGCGCGGAAGGTGTGGCTCCAACCGGAATCCGGAGTGGCGGAATCAGGCCAACCGGATGGGGTCGGCCACGGCGCCATCTTAAACCCGGCCGCCAAAAACTCAAAGGGTTTTAGCCGTCAATTTGGCAGAATAACGCTTTGCGGTCGGAAACGGATCGGAGCAAACGAAGGCAAAAAAAGTCAACCCTTCTCCGGACCCGCGCGACCTTCGCGCGCGGCTTGGGTTTGCTTCCGCCAGTGGTCCAGCCGGTCCTTGATTTTCTTCTCCACCCCCTGCTCCGTCGGCTCGTAGTAGCGTTTCGCCGCCCCGAGATAATCCTGCACCACAAAATGCCCCTCGCCCTCGTGGGCATACTGGTAGCCCA
This sequence comes from Dongiaceae bacterium, assembly GCA_035492855.1. GTDB lineage: Bacteria > Verrucomicrobiota > Verrucomicrobiia > Limisphaerales > JAFMIX01 > JAFMIX01. The sequence goes on along the minus strand of DATJIU010000025.1, from coordinate 16,965 downwards.
CGCCGTGCCCCAGCTTCTTGGCGCTCTTGTAACTGGCATCGCGCAAATGTTCCGGGACGGCCAGCGTTTTGCCGGAGCGCACGTCCTCCAGTGCGGCGTCAATGGCCTTATAGGCGCTGTTGCTTTTGTGGGCGGTGGCAATGTAGATGGCGGCCTCGGCAATGGGAATGCGTGCCTCCGGCCAGCCCACGAATTCGGCCGCCTGGTGCGCGGCCTGGGTCAGCACCAGCGCCATCGGATCGGCCAGGCCCACGTCCTCGGCGGCGCAAATCACCATGCGCCGCGTGATGAAGCGCGGGTCCTCGCCGGCGTGGATCATCTTGGCCAGCCAGTACAGCGCAGCGTCAGGATCACTCCCGCGCATGGATTTGATAAAGGCCGAGATGGTGTCGTAGTGCGCATCGCCATCGCCGTCGTACACCACGGCCTTTTTCTGGATGCTCTGCTCGGCAATGGCCAGGGTGATACGCACGGTGCCGTCCGCTTCCGGCGGGGTGGTGAGCGCGGCAATCTCCAGCGAGTTCAACGCCTTGCGCGCGTCGCCATCGGCCAGCCGCGCCAGATGTTGCGCCGCCTCCTTTTCGATTTTGATCTTGAGGTAGCCAATGCCGCGGTCGGCATCCATCAACGCGCGGGCCAGCAAGTCAAACAAATCATCCTCGCCCAGCGGGCGCAGCTCAAATATTTGCGAGCGCGACACCAGCGGCGAATTGACGAAGAAAAACGGGTTGTGCGTGGTGGCGCCGATGAGCCGGATGACCCCGCTTTCCACATCCGGCAGCAACACGTCCTGCTGCGCCTTGTTGAAGCGGTGGATTTCATCCACGAACAAAATGGTGCGCTGCCCGGAATTTTCCAGGCGGTTGTGGGCGCCGGTGAGCACGCGGCGCATGTCCGCCACATTGGATTCCACCCCGGAGAGCCGTTCAAACTTGCACTTGGTCTGGCGGGCGATGATCTGGGCGAGCGAAGTCTTGCCCGTGCCGGGCGGCCCGTAAAAAATCAGCGACTCGATGCGGTCCGCCTCAATGGCGCGCCGCAACAACTGGCCGGGGGCGAGGATGTGTTGCTGGCCGACGAATTCCGCCAGGCTTTGCGGCCGCATCCGCGCGGCCAGCGGGGCGGGACCGGACCGGCCCGCCGGCGCCGCCTCAGGGGCGGGCGCCGGTGCGGCGGGTTGAAACAGGTCGTCCCGTGACATGCCCCGACGTTAGCGCGAAGGCGGGCAAATGCAAATTGGGAAAGTGCGCCCCGCACCGCGCAGGCAAAAAAAACCCCGCCATTGCCGTGTGACACTGTTCCTTTGAACATGTTTTGCAACATGCGGAACGGGTCGGGCTGCTTTCGACTTCCAGTGAAGGCATGTCGGCGACAACCGCAACTTGAGTTCCAGGATCGTAAGAATACGGTTCAAGGACTTAGTGTTCGAATCACGAACAGGGCAGGGTAAATTAAAATGCGTTTCCAAAGAACGGCGCGCTTAGTTCACGCGGCTGACTACTGGTTATATCGCCCGCTTTCGCCCGGGGCTCAAGTTTTTTTTTGGAATAAATTTCGCGCCCGCCATTTTTTGTTCTCCATCCAACACGCCCCTTTCCGATAAATAAATCTTCGCTACACTGCCGCCGTGAAAGCTCTGGAAGGCCCGCTCAAATTTCTGCCCTGGATCCTGCTCGGCAGCGCCACCGCAATTTTTCTCGCCGGGTGCTGCCTGGCGGAGACCCTTACCGCCGGCTGGGCGCAACCGGTTTTTTTCGCGCTGATTTTGGGGGCCACCCTGGTGGCGCTGCAACGCTCGCTGTCGGGACAAAACGTGGTGTGGGCCGCGCTGCTGGTCGTGGTGTTGTCCGGCATCATCCTCAGCGTCGGGGCCAAGACCGACATCCCGTTCGGCCCGTGCGTTTACACCGACAATCTCAGCCCCCGCCTCTTTGACACCCTGCCCTGGGCCGTGCCGCTGTTGTGGGTGGTGGTCCTCTTCAACTGCCGCGGCGTGGCGCGGCTCATCCTGCGGCCGTGGCGCAAGGTCCGCAGCTATGGCTACCGCGTCATCGCCCTTACCTGCGGGCTGATGGTGCTGTTCGATTTCGCCTGGGAACCGTTCGCCACCCGGGCCAACCGGTTTTGGATCTGGCGGATTCCTGCGACCACCTCCAGTTGGTACGGCACGCCGTGGGTCAATTTTTTCGGCTGGGCCGTCACTTCCCTGCTCTTGATGGCGTTCATCACGCCCTGGCTCATCAATAAAAAACCCACCCAGTCCCCGCCGAATTTCCACCCGCTGTTCCTGTGGCTGCTAACCAACCTGTACCTGATCAACGCCCTGGCCAAACACAACCTCTGGGTTCCCGCGGCCCTCGCGCTCCTCGCCTGCGCCGTCGTTGCCCCGCTGGCGTGGCGCAACGCCAAATGGTGAAATTATTCGGTGGCCGGCGGCGGCACCGGCCGGCGGGATAATTTCAGCCGCGCCACGCGGACGCCGTCCAACTGCTCCACCCGCAAATCGAAAGCGCCCACCGCAAAGCTGTCGCCCACTTTGGGAAAGCCGCCAAGCCGGTGCGTCACCCAGCCGCTGGCCGTGGCCACGCCCTCGCCAAACAGCGGTTCGCCCACGAGCTCCGCCAGCTCGTGCAGCGGCAGCGCGCCTTCGATCAGCCAGTGGTCGGCATCCACGGCAGTCGCCAGCGGCTTCTCCTGATCGAACTCGTCCTGAATCTGGCCCACCAGTTCTTCCAGGATGTTTTCCAGCGTCACCAGGCCGGTGGTGGTGCCGTATTCATCCACCACCACCGCCACGTGCAGGCGGCGGTCCAGCAACTGGTGCAGCAATTTTTCCAGCCGCGCCGTCTCGGGCACATAAATCAACTTGCGCGTCACCGCCTGCAAATCCGCGCCCCGCCGCGCCGTGGCGCGCAAGGCGAACAAATCCTTGAAATGCACCACGCCGCGCATCTTGTCCAGGTCGCCGCCCTCGCAAAGCGGAAAACGGGAATACCGCGTCTTCTCCGCCAGTTCCAGGCATTCGGCCATCGGGGCCTCCGTATCCAGCGCCACGATTTCCAGCCGGGGCCGCATCACGTCCCGCGCCACCCGGCGGCGCAAATCCAGCGCGTTGAGCACGATGTTCCGGCCCAGGACGGTGCCGCCGCTCTGCTGGCGCGAAGCGGTGAACAGCATCCGCAGTTCATCCTCGGAATAACGGCCCTCGGTCTCGCCCACCGGCTCCATCCCCAACTGCCGCAGCAGCCATTGCGACGCCCAGTTCAGCGCCAGCACCAGCGGATACGAAATCCGGTAAAACCACAGCATCGGATAGGCGATGCCCAACGTGGTGGGCAGCGGCTTCTGGATGGCCATCCATTTGGGCGCCTGTTCCCCCGCGCTGATGTGCAGGAAGGTGATGGCCGTGAAACCGATCACCACCGCCAGCATGTGTTGCAGTTCCAACGACTGGATGTGCAGCCAGCGAAACACCGGGTGCAGCAGCGCCGAGAACACCGGCTCGCCAATCCATCCCAGCGCCAGGCTGGCCAGGGTGATGCCCAACTGCGTGGCGCTCAGGTACGCGTCCAGGTGTTGCAGAATCTGCCGCGCCACCTTGGCCCGCCGCTGGCCCGCCTCGATCAGCGGGTTGAGTTGCGTGTCCCGGATTTTCACCAGCGCAAACTCGGCGGCCACGAAAAATCCGTTCAGGAAAACCAGGACGGCCACCGCCCCGATTTTCAAGCCCAGCAATATGACGGCGTTCCAGTCCATCTTATAATTTTACCTGCCCGAAAATCATCTTGAGAATGTCTTCCAAACTGATGAGGCCCACCTCGCGGCGGTTGCGCCCCAGCACAATGGCCAGCCGCTGGCCGCCGCGGCGCATCCGTTGCAACGCCACCTCCAGCCGCAGGTCCTCATCGAGATACAGGGCCGGCTTCACGTAATCGCCCGCCGCCTTGTTCACATCCAGGTCGGCGGAATAGATGAGAGCGTCCAGACTCAGCACGCCCACGATGTTTTTGTCGCGCCCGTGGGTCACCCACACGGGCAGACGGGTGAGCTGCCGTTCGCGGCAGAGGGCCAGCACCTCGCGCATGGGCGTGCCCAGGTTCACCGTCACCGCCTCCGCCAGCGGCACGCTGATCTGGCGTACGGTGAGCCCCTGCAAATCCAGCACCCGGCTGATCATCCCCTGCTCTTCCGTGGTGAACTCCTTGGCCGACTCCTGCATCACAAACCGCAGTTCCTCCCGGTTGCCGAAGAGATGTCCGGCAAACACCTTGCCGCCGCGCCAGCCGAGGATGCGCCCGGAAATCCATTCCACTGACGCCACCAGGGGCCGCAACACCAGGTGAATCACCCGGAACGGCCGCGCCAGCCACAGGCACAGCCGGTTGGGAAAATGCCGGAACAGCATTTTCGGCAGCAGGTCGCAAAAGGTGTAGAACAGGAAAATCACCCCCACCAGGGCCACCACAAACCAGACCGGATACGCGCTCAACCAGGTGTGGAGCCAGATGAAGCTGAGCCCCAGCACGATCAGGTTGGCCACGGTATTGCCAACCAGGATGGTCCACAGGAAGTTTTCCGGATTTTCCAAAAACCGGTGCAGCACCCGCGCCGAGGCCTTGCCCGCGCGCATCTGATACCGGATGCGCAGGCGGCTGAGCGCAAACACGCCCGCCTCCATGCCGGAGCACAAAAACGACAGCCCCACGCACGCCAGAAAAATGATTAAAATGAGCAGATTGGTTTCCATCCCGGTTCACCCATTTGCATGGCTCACTTGGTCACCTCCACCAACAGTTCGCGCACCCGGCGCTCGTCGCCCGCCTGGGCCGTCAATTTCAAGCCCCGGTACGTGGCCGACTCGCCCACCGCCGGCACCACGTCCAGCAGGCTCGCCAGCAGCCCGCCCATGGTTTCCACCTCCGGCACGTCGCCGAGCTGTGGGTATTCACGGCGGAAATCATCCAGCCGCATGGTGCCGTTCACACGCCACTTTCCCGGGCCCAGCTTGGCCATCACAAAACCTTCCGCCTCGAGTTCCACGTGCACGTGGCCCATCAGTTCGCCGAGGATGTCCTCCATGGTCACCACCCCGGCGGTGGTGCCAAATTCATCAATCACAATCGCCAGGCCGCGCTGCTGGCGCTGCAGGCTTTTCAGCAACTGCAGCAAATTCATGCTTTCCGGCACAAACGAGGGAAATTCAATGAGGTCCGCCAGGTCCGCCTCCGGATCCAGCAGCAGCGCGCGGGTGTTCAGCACGCCCACGATGGTGTCCGGCGTCTCGTCATACATCGGCAGCCGCCGGTGCTTGTGCTGCCGCGCGGCGGCGATCATCTCCGGCACGGTCAGGTCGTCCGGAATGGCGGCCATCTGCGCGCGGGGCCGCATTACTTCCCGCACCGCGCGGCGGTCCAGGCTGATGATCTGGAGGATGATTTCCTTCTCGGATTGCGCGAGCGCCCCGCGTTGATACGCCAGCTCCAGCAGTTCGCGGTATTCCTCGTCGGCGAACGAGGCTTGCGGGCGGATGGATTGCGCCACGGTGGTTTTGAGCAGGGCGGTGTTGAGCCATTGGGCCACCTGCCGCAACGGGGCGCTGAGGCGTTGCAGGAGCAACATGGGCCGGGCCACGCGCAGCGCCCAGGTTTCCGGCGCCCGCACCGCCAGCGTTTTGGGCAGCGCCTCGCCCCCCAGCAAAATCAGCACCAGCAACCCCACCACCGTCGCCAAAGGGGGCCAGTGGCCGGTCAGCGCCATATCGAGCGCAATCACCACCAGCGCGGCGGAGGCAAAGGTATTGCCCAGCGCGATGGTGGCCAGCAAATCCTGCGGCGCGGCCAGCAGTTGGCCCACCACCCCGCCGGCCCGCGGCGCGCGTGCCGCCAGTTGCCGCATCTGCCATTTGCTGAGGGAAAAGAGCGCCGTTTCCGCCAGCGAAAAAAAGAAGCTCGCCCCGGCAAAAACCAACAACCCCGCCACCGCCATGAATGGCATCAACCCCATGCCTCCAAAATGAAGCAATCCGCCGCGACACAAAAGCAAAAAGCGGCTTCACCCTCAGGGAATTGGGCCAAAACCTACCCGCGGCCGACAAAACCGCCAGAGGAGGACGCCGTTCCTTTGTTTGCCTCAGTTCCGGAGGCGCGGCCTCTTTCGCATCATGTCGGTGAAAACCTCAGGCCCCGGAAGGGCCATCCGTTCCGGTTGTCCGGGGTCCGCGATTTGAAAAGCAGCTTCAAGTCCCTTTATTCCCAGCCGGGCAGGTGACCCGCGAGAGCACCGCGAGGCCTCCGCAAACCACCAGCAGGACCCCCAGCACCAGCACCGTCGGCAGCAGCACCGTACTGGCATTGCCCCAGCTCGCCCGGATAATTTGCAAAGCCGGCTCCAGGAACAACGGGGAGGTCACCGCCAGCGCCCCCAGCGTCCAGACCCGCGCCGCCACCGGCCGCCAGCGGCGCACCCGCATCCGGTATTCCAGTCCGAGCAGAACCGGTTGCACCATGAAAAAGGCGCCGTTCATCAGCGAAATTTTCCACCGGCCCGTCGCCATGAAAACCAACAGCACGTGCGCCACAGCACTGATAAAAAAGGTGACCACCACCGCCAGGGCCACCCAGCCGCGCCGGGCCAGCGGCTGAAAGCAGTACGGGCGAAACAGCTTCTGGGCGGCGAACCGATTCCACCGGTCCGACCAAAATTCTCCCACGGAAAGGGCACGATGCGGGGAACGCATCAGTGGCGGAATGACCACGCCCACGGCGGCGGAGAGCAGCGCCGGGCCCGCCGTCAGCATCTCCGCAAAAGCCAGCAGCGCGATGCCCGCCGCCAGCCAGCGCAACGGCAATCCGCCTCCCCCATCCGGCACCGCCTGCGCCCCGGCCAGGGCGGCGGCAAAAATTACAGTCGCTCCGCCCAGATTTCCCAGCGCCGTCGGGTCAAACCGGCAGGGTTGCCGGCGCACCTCGCGCGCCCCGCCCCAACGGAGCAGGTGTGCCAGCCGCGCCCGCAATCCCGGAAGGGGCGGCCGCACCACAAAAGCCGTGGCCGCGACGGCCGGCACCGCCATGGCACACATCAGCAACCCCCGATCCAAGGGCGCCCCGACGAGACAGCAAGGCACTGCCAGAAACAACCCGGCCAGCACCACCGCCACGCGCGCGCGCTGGGGCGTCCCGGTCAAGAGCAGTACCAGCATCACGGCCAGCCCCCAGGCCGCCCATCCGGCTCCGGGCGTAAACCGGAACGCGTACCAGGGATTTAACGTAACCACCGCTCCAATCGTGATGCAGAGACTGAGCCAGGCAACTTGCTTCCGGTGGGTAATGGAAGAATGGGGATTCAATGCGGGTGTTGCCGCAACATAGCGCAAAGCCCGGGTGGGGTAAAATGATTTGGGGGCGTTTCACCCTCTGACCGGGCCGCCCCGCCCCGCGCTACCGCCGGAACAGCCAGAGCAGGACGCTGAGCAGCACGCTCAACAGCAGGCAGGTGACAATCGGAAAATGAAAGCTAAAATCGCCCTTGGTGTAATGAACATCGCCCGGCAGCCGGCCCAGCCAGCCCCGGCCCAGCCCCGACCACAACAGGGCGCCCACCAGTACGAGCAGCAAGCCCGCCGCCATCAGTATTTTTCCCAGATCATGCATGGGTCATCAGCAAAGCTGGAGGTGGAAAAAAATCAAAGGCAAAATGCCGGACGAATGCCGCAACGCGCCATCCGGCCAGAGGCCTTCTGCGGTAACTTCCCGGCCTGGCCAGTGTAGCATCCTCTTTATGGTTGCGGCCCCAGAATAACTTCAAGCCCGGAGAGGCGACAGAACGAGACCAAGCCTGCCGCATCTCCATCCGGGCGCGTTTGCTGCTCACCTTTCCCCGACCCACGCCAGGGGCCGTTTATTTTTCTCCCTCTCACCCTTTCGGAATGGTGATCAGGAGCTCGTGGTTCTTGTGCTCCACTTTCATCTGGTCGGCCTTTAGGTCGCCGGCGAGGGTCACGACCTGTTCGTACTGCCCCCACTCCGTCGCATTGCTGGCACCATTGGTATTCGCTAGCGCCGCGGTTTCGTGGTTCGCCACCGTTACCCGCAACTGGTTGCCTTCCAGCTTCACCTTTGTGTCCGCCGCCTTGGCATCCGCCAGCAGCGCGTGGACTTCATAACGGTCCTTCAGATCGCGCACGTCCAGCGACAGCGAATAACCCGCGTCATCCGGAAACCCATTGAGCTGCGGCTCCATATGAAACCGCGCGATGGATTGCGCGAACATCTGGTCCATCTGCTGTTGCATCTGCCGCATTTCGCGGAACGGATCCCAATCGTTGCTGTTCGGTGGAGCAGTGGCTGCGGTCGTATCCCTGTCCGCAGATTTATCGGTCAGAGTCCGCGGGGCCGGGGATTTATTTCCCTGATAATGCTCGGCGCCCACCCCGAGGGCCACCCCCAGAATCAACGTGACCACGGCAAGCAGCGCCGGCTTTCGCACAAACTGTTTTACATCCATTTTACTCATATACGTTTCTCCTTTCCGGCCGGGTTAGCCTCCCGGCCCGTATATATTTCTGACCACGCCCGCGGCGCGGGAGTTCAAATGAAGTCGATTTCAACAGCTGCGCGACGACTCAAATACCTGCCGGCCGGAGTCGCGAAAATGGCGCTCAAAATCTGAAATTACCGTCATTTTGTTTTAACAATGATTTTGCGGTTTTTCAGTTTTCCGATTTTGCAACTCGTTATCCAGCAGTCGGTTTAAATTTTAAAAACCCCATTTTTTGCCTCCAAAAATTGGGTTAATCATTAAACCACATGGGTGCCGCGACCGTGATAGAATGCTCGTCGGTATGCGCTATAAAGCATCCAGAGCCGGCCACATCGCCGGTGTAACGTCGGGCCTGCGGCCCGAGATCAGGGCGGGTCATTTCCGGCCGCGCGGCGGGTTCATGCCGAGCGATGCCCGGCATTCCGCCGGCTGCCTCCGTCAGTCCGCGGCATTTTGCCGTGGTCCCGGGGAGCCGGGCAAAATACATGAAATTACCAAACGAACCCAATTTTTTTGGAGCACACTTGCGACATATCTTGCTTACGATTTGAAACTTACATTTAAAATATGCGCGTTGCCAAATTGGGTTCGTTTGGCTTCGTCCCGGGGGTTTTGGGACACATCGAACTTGCTTGCACCCGGCGTTCTTCCGTCCCGCACCCGCATGGTGGTAGTCGCCTGCGCCCGGCAGGGGAGGCAGATTTACCCGTTGTTATGAAGCCCCGATTTGGCGGACTAGAAACTCCCCAGCGCGCGTTCCAACCGCGCCAGCACCTTCGCTTTGCCGAGCACCTCGAGCAGATGATACAGGCTCGGGCCATGCGGATGGCCGGTGACGGCGAGGCGCGTGGGATGGATGAGCACCCCGGCTTTCACGCCGAGTTCGGTGGCGGTGGCCTTCAGTGTGGCTTCGAGGTTGGCCGCCGCAAACGGCTCCAACTGGGCAAAGGCGTCGCGCAGCTTCGTCAGGCGCGGCTTGGTTTCGGGCACGAAACTTTTCGCCGCCGCTTCCGGGTCGTAGCTGAAGTCGTCCATGAAGTAGAACCCCGCATACGCCGGCAACTCGCTGAAGGTTTTGATCTTGCCCTTGCAGGTGTCGAGCGCGGCCTTGACGTAGGCCACATCAAACTTGTCGGTGTCCACCCCGGCGCGGGCAAAGGCATGCACGGCCAGTTCGTTGAAGCGGTCGTCCGGCAGTTCGCGGCAGTATTCGCCCTGCAACCAGACCAGCTTCTCGAAGTCAAACTTGGCGTTGCTCCGGAGAACTTGCGGCAGGTCAAAACGCTCGATGACCTCCTTGAGGGGCAGCTTTTCGGTGTTGTCTTTGGGCGACCAACCGAGCAGGCAGAGATAGTTGTTCACGGCCTCGGGCACGAAGCCCTCGTCCAGATAGGTGGTGAGCGAGGCGCCGCGGTCGCGCTTGCTCATCTTGCTGCCATCGGCATTGAGGATGAGCGGAATGTGGGCGTAGTGGGGCGGCTCCACGCCAAAGGCGCGGAACAGCGCAATGTGCTTGGCGGTGTTGCTCAAATGATCCTCGCCGCGGATGACGTGCGTGATGCCCATTTCCAGGTCGTCAATGACATTCACCAAATGGAACACCGGCTGGCCATCGCTGCGGATGATGACAAAGTCCGGATCCACTTCCTCACGGTCGGTGAGCTTGCGGAGGACGTCGCCCACCACCAAGTCGGGGATGAGTACCGGTTCGCGTTGCATCTTGAACTTGATGGCGCCCTCGGATTCGTAGGCGAGCCCGCGCGACAGCAGGCCCTCGACGCGGCGCTGGTAGTTCTCGCGCCGTTGGGATTGGAAATACGGGCCACGGTCGCCCTTGCAGGGACCGGTGGCGTCGGCGGTGAGCGGACCTTCATCCCAGTTCAACCCGAGCCAGCGCAGGCCGTCGAGAATGACATTGACGGCCTCCTGGGTGTTGCGGGCGGCATCGGTGTCCTCAATACGCAACACAAAGGTGCCGCCGGTGTGGCGGGCGTAGAGCCAGTTGAACAAAGCAGTGCGTGCCCCCCCGATGTGCAGATAACCGGTGGGCGATGGCGCGAAACGAACGCGAGGTTTCATAACCGGCAAAGCATTCCAGATTTCCCGCCCCTTTGTCGAGTCCGCGGGCGACACGCATTTGTCACTTCAATTTTCCCCCGGCCTGGCGCATATTCTCCGCATGTTGTGTCACTCAAGGAAGTGGATGTGGCTCCTGCTCGCCACGAGTTTATTGTCGCCCGGACTGCACGCCGCCACGAACCACGTTTTGTTTGCCGAAAGTTTTGTGCCCGGATTGGACCACCACTGGCAGCAGGTGAAGTTTTTCGACGGGCTTACCGACTATACCGCCGTCCACGACGGCGCCACCAACTATCTCCACGCCGTGGCCGACAAGTCGTGCTCGGCCTTCACCACCAAGCTGAGCCTCAAGCCGCAGCCACACCTGAAATTGTCCTGGCGCTGGCGCATCACTCACACGCCCACCAATGCCTCGGACCACGTCACTGCCCGGTTCGACCATGCCGCCCGGGTGTTCATTGCGTTCAGCACTTTCATCGGGCCGCCGCGCTCGCTCAATTACATCTGGGGCAACGACACCCCGGTGGGCACCACCATGTCGCATCCGCTGACCAGCCGCGCCCAGTTGGTGGTGGTGGAATCGGGCAACGCCCGCGCGGGCGAATGGATCTCCGAGGAACGCGACGTGACGGCCGACTGGAAAAAATTGTTCGACGGCAAGAGCATGCCCAAGATCGAGGCCATCGGCGTGTTGACCGACGCCGACAGCACCGGCACGGAAACCGCCGCCGACTATGCCGATATCCGGCTCACGGCGGAGTAGCGCCGGCCGGATCCAACTGCCGCAGCACCCGGCCCAGCGCCGCCAACCGCGGCACCGCCACCCCGGCCGCCTGGGCCTGGCGCAACGGCTCCAGAAACATGCTGTCCAGCTCCAGCGCCTGGCGGCGTTCAAAATCAATCAGCGTGGACGCCTTGTACGCGCCCATCGTGCGGGTGCGTTCGATCTGCTTTTCCGCCAGCTCCGGCGCCACCCCCAGGCCCAGGGCATTGGCGGTGGTGATGACCTCCCCCATCAGTTCGCGCACGAGGGTTTCCCAGCGCGGCGCGGCCAGCAACTGGTTGGTGGGCAGCACCGGACCGGCGGCACAGACGGGCCCGGTGGCATCCACCAGCGCGTCATATCCGGCCACACCCGCCACGCCCAGGCCGTTGAAGGGAATGTTCCAAATTAATTTCTCCCAGTGGGCGCGGGCGAGGTTGTCGGTGACGTCGCAAGCCACCCCGGCGCGTTGCAGGAGCGCGGCCAGTTCCCGGGTGCGGGGCAATGCCGGCCGTTGGAATTCGCCGAGGATGACCTTGCCGTGGGCCATGTGCTGGATGACGCCCGGCGCGATCCGGTTCAGGCAGACAAAACACAGGCCGCCCAGGATTTGGGTCGCGGGAAACAATTGCGCAAGTTGTTCCTCGTTGCCCAGGCCATTTTGGAGCGTCACCACCATGGTTTGGGGGCCGACCAACGGCGGGAGCAGCCGGGAAAACTGGGCGTTGGCGGTGGTCTTGAGCCCGATCACAACCAGGTCGCAAACTCCAATGGCTTCCGGAGTTTGGGCCGCATGCGGCCGGGCCGTGAAGTCACCGCTGCCGCTGCGCACCGCCACGCCCTGCGCACGCACCGTGGCAAAATCGGAACGCAGCAAAAAATGGACTTCGGGCTCTACCAGGCACAACCGGGCGCCATAATAACTTCCCAGCGCGCCGCATCCCACGATGGCAATTTTCATGACCAGGCTGATTAAGGTGAAGAATGAAATCCAGTGCAAGCGTGGAATCCGGGCGCCGGTTCAGGAAACAAAAAAGCGCCCGGGAAGATTCCCGGGCGCAGTCCGAAAAATGCAAAGTTTACTTCGCGCCGAGGACGGCGTCCTTGCAGGCCTTGGCGACGCGGAACTTCACCACGCGCTTGGCGGGGATGTTGATGGCTTCGCCGGTGGCGGGGTTGCGGCCCACGCGGGCGGCGCGGTTCACGAGCACCAGCTTGCCGAGACCCGGCAGGGTAAAGGTGTTCTTGGCGTTCTTGTAGGCGAGTTCGGCGATGATTTCGAGAATCTCGGTGGCCTGCTTCTTGGAGATGCCGGCCTTGTCAGCGATAGCCGACGCAATTTGGGATTTGGACAGTGCTTTTGCCATAGTTCCTCTCAGGATATTCTGTTTTTACTTTACGTTGTTAATTTAAAAAAAGTCGCGCGACTTGTGCGTAGTAAAAGCACTAAAAAGAATGGCGTGCAAGGAGAAAATGCACAATTATATTAAGGTTTTTGACAGGTTGGCCGCACCTTTTCCGGAGCGCGGGCTTGACTTCACCGGGTGATTTTCCACCATCGCTATGATGAGTCTCTTCACCATCGAATGCGGTTTCCGTTACGAGATCGTCCGCAAGATTTTTGAAGGCGGCATGGGGATCGTGTACGAGGCCGAACAGCATGGCGCGCGGCAGTTTGTCAAGCGCGTGGCCATCAAGGTGGTGCGGCAGCATTACGCCACCCAGGCGGAGTTCATCGAGAACTTCATCGGCGAGGCCAAGCTCGTGGCGGACCTCATCCACACCAACATTGTCCAGACCTACCACCTGGGCGAGGTGCGCGGCATGTATTTCATCGCCATGGAACTCATCCGGGGGGTGAACCTGGAACAGTTCTGCAACCAGCTCGCCGACCGCAAGCGCGTGCTGCCCCGGGAGCTGGCGGTGTTCATCACCAGCCGCGTGGCCCGCGGCCTGGCCTACGCCCATGCCAAGACCGACAAAGACGGCAAACCGCTGGGCATCGTCCATCGCGACGTCAGCCCCAAGAACATCATGATCGGCTTTGAAGGCGACGTGAAACTCACCGACTTTGGCATCGCCAAGGCCAAGGGTTTTCTCGCCGACAACGAGGGCGAGGTGGTGGCCGGCAAGGCCGATTACATGAGCCCCGAGCAGGCGGATTTCCAGATCACCGACCAACGTTCGGACCTGTTCTCCGCCGGCGTGGTGCTGGCGCACCTGCTGCTGGGCCGGAACATTTTCAAGGCCGACACCCCCGAGGAATCCCGGCAGCGCATCATCTCCATGCCCATCCCGGATTTCCGGCAACTGGACGAGCGCATTGACGACCGGCTGAACCAGATCCTCCAGCGCTGCCTGACCCGCGACCTGAGCCTGCGGTTCGGCAATGCCATCGAACTGATGACCGAGTTGGAGTATTACATTTACCACGCCGGCTACGGCCCCACCAACGAAACGTTGGGCCGGTACATCCGCGACCTGTTCGGCCAGTCCGTGCCGGAGTCGGCCAAGGCCGATGCCAAGGGCAGCACGCAGATCCTCGAACACACTGCCCGCCTGGGCAAAAAATAGTTGCCATGAAACGCCGTTCCTCCTCCACCGTCACCCTGGGGCTGGTGCAAACCAGCTGTTCGGCCAACCCCAATGCGAACCTGAAGAAAACCCTCGCCGCAGTGGAGCGCGCCGCCAAATCCGGCGCCAACATCATTTGCACCCAGGAATTGTTCCGCTCCCAATACTTCTGCCAAAGCGAAGAGCACCGGCACTTCAAGCTGGCGGAGAAAATCCCCGGGCCGACGACGGCCGCGTTTCAGAAAATTGCGAAACGGCACGGGGTGGTGATCATTGCCTCGCTCTTTGAACAACGCTCCGCCGGGGTGTACCACAACACTGCGGCCATCATTGATGCCGGCGGCTCATTCCTCGGCGTGTATCGCAAGATGCACATTCCGGACGATCCGCTCTTCTACGAGAAATTTTATTTCACGCCCGGCGACCTGGGTTTTCGTTCCTGGAAGACCAAGTTTGGCCAGCTCGGCGTGCTCATCTGCTGGGACCAATGGTATCCCGAAGCGGCGCGGCTGACGGCCATGCAAGGCGCGGAAATCCTGTTTTACCCAACGGCCATCGGCTGGCATCCCGCCGAGAAGGCCAAGTATGGTGCGCGCCAGCACAGCGCGTGGGAAACCATCCAGCGTTCGCACGCCGTGGCCAACGGCTGCTACGTGGCGGCAGTGAACCGCATCGGTCACGAAATCATTTCCGGCGTGGGCGGGGAAGGCTTGGAATTTTGGGGCCAAAGTTTTGTGGCTGGCACCTCCGGGGAAATCCTGGCCAAGGCCAGTGTGGACCGCGAGGAGACCTTGCTCGTGCCCGTGGACCTCGGCAACGTGGACACCACCCGGACCCACTGGCCCTTCCTGCGCGACCGCCGCATCGACGCCTACGACGGCCTCACCAAACGCTTGCTGGATTAATCCAATCTCTTCAGACGCCCGGCCAGTCAGGCAACCCGGCGAGGAAATCCCGGTTCACGCCCCGTAGCCAGACGTTGTTGGGGGTGATCTTGGCGGCCGAAACGCGGGCGCCCAGGATGACGCCGCAAATGATTCCCGCCAGTATGAGCAACACGCCGCCAAATATCACCCACCCATATCCCGCCGTTGCGCCGTAGATGATCAGTCCCACGCCGCCGACAAATCCGCCCCAGCCGAGAATGAAGCTCCACTTCCGCATATTCCGGTGCCGCGGGCACAGGCCAATATCCAAGGCCGCCTTTTTCCGGATGCAGAGGGCCACGATGATGTAAATCCAGATGCTGACTAAAATCAAAAGATAGAAGGCAGGCGGATGCCAATACAGCCGGCGGCGGAGCCGGTAGCCATCGGCCGGTTCATTGCAGCGGACACAGCGATCGGGAAACGGAGTTTCGGAACGGGTGACGAGCAGCCTGTCCTCGCGCCAGATTCCGCCGGCGGCTCCGGACGGTTGGGCGCCCTCTTGCAGCCGTTGGAGGAAGATGGGTTTGCAACCGCTGCACACCCACGAATGATTCAGCTGGATCACCTCGCTGACGGGAAACTCCCGGCCGCATTCGGCGCACTTTACTCCGCCGGGAATGGGCGGTGGTCCGCCAACCGGCCGGGCCACCCCGAGGGGCTGCCAGTCGGTCATGCCCTCCCGCCATATGAGGGTTTGTGGGTTGATGGTTCCGGCCCGAAGCAATGCTTCCAATTCCGCTTCTGAGATCGGACCGGCCTGCTGGCCGTTGCTGGCATAAAACCATTGCATCCCCAATGCTGTGCGGACCGGGAAGAAGTTACAATCGAATTTTGGCAACATTTGCCGGCGGCGGCAGAGGAATCTTTGCGTCGCGGAAAATTTGCGTTAGAGTCGCGTAGCGATGAAAACGACGCTGACCATCCTGGATGAGATTCTCGGGGACGTGCGCCGGGAACTGGCCGCGGCCCAATGCCTGCGGCCGCTGGCCGAGCTGCGCCAGCGCATCGCCACCGCACCGCCTGTGCGGCCCCTGGATGCCGCGCTGCGGTCCGGGTTCGGGTTGATTGCCGAAATCAAGGAGCGGTCACCCAGCCAGGGATTGATGCGAAGCCCCAACGTCATCGCCGCCCCCGCCGCCTACGAAGCCAGCCCCATCGTTCGCGCCATTTCGGTGCTGACGAATCACAGCCATTTCGGCATGAGCATGGAACGGCTGGGACAAATCCGCGGCAAATCCTCGAAGCCGGTGCTGCGGAAGGATTTCATTTTTGATCCTTACCAGGTTTATGAAGCCCGGGCATTCGGAGCAGATGCCATTTTGCTCATGGCCAATTTGCTGGAAGCCGCCGAATTAAAGGAGCTGTATGCGGTCGCCCGGGAACTGGGCATGGAGGCGTTGTTTGAATGCCACGATGCCGAACAAATCGCCTCGGTGCCGGCGGGCGCGGTCGTTTACGGTATTAACAGCCGCACCTTCGCCGTGGGCAGCGGCCAGTATGCCGCCGCCCGGGCCGCGCGGGAGTCGGGCGCCACCGTGGATGCCACCACGGATCTGAGCCGCTTTGACATCGGCCGGGAACTGCCGCCGCACGCCCTCAAGGTGGCCGAAAGCGGCATCCACCCGCACACCATCGCCGCGGTGCGGGATCAGCAGGGTTACCATGCAGCCTTGGTGGGCACGTCACTCTTGATGTCCCCAGCCGGCGTGGCCGGGGCATTGCAGGATTTTGAACGCGCTTTGACGCCGTCATGAAAACCCAGGATTCATCTCAGCCCAAGGTGTGGGTTTCCGGCGCGGCTGGGCTGATAGGTAATTGCCTGATCCAATCCGCCCCGACGGAGTTGCCCGGGCATCACGTAATGCGATTGGTGCGAAATGCCGACGGAGTTTTGCCCGAAACCACCCTGGCATTGGACCTCACCAATTTTGCCGCGGTGCGCCGGGCCTTTCAGGAACCTCGTCCGCAACTGGTGATTCACTGCGCCGCGATGAGCCGGAGTCCACTCTGTCAAAGCCAGCCGCAGGAAGCCCGGCGGGCCAATGTGGATGCCACCCAAAATCTCGCCGACCTGGCGGCCGA
>DATJIU010000024.1:0-8253 GCA_035492855.1 Dongiaceae bacterium | reverse complement strand
CAACGGGGAAAAAACAAACTCCCCCTCTCCGCAAAGTCCCTCGCCCACGGGAGTGGGCGATTCCCTTCTCGGCGCTGGGGAGAAGGTGGCGAAGCCGGATGAGATGTCCGGGTCAGGTCTCAAGTCTCCAGTTTCAGATTTAGTTTCCTGTCCCTCGTGCGGCCAACCTATGATTCTCCGCACATCAAAACGTGGCGCCAACGCCGGCAGCCAGTTCTGGGGCTGCTCCACCTATCCCAAGTGCAAAGGCATCCGCAAATATAGTTAGCCTTCTAAAATCCAAATCCAGGCACGCCTTTACCGCGAGTTGCGTTCCTACCCGGAACCAACCCCCATTTCTCCCACAGCTAATAATGCCCGCCTCGGCGCACGTCAAAATTACTTCGCCGCATTTGAATCGGCCGGGGAACGCCTTTTCAGCTTGCGCAAGATATAATAAACCACCGGTGTGGCGACCAGCGACAGCAGCACCGAGATGCACAGCGCGCCAATGACCGCAACCGCCAGCGGGCGCAGCATCTCCGCGCCCGAACCGATCCCATACGCCAGCGGCAGCATCCCCAGCGCGGCGGCGAGCGAAGTCATCAACACCGGCCGCAAACGCCGGTGGCCGGAACGCACCAGCGCCTCGGCCAGTTCCACGCCGTCCGCTTCCTGTTGCTGCACAAAGTCGAGCATGAGGATGCCGTTTTTGGCCACAATGCCGACGCCGATGATCGCCCCCAGAAAGGAAACGATGTTTAAAGTGATTCCCGTGATCCACAAGGCAGCGACGGTTCCAAACATCGCCAGAATCGCGCCGAAGACAATCGCCACCGGCTCGTTGAACGACCGGAACTCGATCAACAGCACGGTGAATACCAGCAGAATCGCGGCGAGCAGGACCAGCACGAGATTGCGGAAGGATTCTTGTTGTTGTTGGTAAAGGCCGCCGTATTCGACCGTGCCGGGCGGCAGCCAGGTGGCCTGGGCCAGCTTGCCCTGAATTTCCTTGATGGCGCTGCCGAGATCGCGTCCCTCCAGCCGCGCACTGACAATAATGTCCTGCCGCAGATCGTCGCGCAGCAGTTCCACTTCGCTCGGCTCCACGGTCACGTCGGCGACCTGGTTCAGGCGCACGACGGTGCCGTTGGCAGCGCGCAGCGGCAGTTCCCGCAGCGCCTCCAGGCGGTTCACGCTCGACGGCTCGGCCAGAACGCGGATGTTGACGATGCGGTCACCTTCCAAAACATACGATGCCGTCTGGCCGAGCAGCGCGGTGTTCACGGCTTCCGCAATGTCCTGCACGCTCAACCCGAATCGCGCCGCGTCGGCCGGGCGCACCCGGAAATTGATCGAAGGCCCGGTTTCCGTCAGGCCGTTGAACGTGTCCACGATGCCGGGAATTTTTTTGATTTCCGCCTCCACGCGCGGCGCGGTTTCCTTCAACCAGTTCAGGTCGGGCGAGAAAAGTTTGATTTCCACCGGATCCGGCGTCATCTGCAAATCACCGATCACATCCGTCAGGATGCCGGGGAAATCCCAGCGGAACGCGGGGAATTGTTCGTTGTAAACATGGCGCAATTCGGCGACGACTTCATCGGTCGTATGTTTGCGGCCGGGTTTGAGCTTCACCGCGAAATCGCCGCGATAGGCCTCGGTGACAAACGGCCCCAGCTCCGCCCCCAGCCGGCGCGAATAACTTTCCACATCCGGGTTCGCGGACAAAATTTGCTCCACGGCTTTCAGTTGGCGCGACGTTTCCGTCAGGCTCGTGCCCGGTGGCGCCCAGAAATCAATGATGAAACCGCCCTCGTCAAACGCCGGCAGAAAATCCGAATCCAACTGCCGGTAGATGAAGATTGACGATACGAGCACCGCGCCACAGGCCAGCAAAGTGATCCAGCGGAATCGCAAGGCCAGGCGCAACGCGCGTTCGTAAATGCGGAGGACGCGCGTCAGCAGCCAGCCGCCTTCCATGTTCTTCGGCGCGTGGCCGTGCTCCATTTTGGAGCGGTCGCGGATGAACCACGCCGCCAGCGAAGGCGTCAGCGTGACCGCCAGGACGAGCGACGTGAGCAGCGACACCACCATGGTCAGCGCCAATGCGCGGAAAAACACCCCGGCCACGCCGGTCAAAAACGCCAGCGGAATGAACACCACCACCGGCGTCAGCGTCGAGCCGATCAGCGGCGTCAAAATTTCGCCGATGGCTTCCTGGATGCCCGCCAGACGCGGACGGCCCGCCGCGATCTTCACGCACATGGCCTCGACCACGATGATGGCGTTATCAATCACCAGCCCGATGGACGCCGCAATGCCCCCCAGCGTCATCATGTTGAAGCTCATGCCGGCCAGCTTCATGGCGATGAGCGTGATCAACACCGTGATGGGAATCGTGACGATGGCCGTCCACACGCTGCCCCAGTTTTTCAGGAAGAAATACAGGATCAGCACGGACAGAATCAGCCCGAAGATGATCGCATCCCACACGCTGCTCACCGAATCGCGCACGAAGATGGACTGATCGTAAAAGAACGCGAGATGCATGTCCGGCGGCAATTCCTGCCGGAGCTGTTTCAGTTGTTTTTTCAGCGCGGCGGCGATGTCCAGCGCGCTGCCGTCCGCCTGGCTCTGGATGTTCAACAGCACGGCTTCGCGCCCTTGCGCCGTGACGGATTTGAACACCGGCTCCGGTGCCCGCTTCACGCTCGCCACGTCTTTGATCTGCACCGGATGATGGCCGTGAACCGCGATCACCACGTTTTCAATATCCGCCGCCGCATGAACGCGCCCGTCCACCGTCGTCAGGTAAAGATGGTAATTTTCCTCCATCATGCCGGCGGACTCAAAGACATTGTTTTTCACCAGCGCGTCGCTCACGTCGGCCAGACCGAGGCCGGCGGCCTGCAATTTCAGCGGGTCAACCGTGACGTGAAACTCCGGCTGGCGGCCGCCGGTGATTTCCACGTGGGCCACGCCGGGAATCTGAAGAAAGCGCGGCTTCAGTTCGTAATTCGCCTTTTCCCAAAGCGACATGATGTCGCGATTGGAACTCGTGAGGCTGATGCCGATGACGGGGAAGATCGAGAACGTCACCCGCTCGACTTCCGTTGCGGCGGTGGCCGGCAGGTCGCCGCGGATCTGCGAGAGCCGTCCCAGCACATAAAGCTCGGACTGCGGCATGTCCACTTTCCAGTTGAAAAAGACATTGATCTGCGCCGAACCGCGCTTGGTGGCGGAACGCACCGTGATCGCGCCGGGAATGTCTTTCATCGCCTCTTCAATCGGCCGCGTGATGGTCGCCATCATCTCGTCGGCGGGCATGATGCCGTTGTTCACGAGAATGGTGACGCGTGGAAAATTCGTTTGCGGAAACACCGACGACGGCGTTCGCAGTGCGGAAAAGATTCCCGCCAGACACAAGGCCGCCGCGATGAACGTGATGGACAGCGCGTGTCGGGTGGCAAACCGGCCCAGTGGCGATTGCACGTCAGGCTTCATTGGGCGGCAGGCGTGGGAGCGTTTGTTTCGCCGCCGGCAGGACTGAGCACGCGGATTTTGGTTTTTTCCGGCAGGCCGTAGGCGCCGGTGGTCACGACCGTGTCGCCGGTTTTAAGTCCCGGTGCGGCAATTTCGGTCAACCCGTTTTCTTGCAAACCGGTCTGCACCGGCGTTTGCACCGCCTCGCCGCCGTTGACCAGCGCGATGTGGCTGTTGCCGCTTTCATCCGTCACCACGCTTTCAGCGGGCACGGCCAGGCAATTGGTATGCACCGCCGTCACGATGCGCAGGGACACAAATTGTCCGGGCCGCAATCCGCTGCCCTTCGGCAGCAAGGCGCGGATCAAAACCGTGTCGTTGTTTTGGTTTACATTCGGGCTCACGAATAAAAGTTCCGTCGTCACCGGCGGCTTGGTCAAAATTTCGGCCGGGCTGCCGGCTCTCAAATCGCCGGCCTCCGCCGCCGGAATTTCCGCGTTCACCGCCAGCCGGTTCAAATCCATCACTTCCGCGACCACCGTGGTCAGATCCACCGCCTGGCCGGGCTTCACGTTGACGCGGACGACCGTGCCGGATAATGGCGCCGTGACCTGCAACAATGCCAGTTGGGCTTCCGCCTCCTGTAAACTTTTCAGAGAAGTGTTTTGCTGCCCGTATAACTTTTTTTGACGCGCCACTTCCGCCGCTGCCGCCTGCGCATTCAACTCCACCAGCACGGCCCCTTTTTCCACTTGCTGGCCTTCAAGCACATTCACCTTGGTCACAACCCCGGCGGACGGTGCGGCCAGTTGCGCCCCGGCGGCGGGCTGGTCCGCCGTCGCGGGCGCGGTTTCAATCAGGCCATAGCCTTGAACGTAACCATGCAGCGTGGCCGTGGTGATGTTACCGGCCTGGACCGCCACCTCGGAGACAAATTTTTCTTCCTCGGCGGGGTTGTCATCGGCGTCCGCCCGTGCGCGGGTTGCCCCGGGCCACAGGACACTGCCACACGCCAGGGCCAGCATTGGGATTATTAGTTTACGGTTCATGGTTGGAAACTCGTTGGGATTCACGGGGGTTTTTTTGCAGTTTTCGGATGGCTGAATCTGGCAACGTCAACGGACTTTGCAGCGCGTCCTCCAATTGTCCGAATGCCTCCTGCAATTTCGCTTCATTTTCCAGCCGCGCCAGCGCCGCGCTGGTCAGTTCCAGTTGGGCGTTGAGCCAATCCACCTGGTCCGCCGCGCCGGCGTCCAACTGCGCCTGCGCGGATTTTTGCTGCTGCTGTTCGGCGGCGAGCATGGCGTCTCCGGCTGCCAGCTGCTCCTGCGCCAGGTGCAGCCCGGCTACGGCCCGGTCAATCTCGCCGATCACCTGCGCCTGCAATTCAATGAATTTTGCGCCGGCAAGTTTTCGTTGCGCCTCCGCCTCGGCAATCGGGCCTTGATTTTGATCCAGGATGGGAAGTTCCACGGTCAGCCCCAGCGACCATTCATTGTCACCCGCATTACCGGAGTTCCAGGCATAGCCGGGCCCGAGGTGCAGGTCGGGATATTGCTTGGCGATTTGCAGGCGCAGCTCGGCTTCCGCTGCCGCGTAATTCGCCAGCGCCGCCAAAATGTCGGCCCGTGAACGCAGCGCCATGCCGCGCGCCTCGGCGGAGGTGAGTTGTTCGGCGTCCATCAGGGGCGGCTCGGATTCAAAGGCGATGCCGTCTAGTGCCGCCGTGGTCACGCCCAGCGCTTCGGCGAGCTGGGCAAGGGCGGTGTTCTTTTTCGATTGGGCGTCACTCAAATCCTGCTGTGTTTTGTGCAGCGCGATCTGCGCGATGGTGAGCTCGGGCCGGGCAATGCCGCCGGCCGCGAAACGCTGTTGCAGCCGCGCGACAATCTTGGTCTGCGTTTCAAATTGCTGTTGCAACCACCCGGCCCGCCGGCCGGCGGTTTGCCATTCCAGGAGGCGGTTGCGCACGCCGCTGCGAATTGTCCACACGGCCGACGCGAAATTCCAGCGCGCGGCCTCGGCAAGCTTTTCCGCCTCGGCCAGGCGTTTGCCGCGTTTGCCGGCGGTCTCAATCGGAATATCCAGGGTCACCGGCACCAGCCACGGGCTGTAATTGCCGGGTATTTGCGTGTCGTAAGCGGGCGATACGCTCACGGACGGATTGGGGCGCGCCCCGGCAGTTTTGATGCCGGCGGTGGCGACGAGCCATTGGTCGCGGGCCACTTCGAGGCTCGGATGATAATAAAACGCGACCAGCGTCAGTTCTTGGAAATTCCAGTTCGTTTCCGGCCAGGTTGGCAAAGCCTGGCCGAGATTTTCTTCGAGAAACGTTTTCAGACCGGGGTCGTCGAGCCGGCGCGACTCCAATTGCGCCGCCGTTTTATCCGGGGCGAGCGGTTGCGACTGGTAATGCGCACAGCCTGCCAGCCAGCCACAACTTAAGATGAGGAATAATCGTTTCACTGGGTTTTGTCTCCGGACGCCATCGGCAGCCGCACGGTAACCGTGGTTAAAGGTTGCGCCGAAGTGATGCGGATGGCGCCATTGTGCGCTGCGACAATCCACTGGGCAATGCTCAAGCCGAGACCGCAGCCGTCCACGGCGGCGTTGTGCGACGGGTCGCCGCGGAAAAACCGGTCGAACACCCGCGGCAAAATCTCCGGCGGGATGACCTTGCCGGTGTTGGAAAGCTTCAGTTCGGCGTCCGCCCCGTCGCGGCGCAGCGAAAATTCGATCAGCCCGCCGGGCTGGTTGTATTTGACCGCGTTGTCAGCCAGGTTCAGCAATAGCTGACGCAGCCGGTGCCGGTCGCCACGAATCTCCATCTCCTCAGCCACCACAAGCCGGACGGAAAGGCCGGCGGGTTTTCCGAGGATTTGCGCATCGGCGAATGCATCGCGGACGATTTCGCTTAATGCCAGCCGCTCAAATTGCAGGGCGACTTGTCCCGCGTCCGCCTTGGTCAGCAGCGAGAGACCGTCCACGATCTTGGTGAGCCGCTGGATTTCATCGAGCTGGCTGGTCAGGCGTTCCCGCTGCGCGGTGGACAAATGTTCCGCGCCCAGTTCGGTTTCCAGTTCGCCGTGCAGGATGGTCAGCGGGGTTTTTAACTCGTGCGAAGCGTGCAGGGTGAATTCCCGGATGCGCTGGAAGGAGCCATCCAGCCGCACGGTCATCGCATTGAAGACCTCGGTGAGGCGGTCGAGTTCATCGCCGTTCCCGCTGCGCGGGAGTTTTTGAACGAGGCTGCTTTCCTGGATTTTTTCCGCCGCCGCCGTCAGGGTGGCGATGGGCACGAACGCCCGGCGGGTGAGCCACCAGCCGCCCAATAGCCCCGCCGCCACCGCCGTGCCACCGTAGAGCAAAATGATCTGCGTAATGTCTTCGCCGGCGTCGGCATCCACGCCCGCGTTCTGGTGGCGGGCGATTTTATCGCGCTGTTCGACGACCAGGTCGGAATACATCGCCACGCCGATGATCAGCAGCGACCCGGAAAAAATTCCGGCATACCAAAGGGTCAGGCGCGTGCGGATGGTCATGGCGGCTCCTTCAGCACATAGCCGATGCCGCGCACGGTGTGCAGCAGTTTCGGCTCGAAACCGTCGTCGATTTTTTCGCGCAGACGCTTGATGTAAACATCCACCAGGTTGGTGCCGGGATCAAAATCGTAGTCCCAGACTTTCTCGATGATGCTCATGCGCCCGCAGATGTCCCCGGCGGAGCGCATCAAAAATTCCAGCAACCGAAATTCGCGGGCGGTCAGCTCAAAGGTTTTCCCGCCGCGCTGCGCCCGGCGCGTGACGGTGTCCAGCGCCAGGTCGGCCACATGCAGTTCGGTGGATTTGCTTTCGCCGCTGCGCCGGCTGAGCGCGCGGATGCGGGCGACGAGTTCGGCGATGACGAACGGTTTGGGCAGATAGTCATCCGCCCCGGCGTTCAGCCCCTCGATGCGCTCATTGACTTCACCGCGCGCGGAAAGCAGGAGCACTGGCGTGGGATTGTTGCGGAGGCGCAGTTGCTTCAGCACGCTCAACCCATCGCGCCCCGGCAGCATGATGTCGAGCACGAGCGCGTCAAATGGCGTGATCAGCGCGGCGGCGAGCGCCTCGTCTCCGTTGCCGCACACATCCACCGCAAAGCCTTCGGCTTGCAGCGCCTGGCGGATGAACGAGGCGGTCTTTTTTTCGTCTTCAACGACGAGCACGCGCATAAGGCAGGTTTACGGCAAGGTTGAGGGGGCGAAATCTCATTTGGCTATTGAGCCGGCTGGCCGGCGAGCAGGTTGCTGAGATCCCGGTAAGCTTCCGCAAACGCACCGGCGTTGACCGGATCCATCGCTTCGGGTGCCAGCGTTTCGATGAGGCGAAGCCGGCTCACAATCAACGGCAGGTCTTCCGGGCCGGGATGTTTCGGGTCGGACAGGCCGTCTTCATTCAGGTCTTCGATCAGATCCTTGCGCTCTTCGGCGGGCAGGTCCGGATCATTGATCGCCGCCATCCAATACTGTTCGGCCATCGGATCCACCCCGACAAAGCTGAGCGCCAGACGGGCCTCCGGGTCCTGAAGGGGAGGCTTGGCTTGGGCTGGTCCACCGTTGTTACGGATGGGGCGGGCAGGCCGTGCCGGAACCACGGATGCGTTTGCTCTTTCTGCAACCAGGGTGGGATGCTCCGGCGGATTGGATTGAATTGGCGGACTTGAAGTTGGCGCCGGTTGGATTGCAGCTGACGGCGTGACACCGCCCGGGCCGCCCGTCTGCGCCGGGATCCGCGCGGCTTGCTTGGGATC
>DATJIU010000023.1:0-15473 GCA_035492855.1 Dongiaceae bacterium | reverse complement strand
CAACCGCACGCAATGGATGTTGCAGCAGGGCCATTTTGTGGCCGACGCCCTCTATTATTATGGCAACCAGGTGCCGAACTTCGCCCAACTGCGGAGTTCCGACCCCGCGCAGTTGGGGCCGGGTTATGATTATGATGTGGTAACCGAAGAAGCACTGCTCACGCGGGCGACCGTGCATGCGGGACGCATCGAATTGCCGGATGGCATGAGCTATCGCGTGTTGGTGTTGCCCAATTATTCGGCCATCGCGCTGCAGGTGTTGCGCAAGATCCGGGAACTCGTCGCGGCCGGGGCCACTGTCATCGGGCCGCGCCCCGCCACCGCCATGTCGTTGGCCGATTACCCGAAGTGCGATGCCGCCGTGCGGCAACTGGCTGGCGCCTTGTGGGGACCAGAAACGGCCGGACCGGCGGAACATAAGTATGGCACCGGCCGGGTGATTGCTGGCCGAACCGCGCGGGAAGTGCTGTCGGCCGGAGGCATTTTGCCCGACTGCGATGGCATCGGCATTGTGAATGGCACCCTGAATTATATCCATCGCCGCACGGCGGATGCCGATATTTACTTTGTGGCCAATCGCTCGAATCAGACGGTGACGGCGGCCTGCACCTTCCGCGTAAAGGGACTGGTGCCGGAACTGTGGAACGCCGTCACCGGCGAACACCGTTTTGCCCTGGCGTATCAGGTGCAACCCGATGGCCGCATCACCGTGCCCTTGCAGTTTGATCCCTGCGGCTCGTGGTTCGTGGTGTTCCGCGCCCCGGCCACGCAACATCCGCCCACCGGCCCCCGCAATTTCCCGGAGTTCACGGAACTGCAGCCGCTGGATGCGGATTGGACCGTGGCGTTTGACCCCAAATGGGGCGGGCCGGAGTCGGCTGCGTTTCCCCGCTTGGTCAGTTGGACCACCCGCCCGGAACCCGGCATCAAATATTATTCCGGCACGGCGGTATATCGGAAGACGTTTACCGCGCCCGCGCTTCCGGCGGGCCGGGAGGTCTGGCTGGATTTGGGCCAGGTGGACGAACTGGCCGAGGTGAAAGTGAACAACCAGTCGTGCGGCATTGTGTGGACGCCGCCGTTCCGGGTGCGGCTGACCCCGGCGCTGCATTCCGGAGCGAACCAACTGGAAGTGGCGGTGGTCAACTTCTGGCCCAACCGCATCATCGGCGACGCCGCGCTCCCGCCGGCACAACGTCGCACCCGCACCAACATCCGCAAGCTGACGACACAAACCAGTTTGATGGACTCCGGCCTGCTGGGCCCGGTGCGGTTGCTGACGCCGAAGGAATAGGAAGTCGCGTTGTGGCGCGCGGATGATTTCTGTCCGCCGGGTTGATGCCAAAGCGGTCAGTTAGTACAGAGGAACACCCGCCCTGAACCCGACAGGATGGGCGGACACCGCACGCCGTTTTTTTGGAAATAACCAACGCGGGATGGGTCTGACGGACAAGGTAATCGCTCAAGCGCACTCGGTAAAAATCCTCTCCAGGGGACTTGAGGGAGGGCGGCGAAATGCTGACTTCTCCGCGCCCCGGGCGGATTCATCGCTTGACGACGTAAAATGTTTCTGTCACTGCTTCGCCGCAGCCAACATCAATAGATGAAGCTCCGGGACATCAAAAAAATTGAACCCCTGGTCGTACCCTCGCGCGTTTCCAAACTGGCCCGGGTGGAGTTTGAACGGTCTCCCTATCCGGCCCTGCTCAAAGAACCCGCGCATTTTTGGGACGAGGTGCTTATCGCCAATGAAGCCTATGTGCTGGATGAGGTGACGCATCCCCACATCCGGCGCAAGCTCGCGTATGACGCCAACACCCACCAGTTGTTTTTGGAATACATCGAGGGGGTGACGCTGGACGAACTGGTGATCCAGGGCGTCACCCGAGCGAACCCGGCGCGGACGCATCGCCTGCTGCAAAGCCTGGCCGAAACCGTGGCCGACATGCACGCCGGCATCTTCTGCGGCCGGCCGATCGTCCACAACGATTTGAAGAGCAAAAACGTCCTCATCCCCACGACCGCACCCGACGAAACACAACTGATTGATTTTTCGCACTCGTTCTTTGAGGGCAATCTGCCGCCGTTCATCACCGACAAAAAGCAGGATCCCCTGGGCACCGCCCATTATTCCGCGCCCGAAAAATGGGATGGCGATTTCACCAAAGGCTTCAAAAGCGATGTCTTTGCCTTTGGCGTGACGGCCTATCACGCCTACATGGGCGAATATCCGTTCGACGGCTCCCCGGGCGAAATCGAGCAAGGCATCCGCGAACGCCAGCAGGCGGCCCTGCTCCAACCCGGGCACAACCTCATCCGCAACACCGCGGCGGTGATCATGTCCTGCCTGGAAAAGAGCCCCGACCGCCGCCCGACCATGGAACAGGTGGCTGAGGTTTATGCCAAGTCAGCGTCGTTGCTGAAGTGAGGCAGGGAGAGCCGCGAAACTTTGGAGTATTTTCCAACCTAGGGGTATTTGAGCCGGAACAATTCTACCCCGTTGGTTGGCGCTAGCGTGATCTGATTTTGCCAATTGGTGACGACCGGCGGGCTGGGCCAGGGCAGCCAGTTGGTCGGGGCGAGATCCGGGCTCTGCTGCAGGTTGAACCCGGCGGAAGGCCACGGCCAGCTCACGATGAGCTGATTGCCCGACGGCACCAGGCGCAGCGTGGGCGGGGATTGCAGGATATATATGCCGCCATCCACGATGCCTGCGAGCAGCACATTGCCATCCCGCGAAGCCGTTGCCACCTGCCAGCCCAACACCGGGGCCGCATTCGAGCGCCAGTTCGCCCCGGAATCGGTGGAGGTATAAAGCTGGCCGCTGTTGGCGGTGAGCAGCAATTTCGAGCCGTCGGCGGAGGCTGCGGCGGCGGTGAAAAAACCGAACGGTTGAAAATTCCGTACCCAGGTGGTGCCGCCATTCGTGGAGGTGTAAACGACACTGCCGGGAGCGCACGCCACCAGCTTGCGCCCGTCGGCGGAGGAAGCGACACCCGTCCATTCCTGTCGCGGCACATTGCTGGTCTGCCAGGTCGCGCCGGCATTGGTGGAGGTAAAGATCGCGCCCGGGCCGCCGTTGGTATTGGAATTGGAGGCCAGCACCAGGTTGGTGCCGTCCGCGGACGAAGCCGCGGCATACCAATATTCGCCGGACGACACGTTGTTGGAAACCCAGGTGACACCCGAGTCGGCCGACGTATAAATCGCGCCATCCGCCCCGTCGGAAACTCCAAGCAGCCGGCTGCCATCCCCGGACGAGGCCAGGGCCGCCCAAGCGGCCACGGGGGCATTGGTGGCTGGCGCCCAACTGACGCCGGAATCGGAGGACAAATAAAGGCCGCCGCCTTGAACGCCCGCGACCAGTTTGACGCCATTGGTGGATGCGGCCACGGCGTTCCAGATGTTGGAAGGCGCGCTGGTTTGGGCCCAGGTGGCGCCGCCATTTGTGGACGTGCAAATCACGCCGGGCTCAAAATTCTCACCGCTATAATACGCCGCCGCCACGAGCCTGCTGCCATCCAGGGATGCCGCCAGTGCCGACCACCAATAATTGCTGGGGGCGGTGGTTTGCACCCAGCTTTGGGCCAGCGCGGCCGGCACCACGACGAGCCAAATACCCAGCAATGAAGGGATTTTCATACGTTGACTGGATTTATCCGGGCGATTGATACCAGCCGGCCCGATTTTTCCCAACATAATTATCGGAAGTCTCCCGCCCCGGCGCAAACCTCCGCATCCCCTGAACTCACCGCATCCAATTTTTCGGCGGGGCATCCCGTTTCATTGCGCACTAGTCGCAATCCTCCGGCAGAAAGCCGCCAGGAGCCGCTCCCGCGTGTCCCCGGGGCGGTCGCCGCCTGAAGAAATAACTGGCGATTTACATTGCCCTATGGCCCGGGCGCGCAGAAGCTCCACCATGAACTATAGCCTCCAACAGCACGGCCTAAAGGAAGTTAACAAACAACTCCGCCTGAAAATGAAGACGAGCGGACTGGACACCATCAAGGTGCTGGTCACCCGCCGGGCGGGAAAATTCAAATTCGCCTTCACCGGTTCGCCCGCCCAAGTCGCGAAAGCCGAGCAGATCCTCGCGGCCTGGGCTTGAGTTTTGCCAGTAGCTGGGCGGGGGGGGCGTCTCGGATCTATTGCACCAAGTGCGCGCGGAAGAACTGGTGCGGGGTGGTGGCTGTCGGGACGGGGAGCGTCAGCGGCAGGCTATTGGTCAGGATGGGCATCCAGTTCACGAGGTTGGTGGAGGCTTCCACAATGGCACTGGTGCCGGAAGGTCCGCTCAGATGAATCTGAAACTGGCCGCCCACAATGAACGGGCTGCCGGTATCAAACTCCAGCGGCACGGGAACCGTGCCGGCGGGGACGCCTTTCACCACGTTGTTTTCCCCCGAATTGATTACGTACACGTTGCCGTTGGCGTCCACACCGATGCCAGTGGGTTGGTTGAACCGCGCCTCGGCGCCAACGCCGTCCCGGCCGCTCGCCTGGCCGGGCACGCCGCCCAGGGTGGTGACCGTCCAGTTCGTTCCATCCGAGGTCAACTTGCGGACTAGGTCGTTTGCAGAATCGGCCACGTACAGGTCACCGGCTTGGTCCACGGCCACGCCCCGGGCAGACCAGAAAATCGCGTTGGTGCCGGTGCCGTCCACCGCGGTGGGTACGCAAGAAATGCAACCGGCCAGCGTGGTGACCGCACCGTCGTAGGTCACCTTGCGAATGGTGCTGCTGTCGGCCACGTACAGGCCGGTGGCGTCTGCGGCCAGACCCAGCGGGCTGGCAAAATGCGCGTTCGTGCCGGTGCCGTCGCCAATAATTCCTGACGCCGGGGTGCCGGCGAAGGTGGTTACGTCCCAATCCGCTCCCGCGGGAGTGAGTTTGCGGATGGTGCGGTTCCCCGTGTCGGCCACATAAACATTGCCGGACGGATCCACGGTGAGGCCGAACGGGCCGTTGAACCGCGCCGCGAGACCGGAGCCATCATTGGTGCCGGCCGGACAATAGGGGCAGCCGGCGATGGTGGTGACCACCCAGTTCGTGCCGTTCGGGGAAATTTTGCGGACGGTGTTGTTGAAATGCTCGATGACGTAGATGTTCGTGGCGTTGTCCACCGCGAGTTCTTCGGGACCGTCGAACTGGGCGGCCGCGCCGGAACCATCGTAGCTGCCGGCCAATCCCGGCACGCCGGCCAGGGTGGTGACTACTCCCGCGGGGGTGATCTTCCGGATGTCGTCATTGGAACGGTCCACGGCAAAAAGGTTGCCCGCGCTGTCCACGGTCAGTCCGTAGAGAAAGCTGAAGACCGCGTTGGTGCCGGTGGCGTCCACGCTGTCCACGTTGTTGTTCTGCGGCGTCCCTCCCGCCAGCGTGGATACGATGCAATTGGTGCCTTGCAGCACGAGCTTGCGAATCGTGGAATTGGCGGAATCCGCCACGTAGATGTTGGTGGCACTGTCCACGGCAATGCCCCGGGGCACGTTGAATCGCGCCACGGCGTTGGTGGCGTCCACGTTGCCTTTCTGGCCCGGACTGCCCGCCAGCGTGGTCACCACTCCCGCGGGTGTGATCATGCGGATGGTCTGGTTCCCGGTATCGGACACATAGACATTGCCGCCGCCATCCACCGCCACCGCTTCCGGGCTGCTGAACCGGGCCAGACTGCCCACGCCGTCATTCGTGCCGCTCGCCTTGCCCTTGCCGGCCAGCGTGGTCACCGTGCCATCCGGGGCGATCTTGCGGATGGTGCTGGCCCCCTGGTCGGCCACGTAAAGATTGTCCGCCTTGTCAATGGCAAGGCCTTCCGGGGCCTGAAACCGCGCCAGCGTGCCGACCCCGTCATTCGTGTTTTGCTGCTTGCTGGGGCTGCCGGCAAAGAGCGTGACGTCGCCGTTGGGCGCGATCTTCCGGATGACGCGGTTTACCAAATCGGACACAAAAATATTGCCCAGGCTGTCCACGGCGGTGGAATTGGGACTGTTGAACGTGGCGTTGGTGCCATTGGCATTGGTCGCCGTTCCCGTCACTCCCACCTTGCCGGCCACCGTGGTGGCGACGCCGGCGGGGGTTACTCTGCGGATGGTCTGGTTGCCGTTGTCGGCCACGTAAAGATTTCCATTTGCGTCCGCCCCGATGCCGATGGGGGAATTGAACCGTGCCGCCTCATACGTGCCCACGCCATCCACGTAGCCCTTGTTGTGGGGACTGCCGGCAATGGTGGTGACGGTGCCATTCGGGGCAATCTTCCGCACCGTGTGATTAAAGGTATCACCCACGTACACATTGCCGGCGGCGTCCACCGCGAGACTATGGGGAATGTCGAACTGCGCGGCATTGCCCACGCCGTCCGCGAGGCCAATGCCACCGGCCTGCCCGGCAAAGGTGGAGACCACCGCACCCGGCGTCAGCTTGCGGATGGTATCGTTGCCGAACTCGGCGACATAGATGTTCCCGGCACTGTCAGCCGACAGGCCTTCGGGTGTCAGGAAAGTGGCGTTGGTGCCAATGCCATCCGCACTGCCAAACACCACCACCTTGCCGGCAAACGTCGTCACCACCCGGTTCGTGCCCACCAACTCAATCTTGCGAATCGTTTGCGCCGGGCCATCGCTCACATAAAAATGTCCGGCCTGGTCCAGCGTGATTCCCCAGGGATTCGCGAATTGCGCCGTTTCGTTGGTGCCGTCGTTGAAACCATAGCCCAGGAAGCCCGTCGTGCCTGCGAACGTCGTCACCACCCAGTTGGTGCCGCTGGGCGTGACCCGGCGGATGGAGGAGTTATACGTGTCCGCCACGTAGATGTTGGTGGCGCCATCCACCGCGATACCCTTGGGGCCGCCGAGGGCCGAGCCGAAGCGGGCCAGTTCGTTCGTGGCATCCGTGCTGCCGGAAACGGTGACACTGCCCGCCAGGGTGGCAACCGCACCCGCCGGCGTCACGCGCCGGATCGCGAAACCGTCGGTTAAGTAGATGTTGCCGGCGGCATCGGTGGTAATGCCGGAGGGACTGGTGAAACGGGCCGCGCTGTTGGTGTTGTCCACCGCGCCGCTGAATCCCGCCTTGCCCGCCAGCGTTGAGACCGCCCAGTTCGTGCCGTTGAACACCAGCTTGCGGATGGTGTAATTGCCCGTGTCGGCCACGTAAATGTTGGTAGTGCTGTCCACGGCAATTCCCGTGGGGCCGCCGAAAGCCGTGCCAAACTTGGCCCCGCCGCCCACGCCATCGCTGCTGCCGAATTGTTGCGGGGTGCCGGCGATCGTAGTCACCTCGCCCGCGGGGGTGATTTTGCGGATGGTGAAGTTAAACGAATCGGCCACGTACACATTGCCTCCGGCATCCACGGCGGTGGCGGTGGGCGAACTGAACCGGGCGCCCTGGCCCAGGCCGTTGGCGATGCCGGGGCCCCCGGGTTGCCCGGCAAAGTTGGTGAACGCGTACGGCGTGTAAGTGAGTTGCGCCTGGAGCGACCCCGACCCAAACAAAATGAATGCAAGAAAAGCAATGAGCCGCCAGCCGTGTAGGGTCGTTTTCATGGGACAAATTCTGATGGATTAAGCCCGTCCTTTGCTGTGCTTCCGAGTACATTATAAGAAACCTATCTAGTTAAAATAAGCAAGGGAATTCAGCGTGGTTCTGGCGGGTCGGGCGGCGGGCCGGCTCCGCAAAATTCCACTGAAGTCTTTGCGGATCGAAACGGCATGCAGTTCTTGCCGAAACCGGCAGTTTCGTGCTTTATGTCGCCCATGGGAGGCGCCGAGAGGCAACGATTGACCGAAGCCAAGGCACGAAAACTGCCTTGGAAGCGTTGGGGAACCTATCTTTCCGAACGGCAGTGGGGCACGGTGCGCGAGGATTATTCGTGGCACCAGGACAGTTGGGAATACTTCACCCACGACCAGGCTCGCAGCCGCGCCTATCGCTGGGGCGAGGACGGTCTGATGGGATGGACCGACCGCGAATGCCGCGTCTGTTTTGCTCCCGCATTGTGGAACGGTCGGGATCCGATTTTGAAGGAGCGGCTCTTCGGCCTCAGCAACCGGGAGGGCAGCCACGGCGAGGACGTTAAGGAATGCTATTACTACCTCGACGCCACCCCGACCCATTCCTACACCAAGGGCCTCTACAAATATCCGCAGGCGTGCTACCCCTATGACGTGTTGGTCCAACAAAATGCCGGACGGGACAAAAAGCTTGGCGAGGTGGAGTTGGCGGATCTGGGATTGTTTCAGGACAATGCCTATTTTGACGTGCTCCAGGAGGTGGCCAAACGGAGCCCCAATGATTTGCTCTGGAAGATTACGGTCACCAATCACAGCTCCAAGACCGCGCCGCTCCATGTGCTGCCCACCATTTGGTTTCGGAACGTCTGGAGCTGGGCGGGCAGCCACAACGAGAGCCAGCTCCGCCCCCGCATGGAATTTGACCCGGCCCTCGGGGCCATCCGGCTGCACCATGAGGAGCTGGGAGTGATGTTTTTTTACAGCGAGGCCGAGGGGGCCGGCGCCGCCGGTGACTGGCTGTTCACCGAAAACGAGACCAACATGGAGCGCATCTTTGGGTTGCGGAGCGCCTCCCCTTACACCAAAGATGCCTTTCATCGCCACCTCGTGGACGGCGCGACCGGCGCAGTGAATCCCGCCCGCTGCGGTACCAAGGGCGCGGTTCATTGGCGGTTTGAGATTCCGGCCGGCGCCTCCGTGGTGATCCGCTGCCGCCTGCATCCGGTCGGGGAGAACAACGGCATTGCGGGACTCGCCGGATTTGAGGAGGTCTTTGCGGCCCGGATTGCGGAATGCGACGAGTTCTACCGGGACATCCTGCCCGACCTGGTCAAACCGGAAGACGCCATGATCTGCCGGCAGGGTTACGCCGGCCTGCTGTGGACCAAGCAGTTTTACGAATTCATCGTGAGCGACTGGATTCATGGAAAATCCGACGAGCCCGCACCGTATGAATCGCGGAAACACGGCCGCAACCACGATTGGCCCCATCTTTTTGCGCGCGACATCCTGTCCATGCCCGACAAGTGGGAATATCCGTGGTTCGCCGCTTGGGACACCGCGTTCCACATGGTGCCGTTTGCCCGGATTGATCCGGACTTCGCCAAGAGCCAGTTGCTGCTCCTGCTGCGCGAATGGTACATGCACCCGAACGGACAACTCCCCGCTTACGAATGGGACTTCTCCGACGTCAATCCCCCGGTGCATGCGTGGGCGGTCTGGCAGGTTTACAAAATGTCCGATCCCAAGGGCCAGCGGGATGTGGAATTTCTCGAGAAAGCCTTCCAAAAATTGCTGCTTAACTTCACCTGGTGGGTGAACCGCAAAGACGTGGAAGGCCGCCATGTTTTTGGCGGGGGCTTCCTGGGGCTCGACAACATCGGGGTCTTTGACCGCTCCCGCCCGCTGCCCGGTGGCGGCCGCCTCAATCAGGCCGATGGCACTGCGTGGATGGCGTCCTACTGCCTGCTCATGTTGTCCATCTCCATCGAGCTGGCGTTGCACCGGCCGGCCTACGAAGACATCGCCTCAAAGTTCTTTGAGCACTTCGTCAACATTACCGACGCCATCAACGCCCTTGGCGGCAACGGCCTGTGGGACGAGACCGACGGCTTTTATTACGACCAGCTCATCATCAACCACCAGGAGCCCATCCCGCTCCGGGTCCGGTCGCTCGTCGGGCTGCTGCCGATGATTGCGGTGGCGGTGCTTGACCAGAAAACCATCAACGCCTTGCCGGGCTTCAAAAAACGGATGGACTGGTTCCTCAGCCATCGGCCCGAACTGGCCAAATATGTCAGCTACTGCGACCGCGGCACGGGGCCGGACCACAGCGAATCATTGCGGCTGCTTGCCATTCCGTCTCGGCACCGGCTTCGCCGCTGTCTCGAACGGCTTGTGGATGAAAAGGAGTTTCTCAGCACCTTCGGCATTCGTTCCCTTAGCAAAATCCATGAGGCGCAACCGTTCCGGTTCAACCACGGCGGCGAGCATCATGAAGTTAGCTACGTTCCCGGCGAGAGCGACAGCCGGATGTTCGGCGGCAATTCCAACTGGCGCGGTCCGGTTTGGTTTCCCGTCAATTACCTCATCATCGAAGCGCTCGAACGCTATCACCATTTCTATGGCGACTCCTTCAAGATCGAGGCGCCGGCTGGTTCCGGGCGCGAACTCGCTCTGAGTCAGGTCGCGGACCTCATCAGCGAACGCCTCATCTCCATCTTTCAAAAGGCGGCGAACGGTTACCGGCCCTGCTTTGGTGGTGGCATTGCCAAGCGCTACGACGACAACCCCACCTGGCAGAACCTGGTTTTGTTTCACGAATATTTCCACGCCGAAACCGGCGAAGGCCTCGGCGCCAGCCACCAGACCGGCTGGACCTCGCTCGTCGTCCGCCTCGTCCGCGAACGTAACGGGAAATTGACGGATTACCATCGGACCTAGCAGATTGGTGGCGACCGAGTAGGGGTTAACCAAGCTGCTGGGAAAAGAAAAAAGGCGAGGCCGTTGGACCTCGCCTTAGCTTAGATTAGGGGTGCGCGGGTTACTGGGTGGCTGGGGTGTTGTCCGGTACAATGCCGAGCGCCCATTTGATGCCGCCCAGCACGTGTTCGTCGTACGCCTTGCTGATCTCCGGGGAGTTCTTGCGGTCGGGCAGATTGGGGTCGGCGTCCCAGATGTCCTCGCGATGGCCGAGCGAAGTGTAAAACACCTTGCCCTGGCCGTAATGCTTGCACCACGAGACGGGGAAGTGACCGGGCGAATTGTTCTCGGGATGTTTGTCCAGGATCAGCAGGTCATGCACCTTGGAGGCATCGTAGTTTTTGAACTGGTAGATTTCCTCCTGCTGAATGGTCCACGTGGGCCCGAGATGGGCCGTGGCGGGAAACTGCGGGTCCTGGTTCAGACACGTCACGCTCACCTGTGGTCCGTGGTGGGCGAACTCGCCGCCGAGCATGGCCACAAAATCAGGCCAGCCGTGGAAGGTGTCGCTCGCCGCATGAATGCCGATGAAGGCATGGCCGGCCTTGATCCAGTCCAGAAACCCCTGCTTGTCGGGGATGGGCAGGTCGCCCGTGGTGCTCACGAAGGCCACACCGTCGTAATCTTTCAGCGATTCCGGCGAGAGTTTGAGCAGCGCCGTCTTCAGGGCGTCGTCCCACTTTTCCTTGGCGGCCTGGTACGTGGCTTTT
Source organism: Dongiaceae bacterium (assembly GCA_035492855.1). Lineage (GTDB taxonomy): Bacteria > Verrucomicrobiota > Verrucomicrobiia > Limisphaerales > JAFMIX01 > JAFMIX01. Next base: position 4,273 of record DATJIU010000023.1, on the reverse strand, counting down.
TCCGCATCAGTGGCGTTTTTGCCCGGGCCGGCGGGTTCGTTCGGCGGCTGGTGGATGAAGTCCACGGTAAACGCGCCGGTTTCACTGGCGAGTTGGCTCAGTTCCTTTTCCGCATAAGGAATGGAACTGTGCCGGAAACCCGTGGTGGTCGTGACCACCAGCAGTTTTTTGGGCGCGGCCTGCAAGGAGACCGCCGCGAGCAAGGTGCAAAGGAGGGGCGTGACGAATTTCATGGCAACGACTCAAGTTCAAGGTTCATTGACGACGGGAATGGGACGCAGCCAGATGTTGCGGTATGCCACGGCATTGCCATGGAATTGCAGGCCGATGGGGCCGGTGGGCGGATGCGCCACATATTCACCGGGCACGCGCCAGTTCGTGTCGCCCCGGTAGGCCTGATGGTTCTGCACCACCACGCCGTTGAGGATCGCTGTCACGTAGGCGGGGGTGACCACCTCGCCCTTGTCGTTGAAGTGAGGCACGGTAAAGATGATGTCATAGGATTCCCATTCGCCCGGCGGCCGGCAGGCGTTGGCCAGGCAGGGATGTTGGCCGTAGAGGCTGCCGGTGGTGCCGTCGGCGTAGGTCTGGTTGGAATAGCAATCGAGCACCTGGACTTCATAGCGGCCCATGAGGAAGATGCCGCTGTTGCCCCGGCCCTGGCCATCACCCCGCGGGGGCGTAGGTTCCCGAAATTCCACGTGCAGTTGCATATCGCCGAATGTCTGGGTGGTCACGATGTCACTCTTGTTGGCGATCATGATGCCATCCTCCACCTTCCACGGAGCCGGCTTGCCATCCTTGGTTTGCCAGCCGGAAAGGCCCTTGCCATCGAAGAGCACAATGGCGTCGCTGGGTGCGGTGGCATGGTCGCTGAACGTGCCGGGGGTGACCACCGGCGGCTGCGGCCGGGCGGGGTCATGCACATGCCACTTGCCATCCGGTTCCATGGGGGTGTCTTGAAAACCGGCCACGCCGTTAATGACCACTTCCTTGATGGGGGCGGACAGGGCGCGTTGAGCCGGCAAGGCGGCGAGGAGCAGGGCGAACAGGATCAATTTGGTCTTCATGTGTGGAATGGGACGGATTTGCTTTGGTTGAAATTCGATACTGCGTCGGCAACAAGTGGGGGAATCTTACGGCGGGAGGCCTGCGATGTCCATTCCCGGCGCGGGGAATTTTGCTCCGGTAATGACATACTGCTTGACCCCGGGACGCTGAAATCTAGTCTGTCCAGACATCCTCATGTCCCGCGCAAGTTGTGGAAGCCCCCCGGTTTTTCCCACAAGCGTTGGGCGCAAAACCAACCAATTCAACCCAGCTTAACATCATGTCTCCACGACCTCTCAATGTCGGCCTGATCGGCGGTGGCAAGGGCGCCTTCATCGTCAATCCTCATCAGAAAGCCATCCACTTCGACGGCACCCGGCGCGTGACCGCCGGGGCCCTGTTCCCCGATCCCAAGATCGCCCTCGAGGAAGCCGCCAACTGGGCGTATCCCCTCCGCGGCTACGTCTCCTATGATGAAATGATCGCCGCGCAGAAAACCCTGCCCGCCGACCAGAAGCTGGATTACGTGCTGATCGTCACGCCCAATCATGTTCACTTTGACCCGGCCACCAAGGCGCTCCAGGCGGGCATTCCGGTGTTTTGTGAAAAGCCGCTGTGCCTGAATCTCAAGGAAGCCGCCGCGCTGGTGCAAACCGTGCGCAAGACCGGCGTGCCCTTTGGCCTGTCGCACACCTACCTCGGTCATTGGACCACGCGGTTCGCCCGGTACATTGTCCGGAAGGGCCTGCTCGGCGACGTACGTTGGGTGGACAGCTATTATCTGCAAGGCTGGCTGGCGACCAAGCTGGAAGCCACCGGCCAGCAACAGGCCACTTGGCGCACCAACCCCAAACTTGCCGGCGGGTCCGGTTGCGGTGGCGACATCGGCACGCACGCCCTGATGCAGCTTCGCTTCATCACCGGCTTGGAAGTCACCGAAGTTTCCGCGCAACTGGAAGCCTTTGTGCCCGGCCGCGTGTTGGATGATCATTTCACGGTGTATTGCGCGCTCAGCAACGGCGCCAAGGCCCACGTGCGCGCTTCGCAGGTGTGCATCGGCCACAAGAACGACATGGGCATCGAAGTGGCCGGCACCAAAGGCTCCTTGAGCTGGCGGCAGGAAGAGCCGGAGAAATTGGTGGTGCATCTTTCCAACCAGCCCGACCGCGTCTATTGGCGCGGCGCCATCCAGGCGGGCGACGGCTTTCTGCCGCAGGACGAAGCGCTCGAGGCGCTGCTCAAGGAGCCGACCATCCCGGCCGGTCACCCCGAGGCGTTCCACGACGCCTTCGCGCGCCTGCACCGCTTCTTCGAGGCCGACATCCGCCTCTGGCAGGCCGGCAAGAAGTGCGTCAATGCCGGCGTCAACTACGCCAGCGTGGAAGACGGCTGGACCGGCATGGCCTTCATTGATGCCTGCGTGAAGAGCGGCAGCAAGCGCGGCAAGTGGACCCCGTTCCCCAAGAAGATCTGACCTCCGGCAACCACTGTCGGACCCCCCAAGCCGGGACGGCCTCAAGTCGTCCCGGCTTGGGGTTATCGCTAACGGCTGCGGCGCCGAAAAATCAGAAAAAGCCTTAAGAGTGTTAAAGCCCCGCCCCCGGCAGTGAACCGGTTGGTGGGGCAATTATTATTGTAAGTTACAGCGGCATAATTACTTCCGGGCGAATGCTGCGTCGAACGCCGCCTGGTTCGGCGTGAAATCCAGTTTGCGCACAAACGCACAGGATTCCGTCGCGCCGTGGATGCGGTCCATGCGGCCATCCTCCCACTCCACCGAGAGCGGGCCGCGATACCCCACGTCGTTCAGCGCCACGATGATCTCCTCGAAGTTAATGTCGCCGTGGCCGAGCGAGCGGAAATCCCAGTACCGGCGCGCGTCCGTGAAATCCGTGTGCCCGCCAAACACGCCCACCGAGCCGTCGCCGTGACCCCACCACACGTCCTTCATGTGCGCGTGAAAGATGCGGCGGGTGAAGTGGCGGATGAACTTCACGTAATCCACGCCCTGGTAACCCAGGTGCGACGGATCGAAATTGAAACCAAACCGCGCGTGCCCCTGCACCGCATCCACGGCGCGCTGCGCCGAGGCGATGTCGAACGCAATCTCAGTGGGGTGCACCTCCAGCGCAAAATTGACATTCTCGCTTTCAAAGACATCCAGGATGGGCAGCCAGCGCTTGGCGAAATCCTCGAAGCCGCGGTTCAGGTAATTCTGGTCCGTCGGCGGAAAGGCATAGATGGCGTGCCAGATGGACGAGCCGGTGAAACCGTTGACCACGGCCGGGGAATTGTCGCCGGCGGCGCGGCCGGGCCGGGCATTGAAAAATTTCCGCGCGGCGCGGGCGGTGTCCTTCATGCGCTCGGCGGCGCGCTGGCGCACGCCCTCAGGGTTGCCGTCGCCCCAGACCTCGGGCGGGATGATGGGTTTATGCCGCTCGTCAATCAGGTCGCACACCGCCTGGCCGACCAGGTGATTGGAAATGGCGGCGCAGGTGAGGCCGTGCTTTTGCAGCAACGCCCACCGTCCGGGAATGTAATCCGGTTCCGCCAGGGCGCGGGCGACATCAAAATGATCGCCCCAACAGGCCAGCTCCACGCCATCGTAGCCCATGGCTTTGACTTTTGGAGCGAGTTCGGCCAGCGGCAAATCCGCCCATTGACCGGTGAACATGGTGACGAGTCGGGACATAGAATGCAGGGGGTTGAGGTGGTTTTAAGTGATGTTGGCGACCAGCTTACAAAAACTGCCGGGACGAGTCTAACCCGAAACCGCAAAAACTGCGGGAAATTTGCCCCGGGCAGGCTCGACATCCGCCCGCCGCAATGGCAGCTTAAATAAGCAATGACGGCATCCGACAAACTCGCAAAACTGCAGGAACTGCTGCGCGGCTACGGCTCCTGCCTGGTGGCCTATTCCGGCGGGGTGGATTCCGTCTTCCTCGCCCGCGTGGCCGCCGACGTCCTCGGCGCCCGCAGCCTGGCCGCCATTGCCGATTCGCCCAGCCTCCCGCGCCGCGAACTGGCCGAGGCCCTCGCCCTGGCCGAACAGTTTCACATTCCCGTCCGCGTGGTCCACACCGCCGAGTTTGAGAACGCCAGCTACCTGGCCAATCCCACCAACCGGTGCTACTTCTGCAAACACGAGCTGTTTGACGAACTGATGCCGCTGGCCCGGCAGGAAAATTTTGCGGTCATTGCCTACGGCGAAAACGCCAGCGAC
>DATJIU010000022.1:0-20157 GCA_035492855.1 Dongiaceae bacterium | reverse complement strand
ACGGAGTGACGCGCCCTACTCTCGTTTTCACTTGTGTTTATTCGTGTCCATTCGTGGTTGAAAATATCAATGCAGCATTGGGAACGGATTCGGCTGGCGGATGAGTTGGGCGTCGAGGTCGAGATAGAAATCCAGGCGGCGGTCGGTTTCGGCATCGTCCACGGCGCGGGCCATGAGGATGTAGGTGGCGTAGTGGTTGCCTTCGGATTCCACGAGGCTGGCGTAGAATTGGGCGAGCTCGGGGTCGTCGGTTTTCAGGGCTTCGCCGAGGATTTGGAATTTCTCGCAACTGCGGCCTTCGATAAGCGCGCAGCAGACGAGGTGGTCAATGACCTGGTGGCGCACGCCGGGGCGGATGGATTGCATGAGGCCCTTGATCCACGGGCTGGGCTGGGGTTGGGCAAAGGGGATGCCGCGCTGGCGCAGCAGGCCGAGCACGAGCTGGAAGTGTTGTAGCTCCTCAATGGCAATGGCGTTGAGCTCATCCACGTGCGGGAAGAGGTCGTGATACTTCTCCAGGTTGATGGCGGAAGTGGCGGCCTTGCGTTCCAGATGGGCGTGATCCACCAGCACGGCGGGGAGGTGGGCGCGGACCTGCGGCAGCCAGGAGTCCAGCACCTTGGCACGAAACAATAGCATGGCCCAGACTGATAACGGGTTGGCCGCCGGGGGCAAGCGCAAAGCAAATTTTTTGTGTCGGACCGCAAAATCTTTTGCAATTCCGGCGGCGTTGGCCCATTTTTTCCGCCCGTGACGAAGCCGCTGGCATTGGTTTTTTATGAGCGCCTGCTGCCGGGTTCCCAATTGGTGAACCGGCTGCAGGATATTCAGTACCGCGTCCAAACCGTGACGGCGGTGGAGGGGTTGCAGGCGGCCGCCGAAGAAGTGAAGCCAATGGTGGTTTTCGCCGACCTGGGCGGAGTGAAAGGGCGGATTCAGGAGGCCATCACCCGGCTCAAGGAAAACCCGGCCACGCAGCACCTGCCGGTCATTGGTTTTGCCGCCGACAGCAAGAAACCCGCGCCCGCCAAACCCGCGCCTGCCGCCCTGGCCGAACTCCCCGGCGTCATGCAGGTGGGGGATGCGGCGTTGCTGAGTTATTTGCCCCAATTATTGGACCAGGCCATGCAGTTGGACTGAGCCGGAACCCTGCGGTTCAAACACCGCAGTATGGTATTTCCCTGAAAGCGCGGAAGGCAGCGACCGGCAGGTTGCTCCCGCCATTTCTGCGGCATCGTTTCGGCTAAGAGCAAAAAGTCATAAGAATTCAACAAAACTGATGCTTGACTTTTCGGGAGCTTGTGCATACTATCGGCCCCGAATTGAGGCGTATGTGGCTTTTTATGAAGTGAACGTAGGCACCGGCGATGTGGATCGCACGGTGTCTTTTTCTTTATCAGGCCGCGCACTCAAAAAATCAGGAGTCATATATGGCCAGTGGCAAAGTCAAATGGTTCGATAACAAAAAGGGATTCGGTTTCATCATCCAGGAAACCGGGCAGGATGTTTTTGTGCATCACACCTCCATCCAAGGTAGTGGTTTCAAAACCCTGAACGAGGGCGAATCTGTCGTTTTTGACGTGGTCGCCAGCGACAAAGGACCGAAAGCGGAGAATGTGCAGCGGCAGGCGCTCTGATTCCCGCAGTTATCCGCGGCTCTCTTAAAAGACCTCCGGCCTCCATGGCGGAGGTTTTTTGTTTTCGTGCAGGTGGCTCGGAAAACTATTTTTTAAATGATTGATTCCCAAATAGATTCGCCGGTTTCCAGCCTGTATGTGCATGTGCCGTTCTGCGCGGCCAAGTGCGAATATTGCGCGTTTTACTCCGAGGCGGCCCAGGGCGAGGTGGTGAACCGCTATGTCGCGGCCCTGGTGCGGGAGCTGGAACTGGTGGCGGCGGATTTGAAACCGCGGACCATTTTCTGCGGCGGCGGTACGCCGTCGCTGCTCAATCTGCGCCAGTGGGAGACGATCTTTCGGGCGATGGAGCGGTTGCACCTGCTGGGGGCGGAAGAATTCAGCATCGAGTGCAACCCGGCCACGGTCTCGGCGGACAAGGCGCGGCTGTTCCGCGATTTTGGCGTGAACCGGATTTCCATGGGGGTGCAGTCGCTGGATGAAGGGTTGCTGGACCGGTTGGGGCGGGTCCACAGCCGGGAGATGGTGTTCAAGTCGTTTGAGATTTTGCGGCAGGCCGGTTTTGACAATGTGAACGTGGACCTGATGTTTGCCATCCCCACGCAGACGCTGGACATCTGGCGGGCCACGCTGCGCGAGGCGCTGGCGCTGGGCAGCGAGCATTTGTCCAGTTACGAGGTGATTTACGAGGACGATACGCCGCTGTTCGCCCAGTTGCAGGCGGGGGAATTTGCGGTGGATGAGGATCTGGCCTGCGCGATGTACGAGGAATTGCTGGCGCATGCGGCGGGCGCCGGATTCCGCCAGTACGAGGTGGCCAACTTCGCCCGCGACTACCGGGCGGGGGCGCCGGTAAACGGCGCCGCGTTGACGCCGATTCCCACGTTTGCCTGCAAGCACAACGTCAATTACTGGCGCGGCGGTTCCTTCTACGGTTTGGGCCCGAGCGCCACGGGTTATGTGCGCGGGGGCCGGACGAAGAACTGGGCCAACACGCAGTTGTATTGCGAGCAACTGGAGAAGGGGCGGCGCGCCATTGAATCGCACGACGACCTGCCGCCGTTGCGGCGCGCGGGGGAGATTGCGGCGTTTGGGTTGCGCATGAACGCGGGGTGGCCGTTTGCCGATTTTCGGGAGACCACGGGCTTCGATTTGCGCGAGCAGTGGGCCGGCGAGATGGCACAACTGACGGAGCGTGGCTGGGCGCAACACGATGCCCAGCGGTTTCAGCTCACCCCACAGGGGCTGCGGTTTGCCGATGCGGCAGCGGAATTATTTCTGCGTTAGAATGTTTCTTGCAATGACCCTCCGGTGTAAGAACTGCCAGGCAAAGAACGCGGCTACGAGCGAGATGCCGCCGCAGATCAGATAGGGCAGGGCGGGGTGCAGATCCAACAGGGAGGCGGCAAAGATGGGGCCGCCAATGCGGGCCAGGCTCCCCATGCTCTGGGCCACGCCGATGGTGGCGCCCTGTTCGGCGGCGGGGGTGAGGTTGGAAATCATGCCAAACACCGGCGGCCGGGTGAGGCTGGAGCCGATGGCAAGAACCGCCAATACGAACAGCAACAGCGGCCAGGTTTTGATGAAGGGAATGGGCGCCAAGCTGACCGCCACCAGAAACAGGCTCAGGGTGATTAACAGGGGCTCGCCAAATTTTTTCACAATCCGCCCGAGCGGTCCGCCCTGCACGAAAGCGCCGATGAAGCCGCAATAGGCGTAGAGGTAGGCCACCTTGGCGTCAAAAGTGTAAACCCCCTTGGTGTTTTCAAACTTCAGCCCGAAGTTCTGGCTGACCAGCAGGCCCAGCGTGGTTTCAAATGCAGCGAAGCAAAAGGTGGCGAGGAAGAACACCCAGATGAGCACGGCAATGCCCGGCCGGCGCATGGTCTCCATGAAATGCTCGAAGCGGGGCCGGGCGGCGGACTGGGTGCCGGGTTTCCAGCTTTCGGGGAGGCGGGCGAACGCAAAGATGAAATTGAAGGTGCAGAACCCGGCGGCAATCCAGCCGGGCGCGGTCATGCCCAGAAACTTCAGCGCCAGGCCACCAATGGCCGGGCCGAAGATGAAGCCCAGCCCGAAAGCCATGCCGATCAGCCCCATCTTCTTGGAGCGTTCCTCGGGCGGGGTAATGTCCGCGATGTACGCCTGGGCCACGGTGATGTTCGCCCCGCACAGGCCGGCGAACGTGCGCGCCACAAACAGCAGGACCAGGGCAGTCATGCCGGATTGCCCGCAGGCGTAGGCAAACAAGGCGTAGGAAACGGCCGCGCCCGCCGTGCTGATGAGCAGGATGGGCCGGCGGCCCACCTTGTCCGACCAGCGACCCCACACCGGCGCAAAAAGGAACTGCATGGCGGAATACACGGCCATGAGGCAGCCAATGACCAGGCCGCTGGCGTCCAGTTCCTTGGCAAACACCGGCAGCAGGGGCAGCACAATGCCAAACCCGATGAGGTCAATGAATACGGTGAGGAAAATGATGGCGACGGACGGTTTGCGGTTCATGTGGTTCAGGCGGGCGTAAAGTCAGAATCACGAATTGTCAACATGAGCCGAGTTTAGTGGAGCGGGCGCAGGCGTCAAGCGGACGGAATTTCCGGTCCCGCTGTAACTGCAGGAAAATGATGGTATTAAAAAAATGTGAACGGAGAACGGCGCGCGCGCGCGAACAGGTTTTAATGCAGCAGGCAAGCAGGACTCATGGTTGAAACCGCTGGTGCGTGATACCGGCTTTTGCCATAGTCGCTCCCGATTATGAGCAGGCGTCCCGTGGCAGTCATTGTCGGCACGCGTCCGGAGGCGGTCAAGATGGCGCCGGTCATCCGGGCGCTGGCCCGCTCGCGGACCTTGCGCCCGGTGACCATTTCCACTTCGCAGCATCAGCAGATGACACGGCAGATCCTCGGCGGATTCGGGCTGCGCGTGGATCATGATTTGCGCGTGATGCGCCGGGGCCAGCAGTTGTGGGATTTGTCGGGCCGGCTGGCGGTGCGGTTGGGCGGGTTCTACGCGCGGCATCGCGTGGCCGCCGTGCTGGTGCAGGGCGATACCACGAGCGCCTTCTTCGGCGGGCTCTGCGCGTTTTATCATCAGATTCCCGTGGGCCACATCGAAGCCGGGCTGCGCACGCACAATATTTACTCCCCGTTTCCCGAGGAGATGAACCGCACCTTGCTCGGCGCGGTGGCGTCGTGGCATTTTGCGCCCACCCGGGATGCAGTAAAACGGTTGCGGGCGGAAAATATTCCCGCCAGGGCCATTTACCTGACCGGCAACACCGTGGTGGATGCCTTGCGCGACATGATGCCGCGATGCCAGTTGGCGCCGGTGGAGAAACTGGTGGGCACCGCCGGCTTGAAGCAGCGGCTCATCCTGGTGACGTGTCACCGCCGGGAAAGTTTGGGCGCACCCATGGCAGCGGTGGCGGCAGCGGTGGCGACCGTGGCGCGGGAGCATCCGGACACGGTGACGGTGTTTCCCGTGCATCCCAACCCCAAGGTGCGGGCGGCCATCCGGCCGCGTTTGCGGAATCTGCCCAACGTGGTCCTGTGCGAGCCGTTGGATTACGATGACTTTTTGTCCTGTCTCAAGCAGGCCTACCTGGTGTTGTCCGATTCCGGCGGGGTGCAGGAGGAAGCCACGGCACTGGGCAAGCCCGTGCTGGTATTGCGCGACACCACCGAGCGCCAGGAAGGGGTGAAGGCCGGGGCGTTGAAACTGGTGGGTACGGATGCCCGGCGGATTGTCCGCGAAAGCCGCCGGTTGCTGCGGGACAAACAGGCCTATGCCCACATGTCCCAAGCTTCCAATGTTTTTGGCGATGGCCGGGCGGCCGGGCGGATTGTGCGGATTTTGGAGCGCGCCCTGGAGGCGATTTAAGCGCCCGGTTCGGGGCAAAAGAAGAAGCGCGGAACTTGCGTTCCGCGCTTCAACCCAGTAACCCAAACTGACCCAAACAAACAACGAACCGAACAACCACAATGAACAACCGAAAACTTTAGGCGGCCACCAAACGGTCCATGGCCCCGGCCAATTCTTCCATGCGGAAGGGCTTACCGAAAAAATCCACGCGATTGTAGGTGGCGGCGCGCATGACCCCGGTTTTGTCCGGAGCGCCCGAAAGAACGATGACCGGCGTTTCATTGCCGTTGGCGCGGAGCTGCTCGATGAATTGTACGCCGTTCATGCCGCCGAGGCGGTAGTCCGTGAGAATCAGGGAGAAACTCTGGGTCTTGATGCATTCCAGGGCTTTTTCCGCGCTGTCGGCTTCGCACACCGTCTGCGCGCCCAGGGCGGAGAGCAGGGCAGACAAGGTCTTGAGCGCTATGGCATTGTCTTCCACTACAAGTACAGATGAGATTGCTTTCATGGGATGCGCTAGTTTAAATCTTTTTTTAACCGACAGTTCCCAGTTAGCAATGCTGATGCCAACCACTTCTCTGGGACATTTTTTCTGACCATCCCCGACTTTTGCGAGCTGTTTTGAATGCGGGAAGTGACCCGGCTGTTCCGTTTGCAGCGGCGCCATCCAGAATTAAGACAAACTTGCGCGGAGCCGGAGGGCGATTACCGGAGTTTTTGCAGACTTCCGGGTGAAATTGGAAACAACCTAAGCCTTGGAACGATTATAGCTTTCAAAGAGGCCAGTTCATCGCACATGAATCACACAAAATCATCCCCAACGGATTCCAAGGCCCGCATTTTACTGGTGGACGACCACGCCGTGGTACGGTTTGGCATCTCCCAGTTGATCAACCGCCAGCCGGATTTGGAAGTGTGCGGCGAAGCCGATACCGCCGCCCAGGCGCTGGACGCCATCACCGCCGGGAAACCCGACCTCGTCATCGCGGACATTTCGCTCAAGGACAGCAGCGGCCTGGAACTCATGCGCAACGTCAAGGCGCAGTATCCGCGCCTGCCGGTGCTGGTGGTCAGCACTCACGACGAATCCATTTATGCCGAAATCGCCTTCCGGGCCGGGGCCTTGGGTTACCTCATGAAGAGCGAACCCGTGGAGCGGGTGCTGGTGGCCATCCGCCGCGTGCTCAGCGGCCAGCTTTATGTCAGCGAGGCACTTGCCGGGCGGTTACTCCAGAAACAAATCCGCGGCCGGACCGAGGCCCAGAAAACGCCCGCCGACAGCCTCAGTGACCGGGAAATCGAGGTGTTCGAACTGATCGGCCGCTGGAAAGGCACCCGGCAGATTGCCGATGAATTGCACCTGAGCGTGAAAACCATCGAGTACTATCGCGAGCAGATCAAGCGCAAGCTGAACCTCAAGTCCGCCACCGAGCTCGCCCAGGCCGCCAATACCTGGGTGGAACGGGAAATGTCCCCCGCCAATAACTGACCCGCCTGTCGTTCCCAGCGCGACACCCGCCGGCCGGACCGGATTCTGAACCTGCCGGCAAGGGAACGTCCCGTCCTAACTTCATTTTCGGCCAAATAAATATGGCCTAACGGGTGAATTGTTCTACAATTTTCCCCAGTTCAGAATTCGTAGTGCTTAAGTTCCCGGATGGGGTGGTGCCATGCGACGGCATGGTGTATTTACCGAAGGCAGTTTGCGACAATGCATATTCGAACACGGGCGGTTAAATGGATGTTTCTGCTCCTGTGCTTCCTGACTCTGGCCGCTGTGGCAGGGTCACATTCCGCGTCGGCTCAGGAAACAAATCCTCCCGGCACGAATGTGGTGGCTGAACCCATTCGCTCCATGCTTCCGGATCCCGCCGCTGCCACCACGGATGACACCGTGGAACAGATTACGGGCGAGCCGGAATCTCAATCGCACCGCGACGCGCGCATTAATAAGATCATTTTCCTCACCACGGCCACCGTTCTCACCTTGCTGGTGGTGGTGCGCATGGGATTGCTGTGGGAAATGTCCCGCCGCCGCCGGCGTCATGCTGCGGCGGAGAATTCGCTTTCCGAGCCATGAAACTTCCGGCTTGGATTCTGGCCCTCTGCCTCGTTACTGGTCTGACTGCGCTATCTCCGGCGACAGCGCAGTCCTTGAGCTGTCCGGCTCCGGGGCGGGGTGCCGGGGCCAAAACTTTGGTGGTTTATGCCGCCACGCGGCAGGCCTTTTCGCTGGCCGATGACCTGGCGGCTTTGAAAATGGAATTGCGCCGGGTGGCCACCACGGTTACGGCGGTGCCGGTCACCGCGGCGGATCCCAACCAGATGCTCGCAGCCGATTACCTGGTGATATTTTGTCCCCAGCCCCTGCCGCGGTTGCCGGCGCCGTTGCTGCAAGCGGTGGCCGCCCGCACCAATGCCGTCCTCTGGGTGGGTTACGGGGCCGAGGAATTGGGCCGGTTGCCCGAATTCAAAGGCCAGTTTCTGGTGACCCCTTATGCGGCGGGCCAGCCGGCCAAACAAATTCATTATCGCGGCCGGGATTGGGCCGAGCCGTTAGCCACCTGGCTGCCGGCGCAGGTGCCGGCCCCCAACGCCACCATCATCATGACGGTGACCGAGCCGGCGGCGGGGCAGACCAATTCGCATCCGCTCTGCTGGACGCTGGGCGCGGTCACTTTCTTTGCCGGCCTACCCACGCAGACGGAAAACTGCGCCCTGTTCAGCGATAAGTTGCTGGATTTCTACGGTGTTACCACGGTGACGGCTGCGGCGGTTTGTCTGCGGATTGACGGGTACCATTGCCGGCAGGACCACCAGGAATTCCGGCACATGGTGGATTACCTGGCCCAACGCGGGCATCCTTTCGTGGTGGGGGTGATCCCCGCGTATTGGGATCCGGAGGAGCATAAGTTGCTGGAAATGGATTCGCAGCCGGAATTCGTGGCCGCCCTGCGCTACGCCCAGCAGCACGGGGGGCGCCTGATTCTGGAGGGATATCGCGCCGCCCGGCAGAACCGGCCCGGCACGGAACCGGAATTTTGGGACGCCGTGGCAGACCGTCCGCTGACCAATGATACGCCGCAACGGGTGCAGGACCGCGTCTATCGGGGCGTCCGTGAAATGTGGTGGCGCGGTTTGTTCCCGCTGGCCTGGGAAACCCCGCAGTACGCCGCCGCGCAGGCGGACTATGCGGAATTCGCGAGCTGTTTCTCCACGGCCTTCGAGCGGATGCAGCTTTCGGATGCCACCGCCCTCGCCACGTTTGCCGGCACCGCCCCGGCGCGGGATGAATTCGGCCGGCTGGTGGTGCCGGAAAACTTGGGCGTGGTGACCGGTCAGCGCGAATCCCTGGTGCGCCTCTATCATCGCGCCGAGGTGCTCACGCGGTTGCGGGGTACGATTGCGAGCTGTTCGTTTCCGGCCTACTTGTCCGAAGGGCGATTGATCCAAACCGTCAAACTGCTGGAGCAGATGAAAGTTCCGTTCCTGGACCTGGCGGAGGGCGATCACCTGGTGTGTTTGCCGGAGGCGGTGTTTCTCACGGGCGCCGCGGAATTTCCCACCACCTGGCAAAATGACCAGGGCACCATCGGCTGGCAGGCGTTTGACCGCGCGGGAAAACTGATTGCCGAGGACGCCGCGCCCGAATCCAAGTCCGGCAACCGCATCCTGAAACGCCGGGGCGACGGCGACTACGAAGTGTTCCATCTCAACAAGGCGCAGCCATGAAGAAACCGAGTATTGGCATTTGTCTGTTTTTGCTCCTGACCTCGCCGGCCCTGGCCTGGAATCCGTTTGCGAGCAGCAGTACCACCGACGCGACCCGGGCCCAGGCATTGCGGCAGCAGGCGTATGCCTTGAACCAGCAGGGCAAGTTCGCCGCCGCGGCGGACGAATTTCAACAGTACCTCGACGTGCAACCCAACGACGCGCAGGCCGCGTATGATTATGCCATGGTGCTCGCCGGACTCGGGCGGCATGCCGAGGCGGTGACCGTGCTGGAAACATTGCATCGGCTTGAGCCGGCCCGGGAGTCCGCCTACTTCAAGTTGGGCACCGAGTACCTCGCCCTGCATCGCGACAACGCCGCGCTGAAAGTTTTCACCGAACTCCAGCATTCCACCAACCATGATCTGGCCCAGGCGGCCGCCGAAGCCGCCGCCCGGTTGCAAGCCGACGTGACCCAGGCGGAATTATACGCGGCCCAGGAGCACGTCTATGATTTGGCCAAGGACCTCAAATACCAGGAGGTCATTGCCGCGGTAGACGAAATGGAAACGGACGGCAACCTGCCGTTTGGCATGGCCCTGCAGCGGATTTACGCACTGGTGAGCCTGCAAAAGACCGACGAGGCACTGCGGCAGGCTGAGGCCCTGGCCGGCACTCATCCCGAGGCTACCGATCTGGCGTTGTTGCGGGCGAATCTGCTCCTGCAAGTGGGCCGCAAAAGCGAGGCGGAAAAAATCTGGCGGCAACTGCAGGCGGATCATCCTGACACGCCCGTGGCGGATCAGGCGGGACAACATCTGGAGGCGCTCACCGCCACGGAGCTGGAAAAGGCCGTGATCGCCAGCCACCCGGCCCCCGAAACCCAACCGCCGCTGGCCATGCCTGTGCCGACCCCGGCGCCGCTGACGTCTCCGACCTCGGATGAGGCCGTTATTTATCACTTGGCCGATGAGCAGCGGTTCCGCGAGGTGGTGCAGGCCATTGATGACCTGGAGCGGAAGCAGGGCCCCGTGTCCTGGAATTTGCAGTTGCAGCGCTTGTACGCGTTGCAGGGGCTGAATGAAAACCGCCGGGCCAGTGAACTGGCGGCGCAGATGGCCGCAGAAAAGCCCGGGGCCACGGACTTGGCCTTGATGCAGGCCGAACTGTTGGTGCGGCAGCATCGGTGGACCGAAGCCGGCAAGGTTTTGCTGGCCGCCAAGAAAGAACATCCTGACACGCCGCTGGCCACCGAGGCCGAGCGGCGACTGCACGCCCTGCCGGCCGTGGCCGACCTGGACAAGTGGCAATGGGGCGAGTTTTACGCCTCGGGCGATTATCACAACCGCTTTCACACGCTCATCGGTTCGGGCCTGTTGCGCGAGGGCACCTATGTCTCGCACGCGCGCTGGCTGCAACCGTATGTGGGCCTTCGTTTCGGATTGGACACCAAATCCGGCGCCGGCGATCCCTCCACGATTGTGCAGGACAATTCGTTCAGCTTTGTCGGCGGGGTGCGGGCCCAGTTGTTCCCCACCGAATATGTTTTTCTCTATGCCGAGGGCGGCTTGAACAAGGATTTGCTGGACCGGCGCGACGGGGGCGACTGGGCGGGAGATTATCAGGCGGGTGTGTTTGGTTACAAATCCTGGGGCCCGGGCGTGACGTTCCCTGACAATATTCCGGCGGTGGCTACCTCCACGAACCGTCCGCCCGCCGGTTGCGGTGCGGCTTGGCGCGGCGATTGGTTTACCGATGTTGGCGCAGACTTTTCCTACTATCACCGGTTCAACAGTTGGTTGGGCTACGGCCAGGCGCACGAGGGCTTCCGCCTGGCGCAACTCACCCGCAGCGTGGCGTGGGATGCCTATGCGGTCGAAAATCTGGCGTGGGATGCCAAGGGCAATTTCTTCGACAACCTCGGCGAGTTGGGCCCGGGCACGCGGCTCATTTGGAAACCGCGCGGCAACTGGCGCGTGGTCCTGCGTGTGGAGTGGGTGGAAGGTTTTTATTTCGGCCGGGATGACCTTAATTCGCGCGGCACCGCTTCCGGGGATTACAACGATTTTCGCGCGGGGCTTTCCGTCGGTACCAGCTGGTGATGGAAATCATCCAACATATCTTTTTGGTTGTCGGTTATGTGGCCGGCATCGGGTTCTTCCTGTTTGGGCTGGATGACCTGATTTTCGACCTGCAATTCCTGTTCTACCTCTGGCGGCAGCGGAAACGGCCGCACATTACGCTCAAGGACCTGCGCCTGGCGCCGGAACAATGGGTGGCGCTGTTTGTCCCGGCCTGGCAGGAGGGCGGGGTGGTCAACAAGATGGCGGAATACGCCTCCCGTGTGGTGTCGTACGAGAAATACGACATCTTCATCGGCGTCTATCCCAACGACCCGGAGACCAACCGGTGCGTGGATGAAATTTGCGCCGCCAATCCGCGCATCCACAAGGTCATGGTGCCGCATCCCGGCCCCACCAGCAAGGCCGACTGCCTTAACTGGATCTACCGCGCCGCCCGGCTCAATGAAATCCCCGGCACGCGCGAGTACGCCGTGGCGGCGCTGCATGATGCCGAAGATGTCATTCATCCACTCGCGCTGAAGGTGTACAACTATTTTGTGCCGCAGACCTACGACATGGGGCAGCTTCCCGTGTTCGCGTTGGAACTGTCCGCGCTCAAATACTGGGTGGGCAACTGTTACATTGATGACTTTGCCGAGCTCCACACCAAGGATATGTTTGTGCGCGAAAGCATCGGCGGCGTGGTGCCTTCCGCGGGCGTGGGCACGGCCTTTTCCCGGGCGGTATTGGAAAAGCTGGCCACACTCAACAACGGCGACCCCTTTCGCGTGGGCAATGTCACCGAGGATTACGAAATCGGCATCCGGGTCAAACGGGCCGGCTTCCGCGTGGGCGTGGTGAGTTATCCGGTGGAACGCCTGGTGCGCCGGCCCCGGCGGGACGGCACCCTGCGGCCGCCCGTGGCCGTCAGTGAGGTGGTGGCCATCCGCGAAAATTTTCCCACCCAGTTTTGGACTGCCGTCCGGCAACGGTCGCGCTGGATTCTTGGCATTTCGTTCCAGACCTGGGAACAGACCGGCTGGGCGGGCACCTGGGCCATGCGTTACACCCTGTTGCGCGACCGCCGGGCGCCGCTGACGCATCTGGTCAACATCCTCGGTTACGTGGCGTTGCTGTTCGCGCTGTTCCAGATGGCCTACCGCCATACCACCCTCGCCACGGATTATTATTTGGCGCCGTTGTTCGACAGCGGTTCGTTGCTGTGCAAGATCGTGATTGTGGACACCTGCCTGCTGTTTTACCGCATGGCGCAAAAAATTATCAGCGTCAACAGCATCTACAATTTCAAGCAGGCGCTGTTTTCCATCCCCCGGCTGATGATCAGCAACCTCATCAATTTCTGCGCCACGGTGCGCGCCGCGCGGATGTATTTTGCGCACCGGATGTTTGGCCAACCCATCGTCTGGCTGAAGACCTCGCACGTCTTCCCCGGCGAGGCGGAATTGAGCGAGCATACGCGCAGCATCGAGGACCTGCTGGTGGCCGAGGGCCTGGCCACGCGCGAGCAGATTTTGCAGGCATTGGACCGGGAACGCGGCGCCTCGGTGCCGCTGGCGTTGCTGCGACTGGGGTTGCTGGATGAAGTCCAGTTCGCCGACATTTGGGGCAAGTTCTCCGGGCTGCCGGTCACGCCCATCAATCCGGTCACAATTCCGGAACGGCTGTTGCGGCAGTTCTCTGAGCTGGATTCGCAGGGCCTCGAAGCCCTGCCGCTGGCGGAGACCGACACCACTGTGCGGTTCGCGTCGCGTGAGCCCCTGACCGCCAGTCAACTGGCGACCTTGAGCGCGCGGCTCGGCGGCCGGACGATCCAGGCGGTGCTGGCGCGGCCATCCCACCTTAACCTGGCCCGGACGCGGTGCTATCCCCGTTTGGTCCTGCCGCCGTCGCGGCTGGACGCCACCCAGGCCCGGTTGCTGCACTCCGCCAACGTGGCCGTTCCCGATTCCCTGGAAATTCTCGTCAACCAGCACGCCACGCTGCGCAGTCTGCCCGACGTTTTGCTCGACCGCGGCCTGCTGGAGGAAGCCCGGGCCCGGGAACTCTGGGCCGAGGGATTGCATTGCGCCAGTTGGGATCTCAAAGGCTTTGCGCTGGACCAGTCGGCGTATCAGGCTGCCGGGCCCGCGTTCTGGTGGCTGCACCGCATGCTGCCCGCCGGGGGCGGAAAAATTGTCACCGCCGCCATGCCGCATCCTGACGCGGTGACGTGGCTGGCGGGCAAGCTGCCCGGGCAACTGGCCTTGCTGGCGGAACTGCCGTCCCGGCTGGAACTCGCGGCCCGCGCCGGCGGGGCGGGATTGGATCCCGACCAGGCCCTCGTGGAACGCCTGGTAAACGACGGCGGGCTCAAGCCCAATGCCGCGCCCAATGTGGCCGAACTGCGCACGCTGATTGCCGACCCCATCCCCAAATGGCTCCTGCTGCAGAAACTGGTCACGCCGGAGCAACTGCACCGCGCCTTTGCCGCCGTCGCCAGGTTGGCGCCGGCGTCAGCCTGGCAGCCGGATGAAGTTTACCGGCTGCGGCCCATCCTGCCGCCGGGGTTTGCCGCGGCGAACGGCGTTTACCCGCTGGCGGAAAAGGCGGGCACCCTCCGTCTGGGCCTGGCCCAGTTGCCCTCCCAAAATGCGTTGGCGGAAATCTACGACCGGTTGGCGGCTTATCCGCTGTATTTCGAGGTGCTCAGCCTGGCCGAAACCGCGAAGCTTACCGAGTTGTACGCCGGCTGAGCGCGCTCGCAGGAGGCAATGTTTCGGGGTGCTGCGCGCAACTCTGATTGACCTTGTTTCCCGGCGCCAAACTTGCTTTGCTCCCTAAACGAGAAACTTGGAATTTTTTTATGACACTTGACCAGGCCAACCAGCAGATTCAGGCATGTGCCGCCCGGATGAACGCGGCGTATCACCAGGTGGTGTTCGACGAGTGGGCCGTGATGTCCTTCAAAAACCGCTCGGGCCGCATCCTCAGCTACACCGGCCCGCGCCGGGAGGATTTCCAGAAAAACTTTGCCAATGACATCAAGGAACTGCGCGTGGAATTGTTGAACAACACCCATGGCGTTGGGGATTTTGAATTTTCCCGCCACGGGGTGGGCACCGGTGTGGAAGCCTTCATGATTGTGGGCCTGGGCCTTTATCTCATCTGCAACCATACCACGCTCTCCATGGATGAGATTGCCAAAAATCCGATGTGGTTGAACGCCCAGGTGCCGTTTGCGGAACTGGGCGACCAGTTCCGTGCCAATCCGCTCACCCTGCCTGCCTGAACCTCAGTGCATTAGCCCCTTGTAAAGATACCCGCCGTAAGCTGCCACGAGGGCCAGTCCGATAATCCGCGGCAGCCGGCCGAACAGCGCCACGCAGATAAAATGCACCCCGGTGGCGGCCACCAGCAATTCCACCCCCAGAGTGAAGCCGGCGGGCACGGTGATGTTTTTGAACAGGGCAAAGATGCCGAGGCAAAACGGAATGCAGATGTGGCCGTCGCCCACTTGGGAGGTGTACACCACCTCCGCCTGCCGCTTCCAGGCATAGTAAAAGGCGAGCAGGGCATTGGGCACCACCATCAGCCAGCCGCTCAGCCAGCCCAGATTTTTGACACTGATGAATCCAGTGTGAATTTGGGACACCCAGGCCACCAGCCAGTTGGTGCTCAGGTACACGGCGTAGGCTCCGATGACCAGCAGCACGAGGTCCACCGCGAGCAGCCAGTGCAGCGACCGGTTTTCCTGCACATTTGCCTTGAGCACGCTGAAGACGTGGATGCACTGCCAGAAGACAAACAGTCCCACCAGCACCAGGCCGTCGTTGAAATCAAACCGCCCGTCGCGGCCCAGCGCCCAGGCGGCCCCGGTAAAAAAGAATACCGCCAGCAGGGTCAACAACAGGGACAACCGGTTGAGTTGATGCGTGGGAGCGGACTGGTCCCGGCCCTTGCGTTTTTTTTTGCCGCCCGTTCCGGCCTTGTCCGGCACCACCACCATCCCCCAGATTAACGCGGGCAGGCCGATGACCAGGGTCATGTTGGTGACGTTGTTGACGAGGCAGTTGGTGACCACTTCCGCGCCGGGGCCGCCGCGATGGCCCAGCACCCAGGCGAAGATGAGATTTCCGATGCCGGAGCAGTAGGGCATGATCAGCGTGCCGAGCACCGTGCCCTCCAGGCCATTGGCGGACATGGCCTCCAGCCGCCAGATCATCAGCAAAGAACCGGCGAAAAACAGTGCCAGGAACAGCCAGGGCGACCAAGGCCCGGTGCGTTCCAGTTGCGTGGTCACATAGGTGTCCAAATACACAGGGCGGCAGTTAAGCAGCCGTCCCGGCGGCAGGCGATGCAAAAATTACGGAATGGTGGCGCGGTAAAACTGAATTTGGTTGATGGCGGCGGCAGGGTCTTTGCCCCCAAAATTCCCGGTTTCGTCACAAACGGTGTTGGTGACCAGCGTCCAGGAATCCAGGGGCAGGGACAGGTCGGAACTGCTCCAGATCCGGCAGGCATAACCGGCGGGACCGGTGCCGGCAAGTTGCCGGCTGCCATCCGGCTGCGGGTTGCCCAAACTCAGCGTAACCCGAGGCACTAAGCGGAACAAGGTGCCGCCACCGGTGCCGCCATGCCGGGTGCTGCCGTACAGCCAGCCATCGCCACCCGGAGTCAGGCGGGCATACGGAGCGGCGCCATTGGTGCCGTCAAAGGCGGCCAGAGTGGTCAGCGCGCCGTTAGTCGTGAGGGAATAGAGCGTACCGCAATTGAAGCTGCCTCCGGCCGAGGTGCTGCCGTAAAGCTGGCCGTCAGTTCCGACGACCAACCCCGCATAGGGATTGGCCCCATTGGTGCCATCAAATGAGAGCAGCGAAGTCAGCACTCCGGCGGCAGACAGCTTGAAAACCGTGCCGAGGTTGTAGTCGCCGCCGTCCCGGGTGGTGCCGTAGAAATAACCGTCACTGGTTTGCACCAGGCTGCCATAAGGCGCGGCGCCGTTGGTCTGGGCAAAGGTTTTCACCGTCGTGGCGAATAGCCCCACAGTTACTGGATTGAGCTTGATGATACTGCCATAGCCAGAGTTATCTGGAATAGCCGTACCATAGATGTCCCCATTTTTTGCCTGAATCAAGCCGGCATAGGCGACATCGCCACTGATTGAAAAAGACGAATAAAGATGACTAGTCGGAGATAAACGGTAAATCGCGGAAGGGCGGTCGGGAATATCCCGTTTGCAGGTACCGTAAAAATACCCGTCAGTTCCTAGAATGGGAGTTCCCGAGGGAGACATAAGAGGGCTCGGACCAAATGGAGTCAGTTCGGTATAAGTGCCTGTCGGATTTAGTTGGTAGAAAACCCCACTACCATAAGAGCCCCCAGTTTCGGCGACCCCATACAAATTCCCGTCTGGGCCCAGCAATAACCCCGAAGAGGGATAACCGCCAGTGCCGTACACATCGAAGTAGAACAAGGTTTCCAAAATGCCATTGGTGGCAAAAGAAAAGATGGTGCCGCTGCCATTGATGCCACCGCTGGAAGTGGTGCCATACAGCTTCCCGCCCGCATCTGCAGCCAATTCGGCTGCTGGCGCCGCCCCCGAGTTGCCATTGAATGAAACGAGCACGTCCAAAGTACCGTTGGTGTTGAGGCGAAATACGGTGCCACCACGATTCAAACCGCCGCGGACAGTGGTGCCATAGACGCTACCATCCGCTGTTTGCAGTAGTGCGGACTGCAGTGGGAAACTTCCAGTCTCGGCATTCAAATGGGCCAGCACACTAAAATTGCCATTGGTCGAGATGGCAAATACGGTGCCGCAATCATTGCTGCCGCCTCG
The DNA here is from genome assembly GCA_035492855.1 of Dongiaceae bacterium. Taxonomy (GTDB): domain Bacteria; phylum Verrucomicrobiota; class Verrucomicrobiia; order Limisphaerales; family JAFMIX01; genus JAFMIX01. Next base: position 3,046 of record DATJIU010000022.1, on the reverse strand, counting down.
GGTGGTAGTGCCATAAACTCGGCCATCGGCGCCGGCCTGCAGATTGCACCAGGGCTCGGCCCCATTGTTGGTCCGATCAAAAGTGAAGAGGGTTTGCACCAGCCCGTTGGTGGTCAGCCGGAAGATGGTGCCATTGTACTGTGTTCCGCCATTGCGGCAAATCCCGTAAAAATTATTGTCTCCCGCCAAAACCAATCCACCCGGCGTAAAACCACCATCAGCCTCAAAGGTACTTACATTGGTGGCGTTTCCGTTCAGAACAAAACGGAACAATTCACCAAGATAGTAAGAGTATCCTCCCCGGGCAGTGGTGCCGTAAATATTTCCATCTTTGCCAAATTGTAACGGTCCGGTCGGATGGGACGCATTTGTGGCCGGCACCCAGGATAACGATGCCAGTACGGTCAGCACCCCATTCGGGGATGCCTTGAAAAGCGTGCCGCCGAAATTGGTGCCGCCCAGTTGTGCGGTTCCATAAAAATATCCATCGGGCCCCACAGTCAGGCCGGCGGTAGGATTTTGTCCGCTGGAAGCATAATCGAGCGAAGCCAGGCAAGTGACCAGGCCGTTGGTGGTGGCTTTGAATACTGCTCCGTCATTATTGGTGCCACCAATCAGTGTCATGCCATAGAACACGCCATTGGCATCCGACGCCAGTTCCCCCACCGGATATGCCCCGTTAGTGCCATTGAAGGAAGCCAACAAAGTGAAGGTGCCGCTCGGAGTCAGCCGGAAAAATGTGCCTTCATTGTAATCTCCCCCGTAATAAGTCGTGCCGTAAAAGTTGCCGTCCGGGCCTACCACCAGACCACCGTGTGGGCTATTGGGCGGAGTGGCAAAATTGACGAGCGTTTGAATCTGCCATTGCTGCCCCGGGCAGACCATTACACTGGCGGTCAGCAGCACGCCAACCCACAAATGAATCCCTAGTTTCATAAAAATTAGGACAATTTGAACCAGTGTACCATAAGTCTTGACCATTTGCTCCGAAAAAATTTTGATTAAAGTTAATGCAACCGTGCCAACACTTGTGCCGCCGGGATGCCATGCAACTTGATAATCTTGTGCCGCGAGGTCTGACCGCGAATCAGTTCCACCTTGCCGCGGGGGCAGTCCAGGTGCTCCGCCAACAACCGCAGCAACGCCTCGTTGGCGGCGGCATCCACCGGCGGCGCGGTGACCTTGATGCGCAATTCATCACCGAGCGGATCGCCGATTTCATTTTTGGAAGCGCGCGGCTGCAACTTCACCGCCAGCAGGGTGCCATCGGGTTGGTCGCGCAAAAAACTGGGAATGGCCATGCAATTATCCGGTCACAATATGCGCCAACCACGTCCGCGCGCAAAACCAATTCAGTCGGAAATCAGCCGCCATTTGCCGGAACAACTGGCGAAAAATGGAGCGAGAAGGACGTTGACCATCCGGGTGTTTGCCGCAGAAAATTCTGTTCCCTTTTTCGTCCGGGTGTCCATGTAATAGATGGATGAGAATCGATGACATGGCGTTGGTGCGGGAATATGCCGCCAGCCGTTCCGAGGCGGCTTTTGCCCAACTGGTGACGCGCCATCTGAATCTGGTTTATTCCGCCGCGCTCCGCCGGGTGGGGGATGCGGCGTTGGCGGAGGAGGTCACCCAGGCGGTTTTCATCATTCTGGCCCGCAAGGCCGGTTCGCTCGGACCCAAAACCGTGATCTCCGGCTGGCTGTACCGGACCGCCTGCTATGTGGCGCGGGATGCGCTCAAGGGAGAACGCCGCCGTCACCAACGGGAACACGAAGCCTATATGCAAGCCCTGGTAGAAAACTCGGAGCCGGATGAAACGTGGCGGCAAATTGCCCCCCTTCTGGAGGACGCCATGGATTCCCTGAATCACGCCGACCGCAACGCCCTGGTGCTGCGATTTTTTGACGGCTGGACGCTGTCCGAAGTCGGCACGGCGCTGGGCATCAGCGAGGATGCCGCGAAAATGCGGGTCAATCGCGCGTTGGAAAAACTGCGGCGGCGGTTTTGCCGGCAGGGCGTGACCCTGTCCGCGACACTCATTGCCAGTGTGTTGGCGGCGAATTCGGTGCAGGCGGCGCCGGCCAGTTTGACCGCCACAGCCATTGCGGCCACGGCGGTCTCGGGAACGGCGGTGACGGTTTCAACCTTAACCCTGGTGAAAGGAGCAATTACTTTTATGGCATGGACCCAAGCGAAAACGGCAATTGTAGCTGGCGTAGCCCTGGTGCTGGCGGCGGGCACCGCCACCCTCAGCGTCGAGAAATACCGGGCGCATCAGGCGGCCCTGGATGCCTGGCGGATTCCCCAGTTCGCCCCGGACACGGTGGCCAAGGCGCTGCCCCAAACCCGCATCCTGCCGACCAAATTCCAGCCGCCGGTTTTCGGGGTGCTGACCGATGGCACCGGCCAGTGGGCGGGCGTCCGGGCGCCCGTGAGCGATTTGGTGCGCGTCGCCTACAAATGGTCGCCGGGCCGGATCTATTTTCCCCAGGGCGAGCCCGCCGGCCGCTACGACTTCGCTGCTACGTTGCCGCAGGGGGCGGAAACGGCCTTGCAGCATGAAATCCAAAAGACCTTCGACCTGGCCGGACATCCGGAAACGATGACGACGGATGTGTTGCTCCTCAAGGTGCGCCAGCCGGGCACCCCGGGGTTGAAGCCGCACCCGGCATTCGCTCCGGTGAATGCGCTGTATGACATCAAGGGCCGGATTACTTCCGTGGGTCTGCCGATTTCCAGCCCCGCGGGAAATCAAAATTGGGGATTCACCCGGTTCTTGGAAATCTACCTGCGCTTGCCGGTGATTGATGAAACCGGACTGACCGGCCGCTATGATATTGTCCTGCACTGGCCTGAGCGGAACGCAGCTGATCCGGAGCACACCGCCATGAAACAGGCGTTGCTGGACCAGTTTGGGCTCGAACTGGTGCCTGCAAAGCGGGAGGTGGAAATGCTCGTGATGGAAAAAGCGAAATAACGAGGCGGCGGCAACTGGCTATTCGGTTTGCACCCGCCAGAATTTCGCCCCGCCGCCGGACAAGGG
>DATJIU010000021.1:0-8651 GCA_035492855.1 Dongiaceae bacterium | reverse complement strand
GCCGGGTGGAAAATGGTAGGAGCCAGTTTCATCGCTGCCGGAATGCAGGCTGCCCTGCACCGTGCCGGGATCGCTGCCTTTGTTTTCCACCACGTCCACCTCGCCGCAACCGGGCCAGCCCACATCGGTGATGTTCGTGCCGAGCATCCAGAGCGCGGGCCAGAAACCCACGCCGGCGGGGAGTTGCGCCCGCCATTCAAACCGGCCGTACTTCCAGGAAAACAAGTTTTCGGATTTCAACCGCGCGGAGGTGTAGTGGAAACCGTTGTAGCTTTCCTTTTGGGCGATGAGATGCAGGCAGCCATCCGTCACGCGGACGTTGTTGGTGCGGGCGGTGTAATATTCGTGCTCGTTATTGCCCCAGCCGGGGTTGCTGCCGCCATTGCCGAGGTCGTAGGTCCAGGTGTTGGAGTTGACGGCGGTACCGGCAAATTCATCGCTCCAAACAATATTCCAATCGCCATACGGCGCGGCATTCCGCAAATCCAAATTTAAGTCGTCAAAATAAACCGAACCGCCGGAGCCGGCGGCATCGCCCTGGAACACAATTTGGCAGCGCAGATAATAAGTGCCCGGCGGCGCCACCAGCGTGGCGGTGGTGTTGGTGACCGCAAACGTGACGGGGTCGAGCTGGTTGGTTACGGCCAGCAGGTTCCAGGTGTTTACGGGAAACACCCCGCCAGCCAGGGCGTTGGTGGTGATGCTGGCGGAATGGTATAGCGCCAGCACATTGTTGCGGGCGTCGCGAAAAGTCACTTCCAGCCAGGCGGCGTTCTGGCCCGCCAGTTTGTCGCTGGAAAGGGTGTAGGCCCAGCCGCTGACGGCATATGCCGCGCCCGGGCCGGAAATGTAATCCTGATAAATGCCGGTGTAGTTCACCTGCCCGTTGAACGCCTGGTACACCTTGAAATAATTGGTGCCGCTGTGGGCGCGGGCGGCGCCGGTTTCGCCATAGGCATTGCCGCCGTAAGCCGTCCAGCCGGGCAGCGTCTTGGTTTCGCCCTGAGGATTGTTCTCAAAACCGGAATTGGCCAGTGGATTGGCGGCGGCCAGCGCCTCCGCCCACAACAGCAAACCAAAAACAACGCTGGCGATGCCACCCGGGAACCGTTGGATCATTTCGTTACGCCCTCCGGCGGAATTTTCTCATAGACGCGGACATAGTCCACCTTCATCTGCTGTGGGAAAGTGGTCGTCGCATCGGGATTGCCGGGCCAGGCGCCGCCCACGGCCAGATTCAGCAGCAGATATTTGGGCGAATCAAACACCCACTTCGTTCCGGGCGGCAGGCTGGCCGGCGTGACGGTGAAATAAGGCCGGCCATCCAGGAACCAGGTGACTTGCGCCAGCTCGCATTCCACGGCGAAGACGTGATAATCATCGGCCACGGTCTGGCCTTCCGGCAGGGTCACGGGGCCGCCGATGCCTGCGTCGCCGGAATAACCGGGCCCGTGCAACGTGCCATGCACGGTGCCGGGTTCCTTGCCGATGTTTTCCATGATGTCAATTTCGCCGCACGCCGGCCAGCCGACGGAGCTGATGTTGGTGCTCAACATCCAGAAGGCGGGCCAGATGCCCTGGCCGCGTGGGATTTGAATGCGCGCCTCGAAGCGCCCGAAGGTCCACGCCGCCTTGCCGCGGGTGAGCAGCCGGGCGGAGGTATAATCGCGCTGGTCCTGTTTTTCGCGCCGCGCTTCGATGACCAGATGGCCGCCCACGACACGGGCGTTGTTGGTGCCGGCGATATAATATTCCAGTTCCTGATTCCCCCAGCCGCCACCGCCGGTTTCGTAATCCCACTTGGTGGCGTCCGCCGCGCTGCCATCGGGCGAGTTGAATTCATCGCTCCACACCAGCCGCCAGCCGGCGGGGACGGCATTGGTGGGGTCGGCCGCCGCGACCCCCGCCGCCAGCAACAGGCCCGCGAGCGCGCCGCACACGGCAACGCTGCGGCAATGCTGCCATCGGGATTTCGGAATCAGGTCGTCAAGTTTCAATTTCATAAAGCAGGTTGCAATTTGCAAAATTCCACAGCCCAAACGTAAGCATGGCAAGAATCGCCGCACCTTCCCAGCACGGCGTGCAGGGGATGGCGCGCCCAACCCGCCACACCCCGATCAAGGCTGGAGCGCAACCGTGCCGGGCTTGGCCTCCACAAAGAACGGAATGTTGGCGTAGCCCGCCCGGCCGTGGCCGTTGAACACGTAAGCAAACAGCCGGTAGGCGCCCGGTTTTTCCGGCGCACGGATTTCCGCCAGGCCCGACGCGCCGGGAGTCACCAAGCCGGGAAGCGGTTGCGGCCGGGCTTCGTAATCGCCGCCCACAGAGGTGGCGGCGCTCTCCGGCAAAATTTCCCAGGAGTATTGCGGCGTGCCGCCGGTAGGCAGTTGCGCCACCACCTTGGCCGCGTAATTTTGACCGGAGACGAGGCGGACCTCGCCCGTCGCCGTTTTGCCATCGAGCCACAGCCCTTCCAGTTCGGGACTGCGATGCTCCGGCCAGTGGCCGGTCCAGACGTATTGCATCACATCCACGGCGGGGGTGGCTTCACCGGAGGGCAGAAACATGCCGTACCAGGTGGGCGTGCGTTCCTGTTTTTGGCCCCAGAGAAACACATACGAGCCCAAACATTGGTTGGTGTCGGAAGCGATGGCCGTCTGGTAGCGTTGGAGATATAGATTCGCCTTTACCGCGCTGTTGTCCTCAATGGGCGCACCCCAGCCGGTCTTGCCACATTCCCAATGTCCGGTAGCGCCCCACTCGGTGACCACGTAGGGCCCGGTCCAGCCGCTGTCCTGAATTTCGCGCGGCAGGTTCACGATGTCGGCGTAGGACTGGAAGCACAGCAAGTCCAGATCCGGCGCGCGCTGTTTGAGGGCCGCCACCACTTCCCGGCTGACGCCCGAGAGCGAGGTGGTGGTGGGATGGTTCGGGTCGATCTGGTGAATCATTTTGGAAATGTCATTCACCGCGTCCCATACCTTGGGGTTGGTCGCTTCGAGATTCAGTTCATTGCCGATGTCCCACATGAGCAGCGCCGGATGGTCCTTGAGCGCCAACACCTGGGCGCGGATTACCACGAGTTGCCGGGCCACATCGTTGGTATTGGAATAATCAAAACCATGCCGTTCGCGTGCGACATCGAGTCCCATGGTCACGTACAAACCATTTTTTTGTGCGCGATCCAGCACCTCCCGGCCGTGGTCGGCGCGCCAGGTGCGAAACGAGTTGCCACCCGCCGCCGCGAGTTTTTCCTGGTCGCCAAATTCCAGGCCGGCGCCCTTGATAAAGAACGGCTGCCCGTTCACGGAAAGCTGCCAGCGCCCGGCCACTTCCTGCACCAATACTTTGGCGGGCGTGGTGGCTTGGGTCAACGGCTGGGCCTGTCCGGTCCATCCGAGAGCCAGAACGATCAAAACGGATGCCACCGGTGGCGGAAGAATAAGACAGCGACGCATAACTTTCAGTTGGCTCGTCCCGCGCGGAAGGCGGCGGGAATTTTTCCCGACGGAGGTTCAGTAGGAACGAACGGCAAACACATCGTCTTTGTTTTCTTTTAGATCCTGCCAGCGCCAGACTTCCACGTGACCATCGCAGCAGGAGAAGACGGCGCGGTGATTGTGCCGGCAGGCGGGCTGCTTGTAATTCGTGTTGCCCTGGGTGGCCCAGCCGTTGCCGGTGTAGCCGAAGCCCGGCCCCAAGGACGGCTGCTTGGTGGTGAGTTCCGTGTTATAGCCGCCGAGCGGCAACTGGTTGGAGGTCTTGTCGCTCGCGAGCTTGGGCGAACCGACGTCACCGATAAGCCAGATCGAGGTGGCGCGCCGCACCTGCACGAGCTTGACGCTGCCCAACGCGCCGCCGCCCACGCCGTTTTGCGGATAACGGATGATGCCCGCGGAATAGGTGTTGCCCTCCAGCGGACCGTAACCCTCGCACCGGGTGCTGAAGCCGCCGAAATTCAGCGACTGGATGTCGCCATCCTGCACCGCGGGGCAGCGCCACACATTGTTGGAGGTGCTGCTGCTGGTGATGTAATTGCCCTGGTCCATGATCTTGAACCACCAGTTGGTGGTGACATTGGGCCACGTGCCCGAATTCATGGGCGGCAACTGATCGTTGTTGTCGTTGGCGTACATGATCATCGCCAGGGCAATCTGCTTGTTGTTGTTGGTGCAGGCGATGGTCTTGGCCTTTTCCTTGGCCTTGGCCAGCGCGGGCAGCAGCAGCCCCGCGAGAATGGCGATGATGGCGATGACCACCAGCAATTCGATCAGGGTGAAGGCCCGGCGGGCCGGTTGGTGCGAAATGTTCATGCTTCGGAGTGAGCCGGTGGCGCCGGCAACTGACCGCCAGCGCCACCGGGAGTTCTCAGGTTCTGCCCCCATCATTATTGAACCGATACCTGATAGAACCGGTGTGCCTGGGTGGCGGGATCGGACACGGACTGCACGGCGCCGTTGCCGGGCAGGCTCGTCAGGGTCTGCCAGGTGCTGTCGGTCAGGTTATCCTTGTATTTGACGGTGTAGGTGAACCCGTTCTGCGTGGCGAACGCCAGGCTGACCATGCCGCCGCTCAGGCCGGGCGTGATCACCGGCGGCAGCGCCACCGCAGCGGCGTTGTAGAAGTACACGTTGTCCACGTAGAAGATGGAGCCGGTGAGGCCGCCATTCTGGTTGTCAATCCACAGCAACTGTTGCAGATCGCTCAACACGAGCGCGGGGTTGACGTTGGTGAAGGCACTGAGCGGAATATCCAGGCCGATCCATTTGTTGGTGGTGATGGTGCCGCTGGCCGGGGTGAAATTCACCTGCGGCCCGATGGTTGGGTTGAGGCTCACGATTTGCACGCCAAACTGGTTGGCATCCGGCGACCAGATATCCACGTGCAGGGTATTGTAGCCGGTGGCGTCAATCTGGTTGGGTTCGTAAAACTCCACCCCGGCATATTGGAGGCTGGCGTATTTCTTCACCACGGCGCCGGTTTCGGCGATGGTGAAGTCGCTGCCCGCAGCGCCGCTCCAACCGGCGTACCAGTTGATGCCGTCATGATTCGTGTAGGTGCCGCTGCTGGTGTACATCGCGAGCACCTGGTCCGCCGGCTGGGTGGGCAGCGGCGCATTGTTGGTGGGCACCGGCACCGTGGGCGGCGGGACGTACACGAGGTTCGTGCCCGCGCTGAAGTACACATTGTCCACGTAATAATCCGCCGGCTGGGTGCCGTCCGGGCTGCCGTTGATGGTGTCATTGATGATCCAGCCGAGTTGCTGGATGCGCGACAGGTCCAACTGGGAATTGGTGGCGGTGAAGCTGCTCAACGGCATATCGAGGCTGATCCAGGTGTTGGCGGTGATTTTGCCATCCGGCTGGCTGAAGACGATGTCCGCCGAGTGCCCGGAGTTGTCCACGATGCGCACGGAGAAGTGGTCGCCGTTGGGCGTGAACACATCCACGTGCAGGTTGGTGCAGCCGGAGAGGTTCTGCACGTTGGATTCAAATCCCACACCGCAGAACAGCAGGCCGAGGTAGCCTTTGACGCTGTAGCCGGTGGCCGCCACGGGATAGTCGCCGTAGCCGGTCCACTGGCCGGACCACCACTCCTCAAAGAAATTGACGTTATCAATGTTGGTGTAGGTGCCGCTGCTGTTGTAGAGCGAGATGACGTGGCCCTGCGGTTCGGTGGGTGCCGCCGGCACGGTGGTGGGCTGGGCTTCGCCGGGGCCGGCCACGGCGAGCAGGCCGAGCAGGGACAGGAGCGGGACAAGCAGTTTGCCAACAGGCAGGTTTGGTCGTTTGATCATAGGATTGGGGGTGAGTTCGGGTTGCGGGGACGCGGCAATTCAACCGATGGTTTGCATCTGTGTTCAGTGGCTTAAGGACTACTTTAGCGGCAATTCTGCGGCCGCCTAGCTAGCCGAGCGGCTAGTTTTTCGATCCCTGCCCCTGCTTGAACTTGAGCGCCGCGGCCGTCCGCGAATGGACGTGCAGCTTTTCGTAGATGTGTTGCAGATGCCACTTCACCGCCGCCACCGTCACCCCCAGCCGGTCCGCAATGGCCTTGTTGCCATGCCCATGCATCACCAGCTCCAGGACCTCCCGCTCGCGATCCGACAAATCTTCCACCTGCGAAACCGCCCTGGCCTGCTGCGCAAACTGGCCGATGACCTTGCGCGCGATTTCCGGGGTCATCGGCACGCCACCTTCGTGGGCTTCCTTGACCGCCGCGATGACTTTCTCCGGCTCGGAACGTTTGAGCAGATACCCGCAGGCCCCGGCCCGCAACGCCTGGAAAATCCGTTCCGAATCCTCGTACACGGTCACAATGACAATGTGCACGGCCGGCATCTGTTCCTTGAGCTTGGCGGTGCATTCCACGCCGGTGGCGTCCGGCAACTGGATGTCCATCAACACCACGTCGGGCTGGGTCCGGGGAATTTTCTTCAGGGCATCCGCCACGGTGCCGCAGGCACAAACGCATTCGCAACCGGGCGTGCGGTTGAGCAGGGTTTCAAACCCTTCGCGCACCGTCTGGTTGTCCTCCACAATTGCCACCTTGATCATGACCAGCGCTCCGGTATCGGCGCGACAAACCGCACCATGGTGCCCTTGCCCGGCTCGCTCGTGACCGTGCAACTGCCGCCCAAATTTTTCAGCCGTTCCTGCATGTTCGCCAGTCCGTCATTGCCCGCCTGCAGCGTGGCCGGGTCAAAACCGCGGCCGTCGTCGGACACCGCCACTTCCAGCCGTTGCCCGTGCACCGCAATGTGCAGCCACACTTGAGTGGCCTGCGCGTGGCGCACCACGTTGGTGAGGGCTTCCTTGAAGGCAAAAAATATCTCCTGCCGGAACCGGGGCGCGAGCGGATGCTCCGGCAGTTCGGCCATGATGTCCAACCCGCAGGATACCCCCGCCAGGTCCAGCAACCGCTGCGCGTACGCGCCAAAATAACTGGCCAGCGAAGCCATGGTGTCGTTACGCGGGTTGACCGCCCACACAATTTCATCCAGCGAAGTGACCATGTCCCGCGCCGTTTCGGTGAGGTGGTCCAGATAGCGCTGTTTTTCCGCGGCCGAGGTGGTGGAACTTTTCACGAGCGAACTCAGCATGTTCACTTCCGTGAGGCCTGCGCCGAGGTCATCGTGCAGGTCATGCGCCACCCGGGCGCGTTCCTGCTCGATCTCGCGCTGGCGCTCGGCCCGCTGGCGTTCCTGGATCTGGATTTCCAACTGGCGCGTGCGTTCGGCCACCTGCCGGTGCAGCACGGCCACCCAGCCAAACGCCGCCAGGGCCATCAGCCCCAGCACCCCGGCCATCCACAGGACGCGGCCCAAGGTCCACCACGGCGGCGCCTCCAGCAAAACCACATCCGCTGCCGAGCGCAACTCGATGGAAAACGACTTGGCCCGCCACGCCGCCCCTGCCTGCCAGTCGCCGGGATCAATCTGGCACACGCCGGTGACCGCCACCCGGCTGCCGTTGGGAATGTTGGCAAAGGCATCCTCGCCCTCGGACTGTTTGAGATTGGCGTGAAAGATAAAATCGCCGTCCTGCAAAATCAGATACCGCCCGGCGCCGTGGAGGGTGCGGTCCAGCACCCGCGCCGCGACCTGGATCAGCCGGCAGTCGTGGTCACCCTTCAACGCCTCGTCCGGCACCAGCACCGTCGGCTTGGGGGGCGCACTGGACGCGATTTTGCGCAGGCTGGCATCCTGCAATAACGGCGTGTATTGCCCCTGGCTGACGAAGCCGAGGACTTCCACGCGGTCGCCGAGCTGCAGCGGCACGCGGTCCTTGGTCTGCACCTCCACGCCCTGGTCGCCATCCTGCAAAAACAAGGTTTCGCCCGGGGCATAATAAATCACCGTACCCGCCACCTTGACCCGGTGGCCGAAGGATTCCTGCGGCGCAAATTGCAGCAGGCTGCCGATGGGCCGCGCGGGCACATCAAAAGGATCCCGCGGGGCCGGCGCCTTGATTTCCAGGTCCTGTGGCCGGGGCACCATGAGCCGGATGGAAAACAACTGCCGCTTGTGGTTGAACTTGGTGGAGCACACGCCGCGCACCTGCACCGTGCTGTCCAGCAATTCCTCGACCCGGCTCACCGGCAGTTGATTGACATACACGAGCAACCGGCCGCCGCCTGTGGCAATCTCGATCAGATAATATTGCGAATCTTCCAGCCGCCGGGCGGAGCGGACGATGCCGGTAATTTCAATGAACTGGCTGTCTTCCACGCCGGTGGCCAGTTGTTGATACGTCACCGGTTTGGGCGCCGGCAGCGGCGTCTGCCCCACGACCTGGACGTGGTCCACCACCACGACGGGAGCGTACTCCCCCGGATTGCACGTGCCGGTAACTTCCACCACCTGGCCCGGCGTCAACGCCGGCGGGCCAACGTTTGCCGGGAATTGCAGATAAATGCCTGCGGTGTCGTCCTGAATGAATCGGGAATACAGCCGATCGTCGTAGAACGTGACCACGCCATGCAAATGCACCGGCAGCTTCTGCTGCGTTTGCTCCACGGTCAACTGGCGGATGGCGGCGACCGTATCCAATTCCGCGGCGGCCAGGCGGAATGAAGGCCCAATGAACCCGCCCCCCAATAGGAACGCCAGCAGGAGCCCACGGCCCGCTCCGGCAAGGGCGCCGCAGCGC
>DATJIU010000020.1:0-20137 GCA_035492855.1 Dongiaceae bacterium | reverse complement strand
TATTTCCGTTACATGAGCGCCAACCTGCCGGGCCGGCCGTTGAACGAATGGGCCAAAGCCCGGGCTGGCGACCAGATGGAAGTGGCACTCTGGCTGTACGATCGCAACGGCGACACCAATCTGCTTTCCCTGGTCCGGCTGCTGCAGGAGCAGGCCTACGACTGGACCGGCATTTTTACCAGCAACAACTTCATGCTCTACGGCACAGACTATCATCCCAAGCACAACGTCAACGTGGAGCAGGCGCTCAAACTGCCGGTGATTTATTATCAGCTTTCGCATCAGGCGCGCGATCGCGACGCGTTGAACCTGGGGCTGGGCCATTTGATGCGGGAGCACGGATTGTCCTGCGGCATCAACAGCGGCACGGAATTCCTCGCCGGCAATTCCAGCATCCAGGGCGTGGAGCTGTGCTCCATTGTCGAGGCGATGTTGAGCCTGGAAACCGCCGAGCGCATCACCGGGGAACCGGCACTGGCGGACCGCCTGGAAACCATTGCCTTCAACGCGCTGCCGGCGGGGCTGGCCAATAACATCAAGGCGCACGAATATTACACGCAACCGAACAATGTGATTGCCATCTACGGCAGCCACGGATTCAACCAGGATTACGCCAATGCCACACTGCCGGGGCCCGATTCCGGATTTCCCTGCTGCCGGTATAACCTCCATATGGGCTGGCCCAAGCTGGTGCAAAATTCCTGGGCGGCCACGGCGGATGGCGGTCTGGCGGCGATGGTTTATGCTCCAACAGTGGTCAGTGCCGTGGCGGGGGGCAAACCGGTGCAGATTGTCGAAGACACCGGCTATCCCTTTGAAGAGCAGGTGCGCCTGCGCATCCGGATGGAAGGGACTGCGACCTTCCCGTTGGTGATGCGGATTCCCAGTTGGTGCGCCAACGCCACGGTGACCGTCAATGATACGGGGCAATCCGGGATAAATGCCGGGACTTTTCAGCGCATCGAGCGCACCTGGAGCAATGGCGATGTGGTGACCCTCCAACTGCCCATGCCCATTCAAACGCATTCCGGGCCCAGCCGGGCTGTGGCCGTCAATCGTGGTCCTTTGGTATATTCGCTCCGGATTGGGGAGAACTGGACGGTGCGCACCCCCGATCCGCTAAAGATGGGATTTGATGAATTCGAAATCCGGCCCACTACGCCGTGGAATTATGCGCTGCAATTGGATCCGGCGCATCCGGCCGCCGCCTTCACCGTTCAGCAAGGCAGCGTCCCGGCGAATCCCTTTGATCCCGCCCAGCCTTCGGTGAGCTTGCAAGCGCAGGCCCGCCCGGTGCCGGAATGGACCATTGGCTGGCGGGGCACGCAGGCTTTTGAACCGCCGCTGAGTCCACTGATGGCCACCGGCGCCCTGCAAACCGTCACATTGGTGCCGTTCGGCGCCCAACATTTGCGGGTCAGTTGGTTTCCCTACCTGGGCCAGCCGGCACCAACGACGGGCAGTTTCCAGGAAAAGTTTGATTCCACCTGGAGCGAGCGCTGGACCGTGTTTGGCGGCAACTGGTCGGCGCGTCACGGGGCGCTGAGCACCATTCCGGCATCCGCCGGCGGCGTCAAGGCCCTGGCCATGGCCACGGCGTTCAGCAATTTTGTTTATGAAGCGGACGTGTCTGTCGGGCCGGAAGGCAACGCGGGATTGATCTTTCGCGTGAGCCGGCCTGATATCGGCGCGGATGCCTACTGCGGCTATTATGTTGGCCTCAGTCCCGCCTCCCACAGCGTGGAGATCGGGTATGCCAGCAATTCCTGGCACGCCATCACCAACGCAGCCGTGGCGCTGACCCCGAACACTTTTTATCATCTAAAAGTGCTCGCCCAGGGCGACCGGGTGCGCGTGTATGTGGCCAACACCAATCAGCCGGTGGTGGAATTTCAGGACGCCAATTTTCAGGCCGGCATGATCGGCGTGCGCGATTTTTGCCCCAACGGCGACCAATCGCTTTCCAGCTTTGCCAACCTGAAGGTTACCGAACTCGCGGCGGCGGGCGCGCAGGGCCAGGCAAATTCCTCCGCCGTGCCGACCCGGGCGGCGCAAAATGTTGAAGTGCCGGAGCCTTCCCCGGACGGAAAGGATCATGAGTTTGCAAGTCGTATTCCCGGCGGAAATTGACGCGGTGCCGCCGGACCGAAACAATCAATCCGGCTGGCCGGCGGTAAAACTTTTCCTGCTCGGCGTAATGGTGCTGTGGGGCGTGATCACCTCGGGCCGGGCCGAGGGGTTGAGCTGGCCCCCCAACCAGTTGACCCCCACGTTTGCGCCGCCGGCAACGTCGCTGGATTGCATTGATATCAGTTCCGCGGGCAATGCCCAGGCAGATTTGTTCGCTTCGTTGGAAGGCATTGTTAACCGCACCCAGCCCCGGATTGCCTGTGTCACCAGTGCGGATGGTGAAGGCAAGTTTACCTGGCTCAACCTGCACAATTTGCGGTACACCCTTATCAGCGGCTATAGCGCCATTCTAAAATACCGCACCAATGTCACCGGCCTGGTGGTGACTGACCCCAACCAGCCAGACACGCTTAACCTGGCCACCACCATGGCCGGCATCAGCAACGCCTTGATTTGCGACCCCAGCCTGTTGTTCACGCTCACCAATGCGCCGTACAGTCTGCCGGTGGTGAGCGACCTGCGCGGCCGGTTTGCCAACAAATACCAGGTGTACGGCTATCTCTACAGCAATTGCTGGGCGCAGTGTACCCACCGCATCGTCACCGGGCTTTACACCAACCTGCACGGCAATTTCCGGGACTACATTGTGGCGGTGCGGGCGGCCAATCTCTGGCTCGACCCGGGCAATGTCTCGGATGCGGCGCTGTTGGGGAAGTTCATGGCGGATGTAACGCCCGGCAAAAGCATTTATATGGGGTGGTGGCCGGACGAGGGCAATGGGCTGAACTGGATTGCGCAATACGGCGTTCCGGTGCTGGCGAGTGATTATTTCTGCAACGGCTCCGTTTACAGCGGAGTCATCCGGCCGGTCAACGTTTCGCCCATCCCGCCCCCGCCGCCCTTGGAGAACAAGGTCTATGTGTCCTTGATTCTCAGTGACGGCGACAACATCCAGTATATGCAGCACGCCATGGTCATCCGGTGGAACGATCCGGCGCGTGGTTCCATTCCTATCGGTTGGACCGCCACGCCCCTGGCGGCGGCAATTGACCCCACGTTGCTCAATTTTTACCGGGGCACGGCCACCACGAATGACTGTTTGATTTCCGGCCCTTCGGGCGCGGGGTACGCGCACATTGAGAATTGGAACGCCGCCAATCTGTCGTTGCTGACACAATTGACCGAAGGCTATCTGCAACACAGCGGCCTGCGCATCATCACCATTTGGGACCGGGTCACCTCGGGGGTGGCGCGCGCCTTTGCCACCAATTGCCCCAGCTTGCTGGGCTTGACTGATCAAAGCGGCGGCACTTATTCCACCGTGAGCTTGGGATTGCGTACCATGGGCCTGACCGTCACGTATTCTTCTTCCACCAACGACATCATTTCCGGAATCACCAACGCGGCCCGAAATTGGAACGGCACGAGCCCAATGTTTCTGGCGGTCCAGGCCAATGTGTGGAACCTGACCCCCACCGATTTGCGCCATATCGCCAGTGCGCTGGATCCGCAGAAGTACCAAGTGGTGCGGCCGGATCATCTGTTCCTGCTTTACAACCGCGTGTTCGCGTCGCCGGAGGTGGTCACCCGGCCGGCAATGGGAATCACCGCCGGCACCGCCGGTCTGCGGGCCAGTGTGGTACCGCATGCGGTCACCGCCATTGCCTGGTTTGAGTGGGGCACGAACACGAGTTACGGGAACAAGACGGTTGCCTTCAACGTCGGCGGAGCTGCCACGCCACTGCCGGTGAACGGTCTCATCAGCGGGTTGGTCGCGCGCACCGGATACCATTATCGCGTGGCGGCGAGCAACGCGCTGGGCGTGGTCTGGGGGGCGGACCAAATGTTCACCACGGGAAACCGGCTTCAAGCGTGGGGTGACGGCAGCGAGGGCGAAACCAATTTGCCCCCGGGCACGAATTTTGTGGCGGTGAGTTGTGGGGCCAATCACGCCTTGGGTTTGAAAAATGACGGTACCGTCGTGGCTTGGGGGCGTAACGATTACGGTCAAACCAATGTGCCGGCGGGACTGTCCGGAGTGGTGGCAGTGGCCGACGGCATTCAACATAGCCTGGCGCTCCGGTCCGACGGCACGGTCGTGGCTTGGGGCGACAACACGTATGGCGAG
This sequence comes from Dongiaceae bacterium, assembly GCA_035492855.1. Lineage (GTDB taxonomy): Bacteria > Verrucomicrobiota > Verrucomicrobiia > Limisphaerales > JAFMIX01 > JAFMIX01. Next base: position 15,879 of record DATJIU010000020.1, on the reverse strand, counting down.
ACCAACGTTCCCGCCGGTTTGAGCAATGTCATTGCCATCGCCGCCGGAGGTTATCACAGCCTGGCGCTCACCGGAGATCACACGGTGGTGGCCTGGGGTTACAACAATCTGGGCCAGACCAATGTTCCCGCCGGCTTGAGCAACGTGGTGGAAGTGGCTGCCGGTTACGCCCATAACCTCGCGTTGAAATCCGACGGTACCATCGTGGCCTGGGGATATAACAACCTGGGGCAGGTTAATGTGCCCGCAGGATTGGACCACGTGGCGGCGGTGGCCGCCGGACAGTATCACAGCATGGCGTTGCGGACAGATGTCGCCGCGGCAACGCAACTGTTCCCGGTGAGCCAATGGGTCGCTGACAGCCTGACGGGGTCCAACGGTGCGCCGGTCGGAATTTGGGCCGATGTAATGGGTGGAAAGACCGCCGTTCAATCCGATTCCGGCAAACAACCCCAGGTTTACGCCGGTGCGCTCAACGGGCACAACGTGGTGCGCTTCTCCGCTGCCGCCCAACAGCATTTGACAGTCGCCGCCACCAACAGTCCGATGTCGGGTGCGAACGATTTTACCCTGGTGCTGGTGTTTCAAGCTGCGGCCCCGGGAGATGTGTCTGGCTCCTTCTATGAAAATACCGGTTTGCTGGGATGCGAACAGCCAAACGCGGTGCCGGATTGGGCCCTGGGATTGAGCGGAAGCGAACTGGTGGCCGGACTGGGCGCCGGCGCCACCAGTTGTAGCGCGGATGTTGGCCTCTATGGCGGGAACGGGGCGGATGGCAAACCGCATGTTGCCATGTATGTTCGCTCTGGCAGCGTGGTCCGGCTTTATGTGGATGGTGTGGTGGTGGCCAGCCAGAATGCGCTCTGCACCGGGGCGCGGGGCAGTTATGATTTCCAAATTGGCGCCATGACCGACACCTCTCATTTCTTTGCGGGCGACATTGCCGAAATTCAAATCTACAACCGGGCCTTGGGGTTGACGGAAATTCCTCAACTCCATCGCAGTCTGGCTCTGAAATATCATCTGGCCGATGTCGCGGGTGCAATGGCCAGCCGTTGGACGGCGGATAGCGTTGCGGGTGGCAACGGCTCGGCCGTGAGCAACTGGGTGGATGAAGTAAGCGGGGTGGGGGCGGTGCAAACGATTCCCGTTCGCGAGCCCAAACTCTATTCCGCCGGCATCAATGGCCATAAGGTGCTGCGCTTTGCCGGCGGCAGCAGCCAGTATCTGACCGTGAAGGCGGCGGACAGTCCCATTTCCAGCGCCGGCAGTTTCACCCTGGCCCTGGTGTTCAAGACCACTTCGCCCGGCAACAGTTCCAGTTCGTTTTACAACAACACCGGCCTGCTGGGGGCGGAGCAATCCGGTGTGGTGGCCGATTGGGCCCTGTGCCTCAATGGTGCCCAACTGGGCGCCGGGCTGGGCGGCGGGGCCAGTGGCTGCGGTTCGGACCTCAGCCTGTACGGTGGCAATGTGACCGATGGGAAACCGCACATCGCCCTCTACGTCCGCTCCGGAGAAACCCTCACCTTGTATGTGGATGGCATCATGGTGGCCCGCCAGACCGGACTGTGTACGGCGGCGCGCGGGAATTATGATTTTCTCATCGGCGGCATGACCACCAGCAGCTACTTTTTTACCGGCGACATCGCGGAAATCCAGCTCTACAACCGCGGGCTGGATGCGGATGAAATCGCGGAGGTTAATGAAACTTTGGCGGATACTTACGGCGTCGGTGGCGCTGCCGGACGGGTGGTAATGTGGGGCAATACCGCCAGCGGATTGGGCAGTGTGCCATCCGGGTTGGAACAAACTACAGCCCTCGCCAGCGGGAACCTTTTCAACCTGGCAGTTTCCGAAACAGGTTCGGTGTCCGCCTGGGGCAGCGACAGCGCGGGCCAGACGGAACCTCCAGCCGGGCTTACCAATGTCACCGCAGTCGCGGCGGGCGCCGCCTTTGGCGTGGCCATTGGCAACCAAATTCCCGCGGCTGCCGCTGTCACTGTTTCAGGTTTTGCCGATCAAGATTTGGTCGTGACTTTGCCGGCGGTCAGCCCGGAGGGCAATCCCTCGACGGTGCAACTCCTGACCCTTGCGACAGCGGGAACGCTCTATCAATATGACAACGGCAACCGGGGCACGCTAATCAACGTGGGTAACTCTGCGGTGACGGATGGGGGAGGGCGGGTGATCTTTGTCCCGGCGGCAGGTGAAACGGGTGAACCTTACGCTTCGTTCACTTTCCGGGCGGAAGATGCTTGGTACGTTTCCGCGGCGGCGACCGCCATCATCAACATTCAGCCGCTCCCGCCGCCGGAAATTACCGGCACGGGGTGGAGCGGTGGCAGCCCGGGCAGTGGCAGCTTTATCCTGCATTTTGCCGGCGGCGCCAATGTTGCCTACACCGTTTGGGCCAGTACGAATCTGGTGGACTGGCAGGCGCTGGGTCCGGCTACCGAAACCGGGGCCGGCCAGTATGAATTTAGCGATGCGACCACCGGGGACTGGCCGCAGCGCTTTTATCGCATCTCCGCCGGACCATAAAATGAATATGGCGACGCCACACGCGGTCTGACTTGGGATAATCATGAGGCTGCCTCGTTCGCTGTCCAAATTAATGCTGGCATTGGGTCTGGTATTGTCGGGTGTAACAGTTTTTGGTACGGCGCCGGTGGAGTCTCCGGTCGTTCCCGACATTCATCCTCTCAAATTGATGGAGCAACCCTTGCGGGATCCTTCCATTTGCCGGGGGCCGGATGGCACGTGGTATCTCACCGGCACAGTGCCGCCCTTCTGGAGTTACAACGAAGGCATCAAACTCTGGAAATCGCCGGACCTGGTCCACTGGACTTCGCTTGGATTCGTATGGAAATACGGAGAGAGTCCCTGGCACAAAAAATATCTTGAGGCCAAAAAGCCCCTCTGGGCACCGGAAATCCATTACTGCAAAAATACCTTCTGGCTGACCTATAGCCTGCCGGGTTGGGACGGCACCGGCAAAACTTCCGGCAGCGGCCTGTTGCGCAGCACGACCGGCAAACCGGAGGGGCCCTATATGGATGTGCAACCCGCCGAGCGGTTGGGCGACGAGATTGATGCCTCATTGTTCGAGGATACGGATGGTTCGGTTTATTTTTTATGGCACTGCGGCAAGATTGCCAAAATGAAATCCGACATGAGTGGCCTGGCGGAGCCGTATCACTGGCTCAAAACCACCACCGCGGATGCGGCGCCCCGGCACCATTCCGATTTGTGCGCCGGCATTTTTGGCGCCGATGCCACGCACCATGTCGGTTTTGAAGGCGCGTTTATCTTCAAGGCCAAGGGCCGTTATTACCTTTCCTGCGCGGAGGGTTATGAAGGGCGCTATTCGTGCATGGTGGCGTCGGCCACCAATATCTACGGTCCTTACGGGCCGCGTTACGAGGCGATTCCGCACGGAGGCCACAACGTATTTTTTACCGATGCCAAAGGCCAATGGTGGTCCACCTACTTTGGCAGCGATGACACCGCCCCCTGGCGGGAACAACCGGGAATTTTGCCGGTGGCCTTTGATGAGAATGGACGGATTCAGCCCCAATCCGGTAAAGTGCCGGTAGTAAAATGAGATTCAATTCTATGCGTGTAACCTTGCTCTGTGCCTCCCTGATGTTTGGCGTCGGCTCCCTCTTGCCGGTGGCGGCAACGCCGTCGCCTTTCGCCTCCGATCCCAACCAGGTGCTCGAACGCACCTGTTTCCAGACCGGGCGGGAGTGGTCGGAGTACAGCAACCTCCGTTCGGATGTCGCCATCGTGTACGGGATTGATCCCAAGCTGCCGGACCGCATCCAGACCTGGCGTGATCATGGGTATCGCATTCATGTGATGACCGGAGTGTCCTGGGGCAATTACCAGGACTACCTCTACGGCCGCTTCGACGGCGTGAACCATGAGGACGAAGCCCAAACGGTGCGCAACGGCGACAAGAAGAGTCATGGTGGCGACGTGTATTACATGTGCCCGGGCACCAATTACGGGAGGTTTCTCTGCGTGGGCGTGCAACGGGCGCTGGACGCCGGGGCGGAGGCCATTCATCTCGAAGAACCGGAGTTCTGGGTTGCCAGCGGATATTCCGAAGGATTCAAACGCGAATGGCAGGCCTACTACGGCGAACCGTGGCAAGCGCCGCACAGTTCCGTGGATGCGCAATGGCGGGCTTCGAAATTGAAATATTATCTCTACCGGCGCGCGTTGCAGCAGGTCTTTGATTATGTGCACGCGTACAATCAGAAGACGGGCCGCAAGGTGCGGTGTTACGTGCCGACCCACAGTTTGCTCAATTACGCCCACTGGTGCATCGTCAGTCCCGAATCCAGCCTGGCCCGGTTGCAAGGCTGCGATGGCTATATCGCCCAGGTTTGGACCGGTACATCACGCACGCCGAATGTGTATCGCGGCAAATTGCGCGAACGCACCTTTGAAACCGCCTTTCTGGAATACGGCGCCATGCAAAATCTGGTGCGTTCCACCGGCCGCGGGGTGTGGTACTTGAACGATCCCATTGAGGACAATCCCAACCACGACTGGAAGGATTATCGGTACAACTGGGAGTCCACCCTGACCGCTTCGTTATTGCAGCCCGAGGTCGCGCAGTTCGAGGTGGCCCCGTGGCCGGAACGCATTTTCAATGGACGTTATCCTCATTCCGCCAAGCCCGAAGATCGCAAGCCCATCCCGCCCGGCTATGCCACCGAATTGCAAACCGTGATGAATGCCCTGAACGACATGAAACAAAAGCAGGTAAAATGGGATTGTGGCACCACCGGCCTCGGTATGCTGGTGAGCGATTCCCTGATGTTCGAGCGGGGCGACCCCCAGCCCAGCGACCCGCACATGGGGCATCTTTATGGCCTGATGATGCCGCTGGTGAAGCGCGGGCAGCCGGTCACACCCGTGCAACTGGAGAATTTGACCGTGCCGCATTATCTGGAAGGCTTTCATGTTTTGTTTTTGACGTACCAGGGCATGAAGCCATTGAGCCCTGACGTGCATCAACAGCTTGCCGACTGGGTGAAACGGGGTGGGGTGCTGGTGGTGTGCGATGATGATTCCGATCCCGCCAATGCAGTCCGCGAATGGTGGAACAGCAACGGCCTGCATTATGCCACGCCGCGCGAACACTTATTCGAGCTGTTGAATTTCGCCAAGGCCCGGAAATTTATCGCGCCCGCGGCCAACCTGGAATTGCCCCAGACCGAATGGTCGTTTGGCCGGGGCGACGTCATTTGGGTACACGAAAATCCGGCGGTGCTGGCCGGTCGCGAAACCGGAGATGTGGAATGGACCGGCGTGGTGAAACAGGCGGTGGCAGAAGCCGGACTGAAATGGCGCGAAACGGATTATCTCCTGTTGCAACGCGGGCCGTACGTGATTGCCGCCGGGCTGGACGAATCCATTTCCGCCGCGCCGAAGGAATTGACGGGACGTTTCATCAATTTGTTTGATCCCGAGCTCACGGTCCAACGGCACATCAGTATCGAGCCGGGCCAGCGCTATTTTCTCCGCGACTTGGACCTGACCAAGGGGGCCGGCCCGCAATTGCTGGCTTCCGCCTGCAAAGTGCTGCCCACGGCTTCCGGGCGATCAAGTATTACGATGGCCGTTGAAGGGGTGGGGGAGACGCCCGCGGTCGTGTTGTTCGACACTGCCAAACCGCCGCGGTCCATCACGCTTGAAGGCAAGGCCATTGACACGTTCAAATACTCTGCGGCGGATAAACTGCTGTGGATTCACTTTGAAAACGAAGCCCGGCCGCGAACGCTCACGGTGGAGTTTTGACAGGTGGCGATGCTTCCGGCCCGCTGCTCATGAAACTTCTCCTGGCAAAATGGCTTGGCTTGGGGCTGGTGGTTTGGCCGCTGCTGGCCGGAGCCGCGGGCACCAACTGGATGGCGGCGGTGCCGGGCGACCGGCTGCTTTCGCAACTTTCCATTCCCGGTACGCACGATGCCGGCGCTCGCCACGAACCGTTTCCGGGTACGGCCAAATGCCAGGAACTCAGCCTAAGCGATCAACTCGCCGCCGGGGTGCGCTTTCTGGACATCCGCTGCCGGCACGTCAAGGATGCCTTTGTCATTCACCACGGCAGCGTGGATCAGCATCTGAGTTTTGATGAAGTGCTCCAGGCGGTGTTTGGTTTTTTAAAGGCGCATCCTTCCGAGTGCGTCATCATGAGCATCAAGGAGGAATACGACGCCTCCGGCGACACGCGTTCCTTTGAGAAAACCTTCGCGACGTATGTCGCCAAAAATCCGGGCCAATGGTATCTGGGCGCGAAGCTGCCCCAACTGGATCAGGTACGTGGCCGGATTGTTTTGTTCCGCCGGTTTTCCGCGCAGACCGGTCCCCTGGGCATTGACGCGTCGGTCTGGCCGGACAACCGGAGCTTTAACGTAGGCGAAATCTTACGGGTGCAAGACAACTACGAGGTCTCGGACAACGCGGTGAAATGGCGGCAGATTGAGGGATTGCTGGACGAGGCCAAGGCTGGCAAGCCGGACACGCTGTTCGTCAACTTCGCCAGCGGCTATCAGAGCACCATAGGCATACCCAATCTCGTCAAAGTGGCGAACGACATCAATCCCCGCCTGGCCGCCTACATGCAGGCGCATCCGCAGGGGCGATATGGGGTCATCCTGATGGATTTTGCCATGGCCGCCCGCTGTAAGCCCATCTATGATTCCAACTTTCCCGACCTTGGCAAACCGGCCGGAACTGCGAATCAATAAACCACGAGCGACCGGATGGGATAGCCCTTGAGCTGGTCGCGTCCGGGCAGGAAGCTGAGTTCAATCAGGAAATTGATTTCCAGCACCTTTGCGCCCACGCGTTCCAGCAGGGCGGCAGCGGCGGCAGCGGTCCCACCGGTAGCCAGCAAATCGTCAATTAACAGCACGCGGCTGCCGGGTTTTACGGCATCGGTGTGAATGGCAATGGTGTTCGTGCCGTACTCCAGATCGTAGGATTGCTCGTAAGTTTGATAGGGCAGCTTGCCTTTCTTGCGCACGGGGACGAATCCGGCGTTCAGCTTGAGGGCGGCGGCGGCGGCAAAGATGAAACCCCGCGCGTCAATGCCCACCACGGCGTCCACCGATCCGGGCTTGAAATTTTCGGTGAGCAGGTCAATGGAGCCGGCAAACAGCCGGGCATCGGCCAGCACCGGGGTAATGTCCTTGAACTGGATGCCGGGCTTGGGAAAATCGGGAACGTTGCGGATGGCGCGGGCGATGTCGGCGGCGGTGGGTTGACTCATGAGCGGGGGCGGCGGATTATTTTTTGCGGGTTTCGATTTTTTCGATCATTTTGCGCAGCTTGCGGAGGGCGACATTCTGAATCTGCCGCACCCGTTCGCGCGTGACATTGAATTTTTCGCCGACCTCCTCCAGCGTGCGTTCGCGACCGCCGTCCAGGCCAAACCGGTAACGCAGGATGGTGGCTTCGCGCGGGTCGAGGTTTTTCACCAGCTCCTGGAGCATGTCCGTGACGGTTTTTTCCTCGAGCTGTTCGTAAGGCGTCTCGGCATTTTCGTCCTGCACCACCTCGGCATAGCTGTGCGAATCCTCGTTGCTGATGGGGGCGTCCAGCGAGGCGGGCCGGATGGCGGCGGTGAACATTTGCGCCACGCGGGTGGGGGAGATGCCCAGTTCCTCGGCCAGTTCCTCGTGGGTGGGTTCGCGGCCCAGCACCTCCTGCAATTTCATGGCGGTGCGGCGCAGGCGCGAAATCTTGTCCACCAGATGCACCGGCAACCGGATGGTCTTGGACTGGTTGGCCAGGGCGCGTTTGATGGACTGCTTGATCCACCAGGAGCCGTAGGTGGAAAGCTTCCCGCCCTTGGCCGGGTCAAAGCGCTCCACCGCCTTCATCAGCCCGATGTTGCCTTCGCTGATCAGGTCCAGCAACGGCAGGCCGAGCCCGTCGTAATCCCGGGCAATTTTCACGACCAGGCGCAAGTTGGCCTTGATCATGTGCTCGCGGGCTTTTTTGTCGCCCTTTTTGATGCGGGCGGCCAGATCCACTTCTTCTTCGGGGGTCAGCAGATGTACCTGCCCGATTTCCCGCAAATACAGCTTGATGGCGGTGTCGCCGTCGTATGCCCCGCGTTCCCGTTCCGCCGGGGGCGGCGTATCTTCCACGATTACCGCGGGGACTTCTGCCGGTTCCGCCGGAGTCGGGGAGCTGGACGCTTTTAATTCCTGGACCGGGGGCTGAACCTTACCGGCAGCTTTGGGAATTTCGGTTGTGGTCCGGCTGCGCTGCGGAATTTTGCTCCGGCGTGAAGGTTTTGCAGGTTGTTTTTTTGCAGCCATACGACGCGGGCGAAGTTACGGACTGGGACGAAATTCGCAAGTAAATTTGACCGGAACGACGGGTGTTGGCCTTGCGTCACTCCTGGCAATTGCACTGGCAAACCCGTACTGGTTCCCACCTGTTGAGGCCGGCGGTTCTTTTGTTTCCCCGTCAGGCGGCATCAGTGAGCGATCCCGGATGAGTCGGGCTCGCCGGATGAAATTGAGCGAGCAGCAAAAGCTGGCCGGGATTTTCATGGCCCGCATCATTTCAATTTCGAACTCGGAATCCCTCGTCCAAACCGACGATCTCCGGGAGAATTCACGCCGGATTGTTTCGGAAGGCGCTGGGCGCTCATTGTGTTAGTGGCTTGAGTCAAGCAGGTTGGGGATGCTGCCTCGGTCGATGTTGCCGGTTAATGCCGGGGCTTTGGCTTCCTGCGGATCATCGCTTTGGACGATAGACCTCAAAACTCGGTTTTGGTTAAGGTCATTCAGTTCCACAACGGATTTTTCGGTAATGCAATGACGAAACTCGTTTACGTGCTTTTGTTCCGAGGGAAGCAGTTGGGGTTGGAGTTGTGACCCGCTGCCTCCCGCAAATTATTTTCCCAACCCCAAATACCCTAACCAACCCAAATGAAAACTTCCCGATTAATTCTGCCCGGCATGGTCGCCACCGCAGCGTCCCTGATGAGCCTGTCGGCCTCGGCTGGCAGTATTGTTCCCGACCTCAATGATGGCAGCGCGGTCTTCAGTTCCACTGTGGCCCTCACGAATACGATCGCCGCTTCCACGCTGGCCAATGGGGTCACCTTGGCGGCCCGGTTCACGCCCAACGCCACGGATGTGGCCAACAGCGCCAATGGTCCGGTGGCCGTGCTTGAAATCGGCGGCAGTTCCAATGGATCGGGTTTGTGGATTATCAATGGCAACCTCTGGTTCATTGGCAAAGGGGCAGGCAACGCGACCGGCGTGCCCGATTCCAACCTGGACCTGGATGGCACCGGGGGCGCGTTCGGCGCGCAACTGAATGCGATTACCGCCGGAGTTTCCCTCGATGTTTTTGCTTCACTGGACACTGTGAACGGCACTTTGCTGATCAGCCAGAACTCGGTGGTGACCAAGTTCAGCTTGAGCAATGTTACCGGCACGTGGAACTGGCAGGGCAACCGCACCGTCGGCTTTGGGGTGGCTGACCCCACGGTGATAGGCGTTAACTTTGGCTATGATGGGGCACTGGCGGATTTGCCGGCCGGCACCTCGCCTTTCAGCGACAACAGTGCCGTGTCATTCAGCGGTACGGTCGGTCTGGGACAGATCTTCAATGGCGTCTCCACCGTACCTGAACCCGGCGTAACCGCGCTGGTGGGAATGGGCGGGCTGGGACTGGCCGGCCTTTTCGGTCTGCGCCGCCGTATGGGGTGCTAATTGCGGGGTTGATTCGACCAACCCGGTGGGCAGTTTCAGCCCGCCGGGTTTTTAGTTGGACCGGCAGAGCTTCGGGTTGCCAGGCGCCGCCAATCCGGGCGCCGTGCTCTTTTGCCCGTAATCAGGTCGGGAAACAAACAGCCTGCCCCCGGAGGTCAAATTCCGGAACCGATCTCAGGCCGCCGGGTTCGGTTTGGCGCGGTTTTCCAGGAAGTCGCGGCGCCATTGCGCCCGGGCCACCGTCTTGCCGTGGCCGTTGATGTGCAGGGAATCCACGAACCACCATTCGCGGGGCACCTGCCAGCCGGGGAGTTTTTGCAGCAGAAATTGTTTCAGTTCCTCGCGCACGTTGCCGTTGCGGGTGGTGACGCAGGCCACAATGTTGTCCATACGGTCCACATTGCCGCTGGGCACGCCGAACACCAGGCATTCGGACACTGCTTCATGCTCCTCCAAAGCCTGTTCGATGACCGCCGGCGCCACTTTGCGGCCGGCCACGTTGATCTGGTCGTTGTTCCGGCCCCGCAGGCAGATTTCGCCATCCTTGATTTCCCCAAGGTCGCAGGTATGAAACGCGCCCCGGTTCAGGGTGGGTTCGGGTTCCGGCCAGTAGGTGGCGCCCACGGCCTCGCTGTGTACCACCAGCGCGCCCTTGGGGCTTACCTCCACCTGGACATTGCGCAAGGACCGGCCCACCACGCCCTCGTCGGTACGCGGAGTGGTGGTGGCGTCGTACGCAATGCCGCCGCATTCGGTGGAGCCGTAGAAATTGTGAATTTTTACGCCGTGCTCGGCATAGACCGCCTGTTCGAGGGCCAGCGGCAGCGGCGCGCCGGCGGAAATGGCCAGCCGCACATTGCCGAGGATGGCGCCGGCTTTGTGCCAGGCATGCCACAGCGCGGGCACCCCGGCCACGGTGAGATTCCAGTGCGCATGTTCCGCGCACCGCAACGCCACCGGCAACGGCGACGGCGCCAAGAACAGCGGAATGCCATGCAACAACAGCGGCAATACCAGACTGGAAAATCCGTAAGAGTACGCGAGGGAAATGACCCCCAGATTCGGCCAGTCGGGACGCAGCCCCATCGAGGTCACGATGTTTTCCGCATCCGCCAGCAATTGCCTGGCTGTGAACGCCACCGCCCGGGGAGCGCCCGTGCTCGCGGGAGTAATTTTAAGGTGACAGCATCCCGGCGGGGGCGGCATCTGGAGCAGGGTGGCCGGGGCGTCCACCGGGCAGACCACGGCGTGATGCCGCCAGGCCCGGAGCACGGCAATGATGAAATCGGGGGAATTGCCCTGGGGATGAATCAGTGCCGGGTGTTCCGGACCCGCGGCGGCGGCCTCCTGGTCGAGTTGCTGAAAGGTCCAGTTCCGCCCGGAAGCCAGATCGCGCAAGGCCACCTCGTGGGGGCTTCCCCGGACTACCTCCTGCCAGCGTTCGTAAAGCATCTGATTAATATGGCTTTTTAATAAGCCAGCCGGGGTTTGACTGGCAAGCCTCTTCTCCATGCTGAAGCCATTAGAATTCTTGAGGTTCCGGACCGCTTTTGCATTAGTTCATTATTCACCCGTCCTCCTCCTCGTCCTCGTCCTCGAATTCATATTCCGATTTCGAAGGACGAGGACGAGGACGACAGGGCAAGAATTTACCGGGTTTTGGAAAATAGCAGTTGCCAAAGGGTATCGGATTGCAGCAACCAGGCCCCGGCCCGGGTGCGCAACAGCGGAGCCGTCATCAGCCACTGCAACCGCCGCGCCCACGCCAGCCGGTGGGAAAAACGGCGGTCACACTCCCGGGCGATGTGTTCCCGCGTTGCGGCCCAATTCAGGTGACCATGCGCAAAGGCCACCAGTGGTTCCACCGCTGCTTCCGCCGCCTCAAAGGCCATGGACATGCCGTTGCCGGTTACCGGTGGCGTCATCGTCAGGCGGTCGCCGATACAACATTCCACCCGGGCGGCGGCGCGTTGCGGTTGCAGACTTAGCCCGCCCACCGAACAGAAGGAGCCGGCGGCAAACTCCGCTCCCGCCAGCCGCTGCGCCAACGAAGATCCCGGCGTGCCGCGCAACCAGTCCCGGGGGGTTGCGGGTGCCGGCGTTTCCGCGCGGGTCCGCAATAGTCCGCAAACATTGATCGCCGATCCGCTGGTCACATTCACGCCCACATACCCCTGGGGCGAAATATGCATCTCCAGGTCAGCGTCCAGCTTCAGGGGGCCGGGGGCCGGTACATGAGCTTTTGCGCCAAACCAACGCGGGCCGCTGCCTGCGGGGGCCGGCCGCCGGCCGCCGGCTTGGACCAGGCCCGGCTCGGCTGGGTCCCCGCTCCAGCGGCGGTGGGTCTGCAATTCGCCGCCCAGTTCCTGAAATCGCGCCGCCAGCAGGGCGTCCATCGTGTACCGGGAAAGACAGAGCGCGGGAACGGGCAGTCGCCGCACCGGCGTGGGATTGTTACCGCAAATAAATCTGACCGTATGGGCATACACCGCACCCGCCGCTTCAAACCGCTCCCGCAAGCCCAACCGCTCCAAAACTAACTGCCCGCTGCCGCTGACAAATTCGCCGCAGACCCGGTGGCGGGGATATTGTCCGGCCTCCCAAATCACGACGGGGATTTGCCGCTGCCGCAGCCCAATACCCAGCGTCAGCCCGGCCAGTCCGCCGCCAACAATGGTGATGGTCTGAGGGGCGGCCATGACTCAGGCCTTTCGTCGGGCCACAAACAGATGACTGAACGAGCCCGCCGGTTGTTCCTGGAGTTCCCAGTTTGCGGCATCCGGCCACAGCGCCGAGAGTTCCTGGCCGGCGAATCCGGCGCGAATGCTCACCGGCCCGTCATGCCGGGTCACCGGTCCGCACCCGGCCAGCCAGAGGAATTTCCCCATCAGGTGCGCGCCTTCCGAACGCAGGGGTTCCACGGCAATCACCAGCCGCGCCTTTGCCGCCGCCAGCCGCAGGATTTCTTGCAGTTCCCCGGTGGGAAATTGGTGGAGAAACAAATTGCTGATCAGAATGTCGGTCTGCGGTGGTTCAGCCTGCCGCAGCCAATCCGTGACATCGGCCAGTTCCAGCCGGGCATTCCAGCCGAGCCGTTGCAGGCGGACGCGCGTAGATGCTGCAAACACATCCTGCCGGTCCACCAGCGTAACGTTCACAGCTGGCCAGGCTTTCCGCAGTCGTTTGGCTACACTGAGCAGGAACAAACCATCGCCGGCGCCAATTTCCGCGAGACGAATCGGAGCGGGCTCCGACCAATGTTTCCGTAACGCCCGGGCCAGAATCCGGGCGTGGCCCATCCAGAAATTCAGCCGGCGGATGTCGCGGCGCGAACGCAGGGCGCGGCGGTCCCGTGCGGGCAAGGCATCCAGCCATTCCGGTTCAACGATGCGTTCCATGGCGTCCGGTCAGGGATGGGCCACTTCGAGCAGGGCGCCGTGGCAACTGAAGCCCGCACCAAAAGACGACATCCACCACAGTCCCCCCGGGGTGGGATTTCGCAGCGCTGCCTGCAAGACGAACAGCACCGACGGACTGCTCATGTTGCCGTATTCGGACAGCACCGTGCGGCTCCCCTGCACCTGGGCTTCGGTGAGTTGAAACTTTTCGCAAAGGGCTTGCAGCACGTTGCGTCCGCCGGGATGCCAGATCCAGCCGGTGATTTGCTCCGGCGTCACCTGTGCTGATGCCAAGGTGGAGGCAAATACCGTCGCGGCGTGCTGGGCGGCGAGGGCGGGCACATCCGGAGTCAAAATGTTGCGCAGCATGCCCTGTTTTTGATCGAACCGCAGCAGGTCGCGGTCGGCGGGCTTTAACAAGGAACTGCCCCGTTTCCAGCGGACCCCCCGGCCCTGGCCCGGGGTGGCGGACAGCACCGCCGCCGCCGCGCCATCGCCAAACAGGCACGCGCTGATGAGCACGCCGGGATCGTCATCCAAAAAAAATGCGGCACTGCAAACCTCCACGCAAATGGACAGGACGCGCCGGGCGGTTCCGCCAGCCAACAACGCCTGGGCGGTTTGCAGGTTGGGAATGGCCGCCCCGCAACCCTGGCCCACCAGGTCCAGGGCGAGCACGGTTTGCCGCAGCCCGAGCTGTTCGCTCACGTAACTCGTAAGGCCCGGACACAAATAACCCGTGCAGGTGCTGATGAGCACGGCGTCAATTTCTTCCACGGTCGTCTCGGCCTGCGCGAGCGCCTCGCGGGCGGCCTTGGTGGCGAGGGCCGGGGCGTGCTCCCGAAACCGCGCGTGCAACGCATCCGGCGTGAGGTCAAAGGCATGGTCCAGTTGCGGCATCCCGAAGTGGCGGGTGGCAATGCCGCTGTCGCCGGTCAGCACTTTTTTCAAGATGACCTGGGAGCGGGAATTAAGTTCACCAAAGCGGGTGGAGGCTTGCAGCGCCTGCCAGCAATCGGCCTGCGTATAGCGATGCGCCGGCGTGGCAGTACCGATGCCAATGATGTACATGGCCAAACTATAACGAGTTGCCGCTCCTTGCGCCAGCCAAGGCCCCAATTTTTCTCCTGCCGGACCGTTCCACCCGGCTTCAGCCGAAGCCGGCCTTCAGTCCGGGGTCCCTTCTGCGCGGAAAGATATTTTTGGCTGCGGCCGCGCATTTTGTTTTAACAATGATTTTGCGTTTTTTCGATTTTGCAAATTTGCAACCCATTATCCCGGAAATGATTTAAACTTTTAAACCCTGATTTTTTGGCGCAAAAAATTGGGTTCACCATTAAACCACATGGGTTCCGGGACTCTGTTACAATGCTCGTTGGGATGCGAAAAACCGCAACCAGAGCCGGCCCTGGGGCCGAGAGGAAAGGGATGCGGAAGGCAGGATGCAGAATGAAGAACTGCACTGTGCCGCGTGCGGCAATCCGCAATCCACCATCATCGTGGAGGAAGATTCGCCCCGCTGGGGCTTGGTGGGATGGGAGGGCAAAACCCACGGCTGGCGCCGTGGGCTACTCTTGTGCGCTGCTCCGCAGCTTTAGGGGACGCGCGGACGAACCATCCGCGCTCGGGAAACCGGCGGAATCCGACCGAATCAAACCGGATCAAACCAGTTTTATATGCCAGCCAATTGCTCGGCTCCGCCACAGATGGGTAGGGCGCGTCACTCCGTGCGCGCCGGCAGCGCCATTCGGGGATGCCTCATTTCACCCAAAGTTCGCCACGCCTCAACCAACGCCGCGGCGGCGGGCAGGAGGCGCCCGCCCTACCCAATTTCTGCGAAATCCGACCCAATCAAACCGGATCAAACCACTTGGTCTGCCCCACGGGGCAAGCAGCGCCAAGGAAGCTGTGCCCCCTCAGCCCTATTCCGCACTCCGCAATCCGAATTCCGCACTTATCGGGCCGTTGCCCGGTGGCCGTCCGCAAGGACAAAATTACCAAACGAACCCAATTTTTTCGGAGGAAAAATTATTTGGATAATGCGATTTTGAAATTACTTACAAAAGATTTTTGAGGCCAAACCAATTTGGGTTCGTTTGGCTTCGTTCGGGGGTTCGTTTTACGGCTCGCCTGACCGAGTGAGCCGCGCGGTGGTGTTGGGTTTAACGGATCGCCAACGTGGCCGGGTCCGTTTTCCAACTGGCGGGGTGCGACATGATCTCCAGCATGCCGTGGCCGAACCGCGACGTGGTGGTGGCGCCGGAAGCCATGAAGGCCACCTTGCGGTTGAAAAATTCATGGAGCACCCCGGCAATTTTGTTCGGGAACTTCGACTCGAAATAGGTGCCCGATTTGTACATGGCAAAAATGCGGCCGTCGTAAAAATATTGAATCAACCCCATCCAACCTTGAATCACTTTCCGCATCTGGCGCGAGTACGCGGGCAGGTCGTCCAGATGCTTGACCAGCAACTCGGCCGAATGCAGGGCGAGGAACATGCCCGGCGAGAGCATGGGGTCCACAAATCCGAAGGCGTCGCCGGTCATCACCCAGCCGGGGCCGTAGCCACGATCGGAGATGAGCTGGTAATTGGAATAGGCGGCCACGTCGGTGATCCGCTTGCGGTTGCGGCCGGCGGCGGCGAGGCGCGGGTCGCGGTCAATGGCGGCTTCGAGCCGTTCCTCGGGTGTGGTGCCGAGTTTGGCGGCGGCGTCCTTGTGCAT
>DATJIU010000019.1:0-8081 GCA_035492855.1 Dongiaceae bacterium | reverse complement strand
GTGGTATGGCAACCAGCAGGGGTGGATGTCCGGCGCGTGGTTCCGGCGCGATGACGATACGCTCTGGCTCATCCCCGGGGATTCGGCGATGGGCCTGCGGCTGCCGTTAGACTCCCTGCCGTGGGTGGCGGAAAAAGACTTCCCCTGGGTGTGGCAGCGGGACCCGTCGCAACCGCAGTTGCCGGAACTGCCCCGCGAATTTCCCTACCGCGCCCGGCCCGAAACCAGCGGCCAGCGATTTTTGCGCACCGGCGGCGTCCCGCTGCCGGCCGGTTATGGCCCCGGGCAGCGGGCCCAACAATTGGGCCGACTGGAGCCGGAACCCGAACTGCCTGAGCTGCCGCCGGAATCCGACCCGAACCGGCGGCCCGTCCAGGGCGAGAGTGCGCCATGGATTGTCCGCACCGCGCTCTGCGTCGAGCCCCGCGAGGGACGGTTGCATGTGTTTATGCCGCCGGTGGAAGCCACGGAGGATTATCTCGATCTCGTGGCCGGCATTGAAACCGCCGTGACCGAACTGGGCCTGCCGGTCATCATCGAGGGTGAGACCCCGCCGCGGGACCCGCGCCTGAACAAGCTGGCCGTCACCCCCGACCCCGGGGTTATCGAGGTCAATTTACATCCCAGCCATTCCTGGGATGAGCTGGTGGAGCGCACCACGGTACTCTACGAGGAGGCGCGCCAAACCCGGCTGGGTACGGAAAAATTCATGGTGGACGGCCGGCATACCGGCACGGGAGGGGGCAACCACATCATTATCGGCGGCGCCACGCCGGGCGATTCGCCGGTGTTGCGCCGGCCGGATTTGCTGCGTTCGCTGCTGACGTACTGGCAGAACCATCCGTCGTTGAGCTGGCTGTTCAGCGGGCTGTTCATCGGCCCAACTTCCCAGGCCCCCCGCATTGACGAGGCCCGCAATGATTCGCTGTACGAACTCGACGTCGCCTTCAAGGAACTGGACCGCAGCATCGGCAAATTCGGCTACACCCCGCCATGGCTGTGCGACCGGCTGTTCCGCAACCTGCTCATTGACGCGAGCGGCAACACCCATCGCGCCGAGTTTTCCATCGACAAACTGTTCGCGCCGGAAAGCAGCGCCGGCCGGCTGGGGCTGGTGGAGATGCGCGCGTTTGAGATGCCGCCGCACGCCCGCATGAGCCTTGCCCAACACCTGCTGTTGCGCGGGCTGGTGGCCAAATTCTGGAACGAGCCCTATAAAAACGATCTGGTCCGCTGGGGCACGGACATCCATGACCGCTGGATGCTGCCGCACTTTTGCGAAACGGATTTCCGGGACGTCGTTCGCGACCTGCGCGATGCCGGCTATCCGTTTGAGTTTGACTGGTTCGCGCCGCATTTTGAATTCCGGTTCCCCTTTGTGGGCGATCTGGAACAGCGCGACCTTCAGCTTGAACTGCGCACCGCACTCGAACCCTGGCATGTGCTCGGCGAGGAGCCGGGCGGCGGCGGCACCGTGCGGTACGTGGACAGCTCGCTCGAGCGCCTGCAGGTCAAGGCCCGAGGGCTGGTCGGCGACCGCTTTGCCCTCACTTGCAACGGACACCGGGTGCCGTTGCATCCCACGGGCACGAACGGTGAAGGCGTGGCCGGGGTGCGGTACCGGGCCTGGCAGCCGCCGGGATGCCTGCAACCGACCATCGGGGTACACGCACCGCTGCGGTTCGATTTGTATGACGTGTGGAACCGGCGCTCACTGGGGGGCTGCACCTACCACGTGACGCATCCGGGCGGTCGCAGTTACGACACGTTCCCGGTGAACAGCTACGAGGCGGAATCCCGCCGGTTGTCCCGCTTCTTCCGGCACGACCACCAGCCGGGCCAGTTTGTGCCGCCGCCAAAAATCCCGAACGGCGACTTTCCTTTTACGCTGGATTTGCGCAATGTCTGACGCGCCACAAAAACGAGGCACACGCAACCATTCGCAAATGTCCCAGTCCCAGTCACAAACGACTCCGGGAGCCGCCGCGGCCAAGCCGGCGGCGTCCCCTCTACTGGCCGGATATCCATCCGGCAACGCCGGTTACGATGAATTTATGGCCGACGCCGGGGGCGTCCGCCCCCACTACGCCAAACTGGTTGCCGCCCTGGGATCTTACAGCCCCGCAGAGTTAAAACGGCGGCGGGACATCTGTGAGCGGCTGGTCCATGAGCAGGGAATTGCTTACAACGTTTACGGGGATCCGCGGGGCATGGACCGGCCTTGGCAACTGGATTCCGTGCCGTTGGTCATCGCGCCGGAGGAATGGAGCGTTCTGGAAGCAGGCCTTATCCAGCGGGCGAAGTTGCTAAACCGGATCCTCGCCGATTGTTACGGCAAGCAGGAACTGATCTATTCGCGCTGGCTGTCGCCGGCGATGGTGTTTGGCCAGCCGGACTTCCTTCGGCCCTGTCACGGCGTCCGGGTGCCGGGCGACCGCTACCTGAACTTTTACGCCGCGGATCTGGCCCGGTCGCCGGACGGCCGGTGGTGGGTGGTTTCCGACCGCACCCAGATTCCCACGGGCGCGGGTTACGCGCTGGCCAACCGCCTGGTCACCTCGCGCACGCTGCCCGAGGCTTTCCGCGACCACAACGTGCGCCGGCTGGCGGGGTTCTTCCGGGAACTGCAAAACACGCTGACCGGGCTGTCGCCCCGCGGTGCCGATGTCGCGCGGGTGGTGTTGCTCACGCCGGGGCCGCACAACGAAACCTATTTTGAGCAGGCCTACCTGGCGCGGTATCTTGGTTACATGCTGGTGGAAGGCCAGGATTTGACGGTACGCGACAACCAGGTTTGGCTCAAAACCCTCAATGGCCTGGAGCGTGTGGATGTCATTTTCCGCCGGGTGGATGATGATTTTTGCGACCCGCTGGAATTGCGCAATGATTCCATGCTGGGCGTGCCCGGTCTGGTGGAAGCGGTGCGCGCCGGCAACGTGGTGGTGGCCAATGCGCTGGGCAGCGGCCTGGTGCAAAGCCCCGCCTTCATGGCCTTCCTGCCCGGATTGTGCGACCACATCCTGGGTGAAAAACTGCTGCTCCCGTCGGTGGCCACCTGGTGGTGCGGCCAGAAGGAGGCCCGTGATTACGTGCTCGAACACCTGGATGAACTGGTGGTGAAGCCGGCGTTCCGGTCACACCTGAAGCTGCCGGATCCGAGCCAGCCGCTGGATGCCGCCGGGCAGGAGGAAGTCGCCCGCCATATCCGGTTCGACCCGGACCTGTTCGTGGCGCAGGAACGCGTGGAATTTGCCACCGCGCCAGCCTGGGAAAAGGACATCCTGGTGCCCAAGCCCATTGGGTTGCGCGTATTTTTGGTGGCGACGCCGCAGGGCTATCAGGTCATGCCGGGCGGCCTGACCCGGGTTTCGCCGGATGGAGGCGGGCGGTTCATTTCCATGCAACGTGGCGGCAGCAGCAAGGACACTTGGATTCCTTCCCTCACCCCCGTGACCGAGCTGACCTTGCTGCAGGCGGACCGGCACAATGTCGAACTCCGGCGCACGGGCAACAACCTGCCATCGCGGCTGGCGGACAACTTTTTCTGGCTCGGCCGGTATTCCGAGCGGGCCGACGCCACCGCGCGGCTGCTGCGCAGCTCGCTGCGGCTGTTCAATCCCGAACGCTCCAGCGGCGCGCAACCCCTGCTGGCCCCCTTGTTGCAAACCCTCGAAACGCAGGGCCAGTTGCCGGGGATATCCGAGAAGCCGGAGCTGCGCCAGAACGCGGAAGCCTTCGAGGCGGAATTGCTGGCGGCCATTTTTGACCTGGAGCGCCCGGGCAGTTTGCGGCAGAGCGCCGACCATCTGCAACGGCTCGCCATGCTGGTGCGCGACCGCACCTCGAACGACATGTGGCGGGTGCTCAGCCAGCTTAATGACCGCTTTGCCACGCCCACCGCCAGCCTGGTGATGCTCACCGGCGATGCCATGGGCATTCTCAACGAGACGCTCATCGGCCTTGCGGCCTTCCACGGGCTGGCCCGGGAAAACATGACCCGTGCCCAAGCCTGGCGGTTTCTCGACATGGGCCTGCGGCTGGAACGCGCCGTGTACCTCTGCACTTTGTTGAACGCCACGCTCCATTCGCCCGAAGCGGAGAATCCCAGTGTGCTCGAAGCCGTGCTGGAAGTGGTGGATTGTTCCATCACCTTCCGTTCGCGTTACAACCTGGTGGCCACTGTGCCGGCGGTGTTTGATCTGGTTTTGTTGGATGACAAAAATCCGCGTTCGGTGCTGTTCCAAATCAAGCAACTGGCCAAGCACTTTGAAAAGCTGCCGGAGGAACGCGAGGACGCGCCCGGCGCCGGCAAACAGGTGGTGGGGCAGTGCCTGGCCCGGCTGAATCAAACTGACGCGCGCGAACTGGCCAGTCCCAGTGTGAAATGGACGGAGACGAATCTGAGTGCCACCATTACCGCCACTTTGCAGGCGCTGCCACAGATTTCCGACGCCATCGCGGCTAATTATTTTGCGCATGCCGCCATTTCGCGCACCGGCCGGGGGAGCGAATCATGAACTACGAAGTCACGCATCGCACGCTTTACGAATATGCCGCTCCCGTGAGCGTTTCGCAGCACGTGGCCCGGTTGGCCCCGCGGGTTACCGCCACGCAGTCCTGCTCCGCCTTTACGCTGGAGATCAGCCCCGAGCCGACCTTGCGCCAGACCCGGCGAGATTATTTTGGCAATGAGCTGTGCCTGTTCAGCCTCCAGGAAGTGCATCGCTCGCTGGAAATCATTACCCACAGTCAGGTAGCTGTAACAGCGCCCTCGCTCCGGCCGGCGGAGTCCGCGCCGCCTTGGGAGGAGGTGGCGGAATTGTTTCGCGACCCGGTCTCGCCCGCGGTGGTGGGACCCTATCAGTTTGTCTTTGATTCCCCGCAGGTTCGCGCTGCGGAGGACCTGGCTGCTTACGCCCGGGAAAGTTTCACTCCCCGGCTGTCCCTGTTGGCCGGGGCGCAGGAACTCACCCGGCGCATTTTCACCGATTTCAAATACGATCCCAAGGCCACCACGGTGGCGACTCCGCTGGAGGAGGTCTGGGAAAAGCGGCGGGGTGTCTGCCAGGATTTCGCCCATCTGGGCATCGCCTGTTTGCGTTCGCTGGGCCTGCCGGCGCAATATGTCAGCGGTTACCTGCGCACCCGCCCGCCCGAAGGCAAACCCCGGCTCGTGGGCGTGGATGCCAGCCATGCGTGGTTTGCCATCTTTTGCCCGGGTGTGGGCTGGATGGATTTTGACCCCACCAACAACTGCCAGCCGTGCGAGGAGCACATCACCGTGGCGTACGGCCGGGACTTCGGCGATGTCAGCCCGGTGGCGGGCATCCTGACCGGTGGGGGCCGGCACGAAGTGAAAGTATCGGTAGATGTGGTGGAGGTTTGAACCCGAAGAAATCTGTGGCCATGAAGTGGGAAATCATCCATCGCACGTTTTACACCTACGCCGCCCCGGTGCGGGACAGCTTTAACGAGGCGCGGCTGCAGCCGTTTTCGGACGAAGGGCAGACCGTGGAACAGTTCCTGTTGAAAGTCTTGCCCGCGGCCCGGCTGCGGCATCACCACGACTTTTACTCCAACGTGGTGCATCATTTTGAAATTGCGGAACCCCATACCACCCTGCTCGTCGAAAGCCAGTTGCGGGTGAATGTCCGGCGCCGGCTGCAGTTGGCGCCGGACGCGACGCCCTGGCCGTTGGCGCGCATCGGGGAGGCGGCCCGCGAACCGCGGGTGTTTGACTTCCTGCCCGACAGCCAGTTTGTGACGGTCACGCCCGAGGTGTGGAAACTGGCAGTGGACGCCACTGTGGGAATAACCGACACCTGGCAGGCCGCCGTGGCTCTGATGAACTGGGTGTACGGGCAGATGAAGTACGAGCCCAGCAGCACCGGTGTGCATACGCAGATGCTCGATACCTTGCAGGACCGGCGGGGCGTGTGCCAGGATTTTGCCCATGTGCTGATCGGCCTCTGCCGCGCGCTGAAGATTCCCGCGCTCTATGTGAGCGGCTACCTGGCCACGGAAACCGCCAGTGCCACGCACGCTTGGATGGAAGTGCTGATCCCCGGCATCGGTTGGGTGGCGCTGGACCCCACGCACAACCGGCAGCCGGACGAGACCTACATCAAAATTGCCGTGGGCCGGGACTACGCTGATGTGCCGCCGATGATGGGCCACTACAAGGGCACCACCGACCGTAAAATGGAGGTCTCCGTCCGCATCCAACCGGTGGAATAGGGGCATCCCCGCAGCATGCCTTCCCGTCTCTCCAGTCTCGACCCGCCGGGCAGAGTGAAACCCGTTTTTTCCGGAAATGCTTTAAGAGTGTTAAATGTCACGGCCAACTGGGTTGCTGGCAACAAAAGTCAAAATGCGCCTCGCTGTGTTGTAACAGCATTGAAGTCAGTGGCTTCCGTTATTCAATGGCATCCGGCCACCCAGCCTGGCACACTTTGATCCCTAAATCACCGTGCCGTGCGGGATGATGCCGCCCTTGGGCACAATCACAATCCCGTCGCGGATGTAGTACAGCGGATGGTCCACATTCTCCGGCTTGCCCGCAGGGGAGATGACGACGTTGTCGCCGATCCGGGCGTTCTTGTCGATGATGGCGTTTTCGATGCGCGTATTGCGGCCGATGCCGATATTGGGCCGGCCGGTCTCGGCATTTTTCTGCACCGACTCGCCCGACTCGTAAAAGTCGCCGCCCAGCAAGATCACGCGGTGCAAGTGGCTGCCGGCGCCCACCAGGCTGCGGATGCCCACGATGCTCTGCTGGACCGTGGCCTGGTTGATGATGCAGCCGTCGGAAATGACCGCATGGTCAATTTGCGCGCCGTTGATCTTGGAAGCCGGCAGGAACCGCGGCCGCGAAAAGATCGGCGCGTTCATGTCGAAAAAGTTGAAGCGCGGCAGTTCGTTGGCCACGTCCAGGTTCGCCTCGAAAAACGAGCGGATCGTCCCGATGTCCTCCCAGTAACCCTGGAAAACGTACGAGCAGACCTTGTGGGTCTTGATGGCGTCCGGGATGATATGCTTGCCGAAATCCGTGAAGCTGTTGTCCAGCAGGTGCTGGATGACCTTGCGGTTGAAAACGTAGATGCCCATCGAGGCGAGGAACAGTTCCTTGTCCTCAGTGATGCCGAGTTCGGGATACCACGCGCGATCCAGCCGCAGGGTGTCCTGCACGGCCGGGTCGGAGGTTTTTTCGACAAACCGCGTGATCTGCCGGTCGGCGTTGATTTGCATGATGCCGAGCGCCGGCACCTCGGACCGCGGCACCGGGATGGTGGCCACCGTGAGATCCGCGCCGGATTCGGCATGCTGCGCAATGACCAGCCGGAAATCCATGCGGTACAACTGGTCGCCGCTGAGGATGAGCATGTAATCGAACGGATGATTCATGAAATGAATCATGTTCTTCCGGACGGCGTCGGCTGTGCCCTGGTACCACGAGGTGTCGTTGGCCGTCTGCTCGGCCGCCAGGATCTCCACAAAGCCGCCCGTGAAATGGTCGAACTTATAGGACTGCGAAATGTGCCGGTGCAACGACGCGGAGTTGAACTGCGTGAGCAGGTACACGCGGCGCAGGCCGGAGTTGATGCAGTTGGAAATCGGGATGTCCACCAGCCGGTACTTGCCGGCGAGGGGCACGGCGGGTTTGGAACGTTCACGGGTCAGCGGAAAGAGCCGTTTGCCCTGGCCCCCGCCCATGATGACACACAGGACGTTGCTCGTGTTGGGTGATTGACGTGTGGTCTGTGGCATAAAAAAAATTACGTTCTTGCGCTGAAGTATGCCAGCTATAGTCTCCTGTTCAATGGCGAAAGCGCAAGCAACCGGTAAAATTGCGGTTTCGGAACGGTTAGGAGCGTCCCCGGTTTCAGAATTCAAAGCAAGCTAGAACTCATGTGCGGCATCATTGGATACATCGGCAAACAACAGGCCAGCCCCATTCTGCTGGAAGCTTTGCGGCGGCTGGAATATCGCGGCTACGACAGCGCCGGCGTCTCCATCCTCCGGGATGGCGATTTGCAGGTGGTCAAGCGCAAGGGCAAGATTGACGAGGGCCTGGGCCGCGT
>DATJIU010000018.1:0-7754 GCA_035492855.1 Dongiaceae bacterium | reverse complement strand
CACGTACATGCGCTGGGAAAAGCCGCGAATGTAGGCGTTCTCGAATTGAATGCCGCTGCTTTCCGACTTCACCGGCATCACCCCGCTAACATTGCGGTAAACATCTTTCACCCGGTCCACGCCCTGGTCCTGGATGACCTGTAGCGGGATGACCTGAATGGACATGGGCGTGGCCACAATGGGCGTATCGGTCCACGTGGCGGTTTGGGCCTGGGGTGTGGAGTAAGTTTGGTCGGGGGTCGCGGGGACGCGCTTTTCCGTAACCACCACGGGACTGAGCAGGGTGGGGGTGTTGGTGGCGCTCTGAGCGTGGATTTGCGGGAGCTTGGCCTGAGTCGCGGCCAGCGCGGCAAGTACGTATGGGCTGTTCTTCTTCAACAGTTGCATGCGGTCATTCCTTTTCTGAAGAGGAGCCGGAGGTGTTGGTGGTTTGGGTTAATTGTTTGATGCGGTCGAGCGCCACGTTCAGGCTCGAAACGGCGGCATTGTATTTTCCGGCCAGATCGTTGTATTTGGTCACTGCCTCGTTGCGATCGGCGGCCAGCTTCTGAATCTGGACGTTGGCCTCCTGCAGACGGTCGTCGCGCGCGGTTACGGCAGCCTGCCATTTCGCCAGTTGGGCCTGGAGCTGGTCGCGTGCGGTGGTGGCCTGCTGCAATTGTTGTTCGGCTTCGGCCAGCCGGTCCTGGGTTTCCTTCAGGCTGGCGTGGGTGTGGATGATTTGGGTGCGGAAATCCTCCAGATCGGCGGAAGAACCCTGAAGCGTCCGGGTGGCCGCGGCCAATTTGGCGGCCTGCTCGCGGAAGGCATTTTCCGCGGCGAGC
This sequence comes from Dongiaceae bacterium, assembly GCA_035492855.1. Classification (GTDB taxonomy): domain Bacteria; phylum Verrucomicrobiota; class Verrucomicrobiia; order Limisphaerales; family JAFMIX01; genus JAFMIX01. The sequence continues at coordinate 6,930 of DATJIU010000018.1, read as the reverse complement.
ACCTTCCCGTTCAACCGGGCATTGAACCGCCATTGCACCACGCACAGTGCGCCCAGGGCGATTACGCCGCAGGCGTTCAGGACCATGAGCGCGCGGTTCACCTTCATGGGTCATGGAGCGGCGGCCGGAGGATGCACCTCAAACGCCACGCGTTCGATGCCGGCCGCGCGCGCGAGGTCCAGCACGCGGAGCACGTCGCCGTGCCGGGCGGCGGCGTCGCCGCTTACGAGCACGCGCAATTCGGGTTGCGCCTGCCGGCGCGCCTTCAGAGTGGCCAGCAGTTCATGGGCGCCCACCGGTTTTTGGTCCAGGAAGATTTGCCCGGCGGCATCCACGGTGAGGGCGAGAAAATCTTTTTGGGTTTCGGTCGTGGCGGTGGTGGCGGTGGGCAGGTTCACCGGGACCGCCGTGAGGTGTACCATGCTCAAGCTTACCAGCATGAAGCTGGCGAGCAGGAAAAACATGATGTCAATCAGCGGGATGATTTCGATCCGCGCCTCCGTTTCGCCGGTCTGCCGGGGTCCCAGTTTTACGGGCATGCGACCTCCCCGGTTGGAGCCCCGGTTTTGATGCCAGCCCGGTTCCGGGCAAAGCCTTCCAAGTCGTGCCCGTGATGCCGGGCGGATTCCACCAGCAGTTCCACGTGGTTGATGGTGTGTTCCAGGCGGGTGCGGAATTTGGTTTGCCGCCGGTTGAAATAATTATGCGGCAGCAGGCAGAGGATGGCGATGCCGAGGCCGCAGGCGGTGGCAATGAGGGCTTCGGCGATGCCGCCGCTGACCTGCGCCGGCGCCAATTGGGTGCCGGTGAGAAAACTGAACGAGCGCATGATGCCCGTGACCGTACCCAGCAATCCCAGCAACGGGGCGAGCGTCACAAACGTGCTCAAAATCCATTGCCGCTGGTCGCCCTGCTCCAGTTCCTCCGCCGCGGCGAGTTCCATCGCCCCCAGCAGTGAGGTGTGGGCCTGGGTGAGCCCGGCATGCACGGTGCGCAGATAGGGGTCGGTCCGGGTTTCCGTCAGGGTAACGGCACGAGTGAAGTCACCCGCGGCGATGGCGGCAAAGCATTCCTGCAACGTGGCGGCCCGGGTGTCGCGTTGCAGCCGCCACCACCAGAGCGCGCGTTCGAGGATGATGACCGCCGCGCCGAGGAACGTCAGCAAGATCGGCCACATCACCGGGCCGCCCTTGGTGAAGCAGGTGAAAACCACGTTGGCGAGCAGGGGAGACATGGCTCAATCCTCCAAGCGAAACCGGATGGGCACTTTGAACCAGCGGACCCGTCCGGGCCGGAACCGCCAGGTTTCACGGATGGCGGTTTCCGCAGCCTGATTTAACAGCGGCCACGGGCTGGGATCGGTGATTTCCACGGTGGCCACCCGGCCGGTGGCATCCACGCGAAAGCGCAGTTGTACCGTGCCTTGCTGGCCTTCCAACACCGCGCGCCGGGGATATTCCGGGCGCGGCTGCTGGTTGTCGCCGTGATCCCAGTCCAGTTCCGGGACGGCGTTGCCATCGGATGTCGCCGTGGTGGCAGCGCCGGAGGCAGTGGCCGCAGCGAGGGTCGTCGTTGCCGGGAACGGCACCGGCACGACAAAGGCCGCAGCTGGTTGCGGCGCGGCCATTTGGGGCAGCGGGGGTACAAGCGGCACGGAGAGCTGGGTTTCCGGAGCGGGTTCGGCTTCCCGGGAAGCGGCGGCGTTTTGCGGCGGCGCGGCGGTCAGTTTCACCTGCAACAGTTCCGCCTGGATGGCCGGGATGGACGCTGGTACTCCAGGCCGAGGATAATGCAACCACAGTCCGAGCAGGCCCACGGTCAAAACGGTGGTCCATACCACGAGCGTGGTCAGTGCCGGCAGCGAAATTTCCTCGCGGACGACCGGGGAGGGGCCGGCCAACCGGGAAGCCGGCAGCGGTGGCTGGTGTGAGGAAATCATAATATCATGTTATTACCCGCCGCAGCCGGACACCGCCGGAGGATTTCGCCGGCAATTTCCAGAAGACCGCATCTCCTTTTTCAGAACCACTCGTTCGATCCATGTTGCGCGGGGCACCTTCATGTCCGCCTCTGATTTTCCGCAGCCTTACGGCGTGCGCTTGCGGCAGGCTAATGCTGCCGGATAAATGGGGGAGCTGCCCTGCCGCCCGGGGTTGAAACCTGTTTGAGCAGGGAAATGGGTACGGACCGAACCGTTGCTGGATACGGGGTGGCTGCCAATGCTCCTTTTTCAGCGGCGCGCCTCGTCACAAGTCACGTACTGATAACATCTACTCCGGGTTGCCCTGCCGAGCCTTTCACAATTGGCGGGGGGTGTCAAGCCGGAGCGGGGAAAGCCGCGGCAAACGGGACCAGCCGGGTTTTGCCGCCATGGCGAAGGCCCCCGCCGCGATGCTGTTGCCACGTTGGCCCGGTGTCTGGGGCTCGGAGTTTCCGCTACGCGGGAATGTTGAATGCCTGGCGCAACAGCGCAATGCTGCGCGGCACGGCGAGGTCGGGGTCTTCCTTGCCTTCCATTTCGAGCGACACCCAGCCGGTGTAGTTGGCGTCGGCCAAAATGCCCGCGATGCGTTTGTAGTCCAGGTCCAGGGTGTACCATTCCCCGCCGCCGTAGTAGGTCTTGGCCTGCACGTACACGGCCTTCGGCGCGATGGCCTTTAACTTGTCGTAAGGATTTTCCAGGAAGTTGCCGGTATCCATCAGCGCGCCGAGCCAGGGGGAGGAAATGCTGTTTAAGATTCTTAACAATCCTTCCGGAGTGCGCGCCAGGCCCCAATGGTTTTCCAGGGCCAGCACCACGCCGCATTGCGCCGCCTTGTCGAGGCACCGCTGGATGCCGTCAATGCACCATTTGAAACCTTCCTCCTCGGTGTGGCCGGGCAGCACGGGTTCGATGCCGCGGTTTTTCATGAGTTCATCAAAATCGGCGGTGGTACCCCAGCGGCCGGTGTTGATGCGCATGCAGGGGATGCCCATCTGGTAGCAGATCTCGATGCACTTTTCGGTGTGGGTAACGTTGTCGGAGATAACCTGCGGGTCCGGACTCACAAATGTCTGATGCGTAGAGAGACACACCGGCGCGATGCCCGCGCGGAAGGCTTGATGTTTAAGCTTGTTCAAGTATTTACGGTGTTCGGCCGTGAGCGGTTCTTTCTCCGGCAGGTCCATCTGCCGGTGCAAAATGTCCAGGCCTTCCACGCCGATGGCCGCCGCCTTGTCAATGACCGCCTCGATGGACACCTTGGGGTCGCGGAAGTGCCAGTAGGAATAGGTGGCAATGCCCAGCTTGAGCCGGGGGCGGGGAGTTGCCGGGCTATCGGCCAGGGCGGTGGTGGGAGTTGAGGCGCCGGCCAATGCGGCGGCTCCGAACATCCCGGCAGTGCCGAGAAAATGGCGACGGTTCAGTTTCATGGTTGGGGACAGGTTGAGGGCTTCAGGAATGGGGACGGGTTTGAGCGATTGGGTTGTTCATCGCAACAGGCGCAGTCTATTCCCGCATTTTCGGCGTTGGGAAGATTAAAATGGTTCCTGGCACGGAATTTTGAGGCCCGGCTCCCGGGTTATTTGCTCGGGTAAAAGATTTGAAACAGGCCGAGGACCGAGAGCACCAGGCCGGCGATGGCAAAATAGCGCGCTTTTTCCGGCAGCGAGCCGAACACCACCTTGTGCAACTGGGGGGCCAGCGTGTGCAGGTAGTTATAGGTCCAGGTGAGCAGCAACACACCGCAAACCAGGCAGATGACGCCGATCAATTTATGCATAGCGCATTCGTCCCGTGAACGAAGGAATACACCTTTGCCCCCGGTTTGTCAGCCTCGCACTGTGCAGGCAGGGAGGCGCGCCGCTAAGCCACGTCCTCGGTTGGCGGCGCCGGGGTGGATTTACTGTTCCCTCCGCGCAAAACCAACACCACGGCGGCAATGATTAAAGCGCCCGCTAGGAAAATGTCATGCGTAAACGCCTCATGCCCGATGGTGCAGCCCAGCAGCACCGCGATGAGCGGATTCACATACGCGCACGTGGCCACCTTTGCCGGCGTGCTTACATGAATCAACCACACGTAAGCCGTGTACGCCACCAGCGAACCCGCCACCGTGAGATACGCCCACGCCCAGAACGACACCGCACTGACTTGGCTGGGGGAGAACTGGCGAAACTCGCCGCGCACTCCCGCGATTCCCAGCATGATGGCGCCGCCAGTGAGCATTTGCAGCGACACTCCCAGAAACGGCGAAGCGGGCTTGTGCGCCGTGCGGCTGAACACCGAGCCCACTGCCCAGCAAAAGGAAGCCGCCAGCAGCACCAGCACGCCCCAACTGTACCCGGGCGTGCTGCCGCCCATTTGCCTGCGCACCAGCGCCACCACGCCGCCGAGGCCGAGCACCAGGCCCGCGCCTACCAGAGCCCGGGGCCGTTGCCCGCCCGGTCGCCACCAATCGCACAACACCATCCACACCGGCATCAGCGCCACCAGCAGGGCCGCGATGCCCGAGGGAATGGTCTGTTCCGCCCACGTGACGCCACCGTTGCCCACCACCAGCAGCAGGCACCCGATGAGAGTGGCATCGCGCCATTCAATGGCCGACGGCAGCGGCGCGCCTTGCCACCGCGCCAGGGTGAATAATATTACGCCTGCCACCAGATGCCGCGTCGCTGCCATGAAGAACGGCGGGATGGATTCCACGGCATAACGGATGCCCAGATACGTGGAGCCCCAGATGAGATAGATCGCCACAAAGGCCGCCACCACCAGCCAGAGCGGGGCCGGCCGGGAGGATTCAGAATTCGCTGGTTTCATTGCGCGGGGCGGCACGGCGTCGGGCGAACAAAAAACCCACCGCCGGAGGCCGACGGTGGGTTGGTGAAATTGTTTGGTTCTAGAAATTCAAGTCCCCACCGGCAACCAGGCATGCCTTTACCATAAGGTGCCGCCAAATGGCGCACTTTGGCATCCGGTTAAAATGGGTGACAATGGACTTCATTGACGCGCCCAACCTAACCCAACCGCCGCCGCCGTCAACGCGGAATTTCTCCGGCCGCCCCCGGCTTCCGGTTTGACTTGCCCCGCTGCGCGACCCAAGCTCGCACCGGCGGATGCACCGCCACAGGAGACGCAGAGGAGACGTTTTTATGCCGGAGAAAATTGGCTTTGTCGGAGTGGGGCGCATGGGCGCCAACATGGCGCGGCGGCTGCAGGAATGCGGCTGGCCGGTCGCCGCAGTTTATGATGTCAACGCCGCCGCGGCCACGGCCCTGGCGGGGGAACTCGGCAGTGTCGCGGCGGAAACCCTGGCGCAGGTCACCGCGCGGGCGGATGTCATTATCACCGTGGTCAGCGACGATGCCGCCATGAAGCAGATTTACCGGCGCGGCCTGCTCACCCGCGCGCGGGGCAAGCTGTTCATCAACTGCGCCACCGTTACCCCGGCGGTGCATCGCTGGGTGGAGCAGAAGTGCGCCGCCAAGGGCGCGAGTTCGCTGGAAGCCTGCATGGCCTCCAGCATTCCGCAGGCGCGGCAGGGCACGCTGTATCTGATGTGCGGCGGGCGGCCGGAGGTGTTTGAACGCGCCCGGCCCATCCTGGAAAAACTCAGCAGCGCGTTGCGCTACATCGGGCCGGCGGGCCAGGCCGCCGCGGTCAAGGCGCTGGTGAACATGGTCATGAACGCCAACACCGCCGCGCTGGCCGAAGGCCTGGGATTGGGCGCGGCCCTGGGGCTGGACCTTACCCTGCTGCGCGAGGTGTTCGCCCAGACCGGCGCGCGCTCCGGTGTGCTTCAGACCGATGGTGAGGACATGCAAAACCGCGAGCATTCCTGCTTTTTCTCCGCCGCCCACGCCGCCAAGGATTCCGGCATCGCGCTCAAGCTGGCCAAGGAACAGGGCCTGAACCTGCCGCTCGCCGCCGCCACCAAAAAACAATACGACCGCATGATCCGCGAAGGCCTGGGCGACCTCGACAAGTCCGGCATCGCCGAACTGACCTTCAAGGGACGCAAGGGCAGTTAATATCCGACCTTTTTTTTGCTTTTACTCCGGATTGACTTGGTCGAAACCGGGTAGCAAGCTCGCCGCATGGGACTCGATGGCGTCGAAATCATCATGAAAGTTGAGGAAGCGTTTGGTGTTTCCATTGAAGATTCCGACGCGGAAAGGATGACAACTCCGCGTGATATTATTGAGTTCGTCATGCGCAAAGTGGGAAATGCCGGTCCAGCGCAATGCCAAACTCAACGCGCCTTTTACCGTGTTCGCGTGGGACTTATCCGATATGGAGGATTTCAGCGTCGCGAAATCCGTTCGGAGGTTGCCACTGCCAAATTGTTTCCGCTGACACGTCGGCAGGAACTGCTCGATAAAATACTTGTGGAAGTCGGAATTGCTGAACGTCCCGAAATGGTCCGGCCGTGGTGGTTGTTCGGTTTTGGGGTCGTGGCTGTGGTGGGAATGGCAGGAGTGGTTTCGGGCAGTCTTGCCAGGATTTCCCCCGGTCCCAGCTTTATCCTGAATTTGTTGGCGGCGGCGCCGGCGGCATTCGCGCTTTTTGCGGCAGGGTTGACTGGTTGGTTATTTGCCCTTATGACCCGCCCGTTGCGTTATGAATTCGGACCGGCTTTGGCCGATATCGGCGGTTTGGCTCGCTGGCTAGTGGCTCACGGTGCCGACCGGTTGGGCGGTCCGCCGGGACAATGGAGTAGTGAACAGATTGCCGCAAAGGTTCGGGAAATTGTCATTGAGCAGTTGGGGTGCGAAAAGAAGTATCGCGAAGACGCCCATTTTGTAAAAGAACTGGGTTTGAGTTAAACCCTCCGTTGCTTTTCTGTTTTCAACCTCGCCCGTTTGCCGCATCTTTTTCCTGGATTTTCTATGGCTGAAAAAACGAAGCACAATTACGACGAGAGCAAGATCAAGACCCTGAGTTCGCTGGAG
>DATJIU010000017.1:0-27553 GCA_035492855.1 Dongiaceae bacterium | reverse complement strand
GCCAAGTCCCGCGCCGCCCTGGAAAAGGAACTCGGGTTCAAGATTCCCGCGGAAACGGAAAAGCAACTCGGCGAAGTGGTCGGGCCGCTCTTCGGCGACGACCAGTTCAACAACATCGTCCGCTTCATGGCTGGCCACGCGCCGACCGAACTGCCCGAAGCCGACTGGCAGAAGCCCGGCACCGAAAAATGCATCGCCCTGGTTTATGAAGGCGTCAATGCCGTGGCCAAAATCCGTGACGTCCTCGGGCCGACCGATCCTTCCAAGGCGCCGCCCGGATCCATCCGCCGCGAATTCGGCTCCACCATCATGGTCAACGCCGCGCACGCGAGCGATTCGCCCGAAAACGCCCAGCGCGAATTCGGCATCGTGAAGCCCGGCGAAAACAACTTCAAGCAGGTGGTCGAAGCCAGCCTCGGCAAAGTCTGATTTCATCATTGTCTCCTTTCGCCGCGCCCCCACCGGGGCGCGGTTTTTTGTTGGTTGCGCTGCACATAATGGCCGGCCGGTCCGCCCGGCCCCCTCGCACCCCCCGCAGACGAAGCCAAACGAACCCAATTTTAAAAAGCGCGGTTTCTCGATGCAAGTTCCATAGCTGCAAGGCCATGGATTTCAAATCTGCTCCAAAAAATTTGGGTTCGTTTGGTAATTTCACTTTTTCGCGCCAAGGCTTGGGTGGGGCGGGCAATCCCCTGCCCGCCGCAGATGGTCGCCGGCATAAAAGTGGTTTGATCCGGTTTGATCCGGTCGGATTTCGCCGATTTTCGGAGCGCGGCCGGCTCGTCCACAGGTCCCGTAAAGCTGCGGAGCAGCGGACGATAGTAGCCCACGGCGCCAGCCGTGGGTTTGACCAACGCTCCTTTCCAAGCCCCAGCCGGGGCGAACGAATTCTCCTTCCCCCACTGGGAAAGAAGGCCGGGATGCGGGGCTCCAGCTTCCCCACCCCCGTCCGCCCGTAAGACCAGGTGGTTTGATTTGGTTTGATCGGGCCGGATAACTGGATCTGGGGAGCACGCGCGCCTCGGGCGTTGCCGGCTGCACCCGAGCCGCTGGCAGTGGCGCGTGGACCTGGTTCCAGGCGTTGGGATGATTTCGGACGCCCCGGGTTTTCCGCGAGGGCGCGCTCCCCAAGGTATTCCGGTTTCCGAAATAATTGCGGCATGGGTTCGGCGTTGGCTCGGGGCATAACCCGAGGGCCCGGCGGGATGCCGGTCTTGCTGGAATCGGGCCACAGGCCCGACGCTACACCGGCCCAAGGGCCGGCTCTGGTTGCGCTTTTTCGCATACCGGCGAGCATTCTATCACGCTGCCGGAAGGCATGTGGTTTAATGGTGAACTCTATTTTTTGGGCGAAAAAAGGCGGCGGTGGGAGTTTAAAGCTGTTCCGGACCAGTGGGTTGCAAATTTGAAGAACTGAAAAATGGCAAAATCATTGTTAAAACAAAATGCGAGGATAACCACCAAGGAACCAAGAAACCAAGGCGAGGATGTGATTCGCGAATTTCAGGAATTTCCGCAGAAGAACGCAGAGAGGCGCAAAGAAAAATGGGGTTGCCCTTCGCGTCACAGCCCGGCTCGCGAGGACGCTCGCCCCACCGTATCAGACCCAGAGTTCGGTCCGTTGGCGCAGCAGCTCCAGCAGGCGGGCGTCGGCGGCAGGGAATTCGTAAGCGTCCAGTTCGGCGCGGGTAGCCCACGCCAGCGCGGCGCAGTCGAGCGGTTGGGGTTCGCCCTGGATCAGCCGGCAGGCGAAGAATTTCAGATGCACGGATTTCTCCGGGTAATCGTGGGTGAGGCTTTCCAGCAGTTCGCCCACGGTGATGGTCACGCCGAGTTCCTCGCGCAGTTCGCGAACGAGGCATTGCTCAAAGGTTTCGTGCGGCTCCCGCTTGCCGCCGGGGAATTCCCACAGCCCGCCGAGGTGCGCGCCGGAGTGCCGTTGAGTGAGGAGCAGTTTGCCGCCGCGAAAAATCAAGCCGGCGGAGACTTCAACAACCTGGGCAGCCATGGCGGAATGCCGGCGCAAACCGGCTCGGTCTTATTCTCTTAATCGTAATCATAATCTTAATCGTGCTCGTCCCGGAGTTTGGGCTGAGGGAACGATTATGATTACGATTAAGAGTACGAGTATGAATGGGAAAAAATCTTACCGGCCGATGCTCTTGTAGATCCAGCCGGACTTTTCCATTTCCTTGGGATCAAACAAATTGCGGCCGTCGAACATGATGGGATGGCTCAGGCCTTTGCGGGCGACTTCCAGATCCAGATGTTTAAACTCCGGCCATTCGGTGGCGATGACGATGGCATCGCAACCCTCGGCCACGGCATTCATGTCGTCCACGTAGGTCACGTCTTTGAGCAGGGCCTTGGCTTTGTCCATGGCCTTGGGGTCATGCACGCGCAGGCTGGCGCCCTCCTTCTGCAGGCGCAGGCAGAGGTCAATGGCGGGCGACATGCGGACGTCGTCGGTGTTCTGCTTGAAGGCCAGGCCGAGCACGCCGATTTTCTTGCCCTTGAGCACCCAGAGGGTCTCGGTGATTTTCTTCACGAACCGGTCCATCTGCACTTCGTTGATGCGCTGCACTTCCTTGAGCAGCTTGAAGTCGCAGCCCAGTTCCTCGGCGATCTTGATGAAGGCGCTGAGATCCTTGGGGAAACAACTGCCGCCGAAGCCGAGCGAGGCATCCAGGAACCGCCGGCCGATGCGCGCATCCATGCCCATGCCGTTGGCCACTTCCTGCACGTTGGCGCCGCTGGCCTCGCAGATGGCGGACACGGCGTTGATGTAGGAAATCTTGAGTGCCAGGAACGAGTTGGCGGCGTGCTTGATGAGCTCGGCGGAGTTGATGTCGGTGACGATGATCGGGGCCTGGAACGGCTTGTAAATTTCCGTCATGGCCTTGACCGGGCGTTGGGACCGCACGCCGATGACCACGCGGTCGGGCTTCATGAGGTCTTCCACGGCGAAGCCTTCGCGCAGAAATTCCGGGTTGCTGACGACGTCGAATTCCGCCTTGGACTTGCAATAGCGCTTGATGGTTTCCGACACCTTTTCGCCGGTATTGACGGGCACGGTGCTCTTGTCCACCACGATCTTGTAGCTGGTGATGGCGCCGGCGATGTCGCGGGCCACTTTCTCAATGAAACTCAGGTCCACCGAGCCATCGGGCTGCGGCGGGGTGGGCACGGCGATGAAAATGACGTCCGACTTCTCCACGCCTTCGGCGATGCTGGAGGTAAAGGTGAGCCGGCCGGCGGCCACGTTCTTCTGGACCATCTCTTCCAGCCCCGGCTCATAGATGGGGATGCCGCCGCCCTGGAGCATTTTCACCTTGGCCTCGTCGTTGTCCACGCAGATGACCTTGTGCCCGACTTCCGCAAAGCAGGTACCCGTAACCAATCCGACATAGCCGGTCCCGATGATGGATAATTTCATAATGCTGTTATGATCTGTACTGCCTCAACTTTGTTCCTGGACGTTGGTACTGACTGTGAATCTGACACTTTGCTCCCGCAAAGGTGCCATAAAATCTGCCGTTTCCGCCATTCGGGAGAAACGGTCTGCTATCTGCAAAATCGGTGCCAACCCCGGCGTTACTTCTTATCGCCCGATATGACCGGCGTCGTTGCCGGCGTCGTTGCGGCCGCCGCCTTCAGGGCCTTGGCGAGTTCGGGGTGCTGGGCCAGCAATTCCTGCAGGTGCATCTCGGCTTCCAGCCCGTAAGAACTGTTGGCGCCACTCCGCACGAGTTCCTGGTAAAGCGGCAACGCCTTGTCCGGCTGGTTTTGGGTCTCGTACAACCGCGCCAGAGCCGCCTTGGCCTGGATGGACGCCGGATTGCTGGAATACTGCTGGATGAAATCGGAGTACCGGGTGGTGGCATCCGCCACCTTGCCCTGGGCGTCGAGGCTGGCGGCCGTGCCGAGCAGGGCCTGCGCGCGGAACGGACTGTCCGGAAATTCACGGATGACGCGATCAAATTGCGTCTGGGCTTCCTGGAATTTGCCGGCGGTAAACAGGTTGCCCGCGGCCAGCAACACGGACCGGGCGGCAGCCGCCGTGCCGGGATATTCGGTGGCCAGCTTCAGGTATTGGTCGGCGGCATTGGGCCCCGGTTCCACATTTGAAACCGCTTCACTGGCTTGGATTTGCCACTGCTCGTGGTGCCAGAAATAGTAGGAAATAACCAACGCGGCCACCACCCCCACTGTCGTGCCCACAATCACCCGCTTCTTGTTGGCTTCCACCCAGTCCCACAAGGAATACATGCCCGCAGCGGCCTCGATATCAATGCTCATATTAGAAAGCCGCAATGTTCCGGGCACCCCCCGAAAACGCAAGCCTGAAATCAGGGTTTTGCGGCAATTACGCTCCCTTCCGGGTTGTCCCCGGGGGCGCCGCCGGGGGATTCCGGACCTAACTGAAAAAATTATTTGACACCCGTGAAGCAATGCATCAATTTATCCGCATCCGTTGATATAACGGTCTCATGCAGAGTGGCTGAGGGACTGGCCCAATGACGTCACGGCAACCGGTTGAAGTTTCGGCTTCAATGCAGGTGCCAAATCCAGCTCCGGCGGGTGCCGGGGAAAAATGAGAAGCCGCGCAGAATTTGTCGCCCCTTCTCCTCGTGAGTCGGGGCGTTTTTGTTGCCCTGAAACCGCCGCACCGCGGCAACCGGGCAGGTCGAAAACAGCTCCCGCCCAAATTTGAGAGATCGTATGAGTGAAAAACATCAAGGTTACATGAAGGCGCTCAAGTGCCGCGAATGCGGCCGGGAATATCCCCTGGAGGCCACCCACGTGTGTGAGTTCGACTTCGGCCCGCTGGAAGTGGCCTACGACTATGACCGCATCAAGAAGGTACTCACGCGGAGCGCCATCGAATCCCGGCCCAAATCCATGTGGCGCTATCGGGAGTTACTGCCCGTGGCCGGCGAACCGACGGTGGGCCGGCAGGTGGGCTTCACCCCGCTCGTCAAGGCGGACCGTCTGGCCAAGGCGCTGGGCATCCGCGAGCTTTGGGTCAAGAACGACGCCGTCAACTACCCCACCCTGTCCTTCAAGGATCGCGTGGTGAGCGTGGCATTGAGCCGCTCCAAGGAACTGGGCTTTGCCACCGTGGCCTGCGCCTCCACCGGCAACCTGGCCAATTCCGTGGCCGCCAACGCCGCCAGCGCCGGGCTCAAGTCCTACGTCTTCATTCCGTCGGATCTCGAACAGGGCAAAATTCTCAATTCGCTGATCTATGGCGCGAATGTCATCAGCATCAAGGGCCATTACGACGAGGTGAACCGGCTCTGCGCCGAGATCGCCGGCAAATTTGGCTGGGCCTTTGTGAACGTGAACATGCGCCCCTACTACGCCGAGGGCTCCAAGAGCCTGGCGTATGAAATTGCCGAACAGCTCGGCTGGCGGCTGCCGGAGCACACGGTGGTGCCCATGGCCTCCGGTTCGCTGCTGACCAAGATTTACAAGGGCTACCAGGAATTCATCAAGCTCGGCCTGGTGGCCGACACGAAGATCCACGTGCACGGCGCGCAGGCCACGGGCTGCTCGCCCATTTCCACCGCGCAAAAGGCGGGGCTGGATTTCTTCAAGCCGGTAAAGCCGGATACGATTGCCAAATCGCTGGCCATTGGCACACCGGCCGACGGGTTCTACGCGCTCAAGGTGATGCGCGAAACCAACGCCGCGGCCGAGGACGTGACGGACGATGAAATTCGCGCCGCCATCCGGCTGCTGGCCGAGACGGAAGGCATTTTTGCCGAAACCGCCGGCGGCGTGACCGTGGGCGTGGCCCAGAAACTCATTGCCTGCGGCAAGATTCCGAAGGATTCTTCCGCCGTCATCTGTGTCACCGGCAACGGCCTGAAAACGCTCGATGCCGTGCAGGGTCACTGCGGCAAGCCGCGCGAAATCAAGCCCAGCCTGCGCGAATTTGAGGCGCTGCTGGCGCAAGATGAAAAGATCAACGCCTGATTTAGATTATTATGTCAAAGAAAGTCCGTATCCCCACCCCGCTCCGCAAGCTGACCAATAACGAGGAAGTTGTGGAAGTCACCGCCGCCACCATTGGCGAAGCCATCAACGAATTGCAAACGCGCTATCCCGGCATCCAGGAACGCCTGGTGGACGACAAGGGCGAGGTGCGCCGCTTCGTGAACGTGTACGTGAACGAGGAGGACATCCGCTTCCTGAAAAACCGTGAAACCCCGCTGAAGGATGGCGACGAAATCAGCATCATCCCGGCCATCGCCGGAGGCTAGAATTATGGCCACCAAGAAAAAAATCCCGGTAACCCAGCCCACCACACCCATGGCACAGCGGTTGTGGCTGATGTATCCGCCCAAGCTCATCAAGAAGCCGTTCATCTGGGAGGTGGGCCACAAATTCAAGGTGGTCACCAACATCCGTCAGGCGAGCGTGAACGACGAGATCGGCATTGTGTGCCTGGAACTGGACGGGCCGCGGGCGGAGGTCAAGGCGGCCATCAAATGGTTGGAAAAAGTGGGCGTGAACGTGGAGCCGGTGGAGATCAACGTCATCGAAAGCTGACGGCCCCACGGGTGCCACGGATCCGGCTCCCGAAATCGTAATGCCGGACTGACGGCGCGGCGGACAGAGCTTCTGCAACCGCCGCAGATTGCCCCCATCTCAGCGCGACCTCCCAGCGGTTGCCCCCCCAGACACTCCCCGCCGTACCAGCGCCACCTTACTTGGCGAGCCGGCTGTTGCGATGGCCATGCGCGAAATACACGATCAGGCCGATCGCAAACCAAATGATCAATCGCTCCCAGGTTTTCCAGGGAAGCGAAATCATGAGGTAGAGCGCGGAGAGCGCGCCCAGCGGCGCCACCAGCCAGATGGCCGGAGTCTTGAAGCGGCGGGGCAGATTGGGTTCGCGAATCCGCAGTTCCAAAACCCCGATGGATACAATGACAAATGCCAGCAGGGTGCCGATGGAACAGAGGCTGCCGGCTTCCCGTACCGTAAACAGGGCGGAAAATACCGCCACCAGACTGCCAGTGATGATGGTGGTGATCCACGGCGTGCGAAAACGCGAATGCACCTGGCTGATACAGGAGGGCAGCAGGCCATCCTTCGCCATGGACCAAAACACCCGGGTTTGCCCCAACATCAGCACCAGAATGACTGACGATAGCCCGGCGATGGCCCCCAATTTGATCAGCGTGGCCATCCACCCCAACCCCGCGGCGTCGGCCACGCGAGCGATCGGATCCGGAACGTCCAGTTGTGAATATGGCACCACGCCGGTGGCAATGGCCGCGACCGCAATGTACAGCACGGTACAAATGACCAGGGAAGCAATGATCCCGATGGGCATGTCGCGCTGGGGATTGCGGGCCTCCTGCGCCGCAGTGCTGACGGCATCGAAACCGATGTAGGCAAAAAAGACGACGCCCGCGCCGGCCATGACCCCGGTCCAGCCAAAATGCTCCCGGACTCCCGTGTTGGCGGGGATGAAGGGATGCCAATGCGCCGGATTGATGGCCTTCGCCGCGCCAAAAATGAAAAGCAAAATGACGGCGAGTTTGACGAATACAATCACGTTGTTGAAGCGGGCGGACGCCTTGATGCCCACGATCAGCAAAATGGTCACCGCCGCGATAATGATGACGGCCGGCAGGTTGAACATTGCCGTCACCGTGGTGCCATCCGTCAAAGTGACCAGGGTCCCCCGCGCCGCCGAAAGCTCCGGCGGGATGTGAATGTGACAATCATGCAGAAATGAAACCATGTAGCCGGACCATCCTATCGCGACGGTAACAGCCCCCACGGCATATTCCAGGATCAGGTCCCAGCCAATGATCCAGGCAATGATCTCGCCCAGGGTGGCATAGCTGTAGGTGTAAGCACTGCCGGCCATGGGCACCAAGGAAGCGAATTCGCTGTAGCACAGGGCCGCAAAGACTGACGCCAGCCCGGAGATCACGAAGGAAAGCACCACTGCCGGTCCCGAGTTTTGGGCCGCCACGGTTCCGGTCAGCACAAAGATTCCGGTCCCGATGATGCAGCCAATCCCCAGCATGGTCAGATTGACCGGCCCCAAAGCGCGATGCAGGCTTTGATCCGCCGCCGCCTCGGCTTGCATCTGCGTCACCGTCTTTCGCCTAAAGAATTTCATAACTTTAAGTTAAAACGGGGCACATCGTCCCGCATCGGCGGCCCAAACGCAAGGGGGTGTTTTCAAATTTGGCAAAATAACCGCCGCCCGCCCCGACCCAATCCCCAGAACCTGGCCGCCGCACCTGGCAAAAGGTTTGAAGGGGTTCAAAGTCATTACTGGGCGCGGCGGGGTCCCGCCTCAGTACTGCACAAGGTCGTTCCCCACAAAGACGCGGTAGTCCTTGATGCGCCCGGTTTCCTTATCTTGGCGCGGCACGTAGCGAAAGCCGGAAATGGTCTGCGCTTTGCCCAGGTTCAGAATGAGCCAGTGCGGGTGGTCCGGACTGGCCGCAGCCCATTGCGTGTGCCAGAAGTTTGCCGTCTGGCCATCAATGGCGTTCTCCGCCACGCCGTCTTCCTGCTGCCGCTCCTCGCTGTCCACGTAGGCCACGGTCCAGCCGTTGTGACTGATGGGATTCCCGGCGGCATCGAGCAAATCCAACTCGGCCACGGCGGCGTAAGGTTTGCCATCCAGGGCGTTCAAGGATTCCAAGGCAAAGAAAGTTCCCGGGGCCGGCGCGGCAAACCGGATGGTCTGCGTGTCGCTGCCCGGGGCAAACGTACCGGCGTGGGTCGGCGCAACGCCGTCGAGGTGTAACTTCACTGGCGGTCGATGGACCTGGGCGAAATCTTTTTCCGGACGCAGGGCGTCGAGAATCGGTTTTTCCAAACCGGCAACGACGGGTTGTTCCGGGCCGACATAATCCAAGATCACAATTTCATTGTCACCCGCGTGCAACCAGCAGCCCGGCAGATAGGCCGTCTGCGTGGGCCCAATGTTCCAGAAGCGCGCGAGGCAGTGGCCGTTGACCCACACCACGCCCTTGCCCCAGGAGCGCAGGTCCAAAAATGTGTCGCCCGGTTGCGCCAGCTTGAAAGTGCCGCGCCAGAATGCCGGTCGCCCGGCCGCCGTCACGGTCTTGGTGTCAGCGGAAGCCGGGCTGAATTTCAGTCCCGCCAGCATGGTGCCATCGAGCGGCAGCTTGAAGACCTGCCAGCCTTTCAAAATTTCTCCGCCCAGTTTCACCGGTGCGATAAGGCCCTTGGGATCCCACATCTCGGGGCCAAAATTCACGCGGCCCATCGGCTCGACCAGGATGTCGAGTGTGGCTTCCTGTTCCCGGGCCGGCAGGTTGATTTTGGCGCTGCTGTTGCGGCGGTCGAGAATGCCGGCCGGCTGACCATTGATAAAAACATAACCAAAGTCGTGAATGGCGGCGGCCTCCAATAACGCGGCGGGGCCTGCGGGAATCCGGGTGCGATACAGGATGCAGCCATAGCCCTGATCGTATTTTTCCATGGCGCGCGGGGTTTCGTCGGATACCGGCGCCGGCAGGTTGGCGAATACGGGCGCGGTTTCCTTCAGTTGCACCGGAGCAAAACTCACCACCGGCTGCGGTGCGGGCGGCGCCGGCAGCGTTTCCCCGGGCAGCAGATAATGGGAGAACAATTCGCGCGTCTCGAAAAACTTGGGCGTGGTCCAGCCGGCTTCGCTGATGGGCGCGTCGTAGTCGTAGCTGGAGGTGTCGGGCTTGAACGGCCGGTCGCAGCCCGCCCAGAGGCCGAACGTCGTGCCACCATGCGCCATATAGATGCTGAACGACGCATCCTGGTCGAGCATGAGCTTGAGGTTGGGCAGATAATTCTCCGGCTTGCCGAGGTGATGTGGCTGCCCCCAGGTATCAAACCAGCCGGGATAAAATTCGCTGCAAAACAACGGCCCCGTGGGCTGGATTTTGCGAATCTTGGCTAGGTTGTTCGTAATGTCGCTGCCAAAGTTGCCGGCCTGGTACAAATCCGGCACCAGCCCGTTGCGCATCACATCCGGCGGATTGCACTGGAAAAGCGGCACGTCAAAACCGGCGGCCACCAAGGCCTGGCGCAGGGCGGCGCAATACGCCGCATCATTGCCATAAAAGCCGTACTCATTTTCCACCTGCACCATGAGGATGGGACCGCCGTGGGTGATCTGCAGCGGCCCGAGCACCCGTCCCACTTCGCGCAAATAGGCCTGGGCCGGCTCCAAATAGCGCGGATCGGTGCTGCGCAGTTTCACGTCATCGCCCTTCAGCAGCCACCACGGCGTGCCGCCCATTTCCCACTCGGCGCAGGAGTACGGTCCCGGCCGCAGGATGACCCACAGCCCTTCCTCCTGGGCGATGCGGCAAAACTCCGCGGCATCGGCCTGACCGCTCCAGGTGAATTCCCCCGGACGCGGTTCGTGCAAATTCCAGAACAGGTAGGCGCACACCGTGTTCAAACCCATGGCCTTGGCCAGTTGCAGGCGGTGTCGCCAGTATTCCCTGGGCACGCGGGCGGCGTGAATTTCGCCGCACCGGATCTGAAACCTGTGGCCATCGAGCAGGAAATCGTTGGTGCCGATGGCGAAGGTGTGCGGCGCGCCGGTAAATTCAGCGGCCCGCAAATGCGATCCCCAAGAGCAGGTCAACGCAAGGAACAAAAACAATACTTTGCACTTCATAGGCTCAACGAAATTGTCATCCTACAGTCTCGGCGTATGGTTTCGGCCAAGGTGACTGTTTCCGTCAGAGTAGTGATTTCTCATTGCAAGTCACCTCGATATCCTAGGCGGGCAGGCAAAAAGCAAACGGCGCGGTCTGGGGACCGCGCCGTTTGCTATCAATCAAAAACTGGCCGAAGTTACTTAAGCCGGTGCTTGACCTTGAGCTGGGCCAGGGAGTTTTCCAGCGAGACCCGCACGGTGGCGAGTTCCTCGTCGCTGAGGTGCTCGGCCAGCCGGGCTTCGGCCCGCTGCCGGGCTTCCTCGGCTTTGGCTTCGTCAATGTTCTCGGCCTTGATGGCCATGTCGGCCAGCACGGAAACCTGTTCACCGGTGACCTGCACAAACCCCTCACCCACGGCCAGGAAATGATCCCGGCCGTCCTTGCGGACCAGAATCTCTCCGGGCACCAGCTTGGTCATCAGCGGAACGTGCATGGGATAGATGCCCATCTCGCCCTCCACGCCCGGCAACGTGACCAACTCCACGTCCTCGGAGTAAACCTTGGCGTCCGGAGTGACAATTTCCAATTTCAACGTGGCCATGTTCGGTCTTGTTTCTTAATCTTAATCGTAATCCCCTTTTCCCTTCACCCGCCTGCCGAGGTGATGAAGGGTCGGGCACTGGGAAGCCGCATCAGGCTTCGTGGATCTCGTCAATGCCGCCCTTCATGTAAAAGTTCACTTCGCCCACGTCGTCGTGTTTGCCTTCCAGGATTTCCTTGAAGCCGCGCACGGTTTCGGCCACGGGCACCTGCTTGCCTTCGCGACCGGTGAACACCTGGGCCACCGAGAACGGCTGGCTCAGGAAGCGCTGAATCTTGCGCGCGCGGAACACGGTGAGCTTGTCGTCGGGCGAAAGCTCGTCCATGCCCAGAATCGCGATGATGTCCTGCAAATCTTTGTAGCGCTGCAGCACCTTCTGCACGCCGCGGGCGACGTCGTAGTGTTCCTGGCCGACGATGTCGGCGGAGAGCGCGCGGGAGTTGGAGGCCAGCGGGTCCACGGCGGGGTAAATGCCCAATTCGGCGATGGAACGCTCCAGCACGATGGTCGCATCCAAATGCGCGAACGTGGTGGCCGGCGCGGGGTCGGTCAAGTCGTCCGCCGGCACATACACGGCCTGGAACGAGGTGATGGAACCCTTCTTGGTGGAGGTGATGCGTTCCTGGAGGTCGCCCATTTCGGCGGCCAGCGTGGGCTGGTAACCCACGGCGCTCGGCGTGCGGCCCAGCAGCGCGGACACCTCGGAACCGGCCTGAGAGAACCGGAACACGTTGTCCACGAACAGGAGCACGTCCTGATTCTTTTCGTCGCGGAAATACTCGGTCACGGCCAGCGCCGAGAGGGCGACGCGCAGACGCGCCCCGGGTGGCTCGTTCATCTGGCCGTACACCAGCCCGATGCGGGAGCCGGGTTCGATCACCGGCAGGCCGTTGTCGCCCATCACGGGATGACCCTTGGCGTCTTTTTTCACCTTGATGACGCCGGCTTCGATCATTTCGTTGTAAAGGTCGTTGCCTTCGCGGGTGCGTTCGCCCACGCCGGCGAACATGGAGATACCGCCGTGCAGCTTGGCGATGTTGTTGATGAGCTCCATGATGACGACCGTCTTGCCGACGCCGGCGCCGCCGAACGCGCCGACCTTGCCGCCCTTCAAGAACGGGCAGATGAGGTCGATGACCTTGATGCCGGTGGTGAGAATCTGCGGCGAGGTGGACTGGTCCACCAATGCGGGGGCCGCCCGGTGAATGGGCAGAAATTTGTCGGCCTTCACGGGCCCCTGCTCGTCCACGGCCTGGCCGGTGACGTCGAACACGCGGCCCATGACCGCTTCGCCCACGGGCATGGAAATTGGCGCGCCCTGGTCAGTGACCTCGTAGCCGCGCTTCAAGCCTTCGGTGCTGCTCATGGCGACGGCGCGAATCCAGTTGTCACCCAGGTGCTGCTGCACTTCGAGGGTCAGCTTGTTCTGGCCGGCGGCCCCGGGCGAGGTGAACTCGACCGTGAGCGCGTTGTAAATGGCCGGCAGCTTGTCGGGGAACTCAATGTCCACGACCGGGCCGATGATTTGAACGATTTTGCCTTTGTTCATGGGGATAAATGACGGTTAGCCCAGCGCCATCTGGGCGGTGGTAATTTCCAAAAGTTCCTTCGTGATGTTGGCCTGCCGCAGTTTGTTGTATTCCAGCGTGAGGTCCTTGATGAGCTGCTTGGCGTTGTCGGTGGCGTTCTTCATGGCCACCATGCGCGAGCTGTGCTCCGAGGCCTTGGCTTCGAGCAGGATTTGGTATACCTGAAAATTGAGCGCGTGCGGGAGCAAATCGCCCAGCACATGTTCGGCATCCGGTTCAAACTGGTATTCCAGCCCGGACTTCTCCAGTTCGGCGCGGTTCTGGTGCGACTGCATGCCCGCCGCCACCCCCTTCAATTCGCCAACCGGCAGAAACGGCACCTGCTGGGGCTTCTGCACCAGGGTGCTGACGAAATTGGTGAACAGGATTTCCACGGAGTCCACCTCGCCGGTGAGGAACAGCTCCTGGGCATATCTGGAAATGGCCCGGGCCTCGGCGAACAGCGGCGCATCCTTGTAGGTGAATTCCATGGCCAGCTTGCGCTTGGTCCGCGTCACAAATTGCGCGCCCTTCTTGCCGGCACAAATGAACACGGTGGTGTCCTTGTCGAACTTCGCGGCCTCGCGGGTGAGGTTGGAGTTCAACGCGCCGCACAGGCCCTTGTCGGTGCTGACCAAAATCACGCAGCGCCGGGAGCCGGTACGTTCTTCCATCAGCGGATGGTTGAAGCCGACGTTCTCGGCCGCCACATCCCCCAGGACCTGGTTCAACAGCGCCGCATAGGGCCGCCCGGCCAGGGCGGCCAGTTGCGCCCGGCGCATCTTGGACGAAGCGACCATTTGCATGGCCTTCGTGATCTGGGCCGTATTCTTGACCGACTTGATGCGTCGGCGGATGTCGCGCGTGCTGGGCATTGCCTTAGCGGTAGGTCTGCTTGAATTCGGTGACGGCGGCCTTCAATTCGCCGGCAAGGGCGTCGCTGACCGCTTTTTCGGCGCGAACCTTGGCCAACAGGTCGCCCTTCCGGGTGGTGAGGAAATCGGTCAGCTTGGTCTGGAAATCCTTGATGCGATCCACCGCCACGTCGTCGAAGAAATTATTCTGCACCGCCCAGAGGATGGCCACCTGGATTTCCACCGCGATGGGGTTGAACTGCGGCTGCTTGAAGACTTCCACCACACGCTTGCCGCGTTCCAGAATGGCCTGCGTCTTGGCGTCGAGGTCGGAACCGAACTGCGCGAAGGCCGCCAGTTCGCGGTACTGGGCGAGGTCGCCCTTGATGCGGCCGGCCACCTGTTTCATGGCCTTGATCTGCGCCGCCGAACCCACGCGGCTCACGGAGAGACCGACGGATACCGCCGGGCGCACGCCCTGGTAGAACAGGTCGGTTTCCAGGTAAATCTGGCCGTCGGTAATCGAAATCACGTTCGTCGGGATGTAGGCCGAAACGTCGCCGGCCTGGGTCTCGATGATCGGCAGCGCCGTCAACGATCCGTTGCCGTACTGGGCACCCACGCGGGCGGAACGTTCCAACAAGCGGCTGTGCAGGTAGAACACGTCGCCGGGATACGCTTCGCGGCCGGAGGGGCGCTTCAGCACCAGCGAAACCTGGCGGTAGGCCACGGCCTGCTTGGAAAGATCGTCGTAAATGATGAGGGCGTCCATGGCGTTATCCATGAACCACTCGCCCATCGCCGCGCCGGCAAACGGCGCGAGGTACTGGTTGGCGGCGGAGTCGGAGGCCGCGGCCACCACCACGATGGTGTCCTGCATGGCGCCGGCCTTTTCGAGCTCGGCAATGACGCGGGCCACGTTGGACTGCTTCTGTCCGATGGCCACGTAAATGTTATAAATGGGGCGGAAATCCTTGGCGCCGGATTCGCGGCCCACCTTGTTGATGCGGGCCTGGTTGATCATCGTGTCCACGCCGATGGTGGTCTTGCCGGTGGAACGGTCGCCGATGATCAGCTCGCGCTGGCCGCGGCCAATGGGGATCATGGCGTCAATGGCCATGATGCCCGTCTGCACGGGCTGGCTGACGGATTTGCGCTTCACGATGCCGGGCGCAATTTTTTCCACGGGGTAAAAGGCATCCTGCGCGATGGGGCCCTTGCCATCCACCGGGCGGCCCAGGCAGTCCACCACGCGGCCGAGCAGGCCCTTGCCCACGGGCACGGAGAGCAGCTTGCCGGTGGTCTTGACTTCCGAGCCTTCATGGATGCCGAGGTAATCGCCGAGAATGATGGCGCCGACCTCGGTTTCTTCGAGGTTGAGCGCAAGGCCGATGACGCCGTTGCCGAAGTCCAACATTTCGTTAGCCATGCAATCGGTGAGGCCTTCGATCTTGGCCACGCCGTCGGAGCATTCGCGGACGACGCCGACGTTCTGGCGGTTCACCTGCGTTTTGACCCCGGCGATCTGGGCTTCAATTTCCTGGAGGAGGTTGCTCATATCAAAATATCGTTCCGTTCCACTTTAAAATTACATGTTCTCGGCGAGCTGGTTCAGCCGCGCCCGCACACTGCCGTCAAACACATCGCTGCCGACCTTCACCCGCAGCCCGCCAATCAACCCGGGGTTCACGGCGAAGCTGATGTTCAGCCCCGCCCCGTAACGCTGGGTGAGGCTGCTCCGGACCGTCTGCACCAGGGCGTCGGATACGGGGGTGGCGCTTTCCACCATGGCCGTGCGGCGCTCGAGGTCCAGTTTCACCAGCCGCTGAAAATGTGACAGGATACCCAGGTAACCGCGCGGCTTCCGGGCGATGACCGCACTGACGGTCTGGCGCACGCGCGCCTCGTCGAGCACGCCGTTCACCTTGCAGGAGGTGAACAGGGCCTTGCCGTCGCGCCGGGCTTGTTTGCTGATTTTCATTTCCGTTTTGCGGTCCGGGCCCGAAGCCCGTTGGGATTAATTTGTGGCCAGTTGCCGGGCAGTTTCCTCGGCGAGCCGGGTCTGCTGTTCGGGCGTCAAAATGTTGCCGGTGACCTGGGCGCTGGTGGCCACCACCAGCCGGCCGACTTCGCGGCGCAGTTCCGTTTTCATGCGCGCGAGTTCCGCTTCATTGGCCTGCCGCGCCTTGGCAATGATGTCGTTGGCGGTGGCGATGGCCTTCTGGGTTTCCTGCTCGAGCACCTTGGCGGCGGAGGTCCGCGCCTCTTCAATCAGCTTGTTGCCCTGGGCATTGGCCTGGCTCAGGAGTTCCTGGGTCTTGGCCTGGGCATTGGCGAGTTCCTGCTTGATCTTGTCGGCATTCGCGAGGCCCTCGGCGATGCGCTGGCGGCGGTCTTCCAGTACGGTCAGAATCGGCTTATAGGCGAACCGGTGCAGCAAGAACGCCACCACACAAAAGCTGATGCACTGCGCAATGAAGTGCGGCGTATCCATGCCAAATTGTTTGGCGATGTCCGTGGCCGCATTGGCAAAAATGATTTGTGACTGCATATAATCTTTCAGAAAAACGGGCGCGGAGCCTTGCGACTCCGCGCCATAGCCTTAACCAATCGGCTTGATGAACAGGGCGTAGAACACGATGGCTTCCGCCAGCGCCATACCCAGCACCGCCAGCACGATGACCTTGCCGAAAGCGCCGGGATTGCGTCCCACCGCCTCCGAGGCCTTCATGCCGACCAGCCCCACGCCGATTGCCGATCCGAGACCGCACAATCCGACAGACAGGCTGCCTGCGATTTCTCCCAACATTGGAGTTACTGTCATATGTTTACCTTTCGTTTTTCTCAACAGCTCCCGCGGTGGACCACGGTCAAGCCACTGAAAGCTTCAAATTAATGGTGATGTTCCTTTTCGTGCTCTTCGTCGTGCAGGCAGATCAATGCCGTGAACACGGTCGTCAGCAGCATGAACACAAAGGCCTGCACCAGCCCGACCAGTAATTCCAGAAAATAGAATGGAATGGGCAACAGCACGCTGAACACCGCATGCGCCCACGCCGGATGCTGCACCACGTTGGACATCGCTTCGAGCAGGTTTTCCCCGGCGAACACGTTGCCATAAAGACGGAAGCTCAACGAAACCGGCCGGAACGCGATGGAAATCATTTCCAAAAAGCCGACCAGGAAGAAAATGACAATCATCATGTACTTGATGAAGCCGGTGCTGTCACCCTTGGGCCCAAATATATGTAACACGAACCCAACGATTCCGTTGGACCGAAGCGCCCAAACCAGCCACAAGATCATGAAAATGGACGCCATGGCAAAGGTCATGTTCAAGTCGGCATTGCCTCCGCGGAAAAACGGTTCCGTAACATGAAAGCCGTGTTCCGTCGCCACCCCCCGGCCAATGGTACCCACACCGGGCAGCAGCCCAAACCAGTTGGTGAACAGGATGAAAATGAAGATGGTGGCAAAAAACCAGAAGGTCTTTTTGACCAGGTCCTTGCCCACAATACTTTCCAGGAAATCATAGAGTGATTCCACCAGCCATTCCCAGAAATTTTGCATTCCGGAGGGCACGGCCTGCATTTTGCGCATGGCCACTCGCGCAAAAACAATCAGTCCCAACGCCACGATCCAGGTAACCACCATGGAGTTCGTCACTGGAAATGCTCCAATTTTGAAAATCTCCTGAGCCGCGGAAGGCAGACCTTCGGGAGCTTCACTCGCTTCCGCCGGAGCGGCATTAGTGGCCGGCGCCATCACGGGCGGAATGACCGCCGGGGCATCCTCGGCCGCGTTGACGAGGGCCACCGGCGCCACGAGCGCCAGCGCGCAGACCATGATGATTCGGATCAATTGCATTGCACTTCCAATTTTTTTCGGGGATGGCGACTCCCCGGCCTACCGCATTCAGCCAGACCGCGTGTCAAAGGTCGGGAGAAAATGCCGGGTTGTGAACTATTTCACAAGGTTTTTTTCAAAATAATTGGACGGAATACCGGCTTCGGCTCTTTCCGCTTTTTCTAATCCTGCAAACCGCTAATCCGGCGCGGTTACATGCAACTCCGCCGCCGCGGCTCCCGCCGGCTCCGCTCCGGAACCATGCTCATGCCCGGCTTCGATCACGCCAATCAGCACCGCCACCGAGAGTCCCGCCAGCAGGGCCGCCGAGAGTTTCAGGCGGTCGTGCGAGTGAAACTGCAGTTCCGGCAACAGGTCGCTACAGGCAATGCACAGGAATGTGCCTGAACAAAAGGCCAGCGAACAACCCAAAAATATCGCATTGGAGTCGGCGAAATGACTGGCGCCAAAATAAAAGAGCACCACGCCCAACGGGCTCGCCAGCGCGAAGAGGCTGTTCAACAGATGCCGCGAAAATCGCGAGCTGCCGCTGGCGGTCATGAGCGTGGAAACCGCCATGGCATCGAATGGTTTGTGAAGAATCACGGCGAGCGCCACGCCCAGACCGGCCAGGCCTACCCGGCTGTGCGCTTGAGATTCCACCGCCGCCGCCAGTGCCAGGCCGTCCAGCAAGGAATGCAGCGTCAGGCCCAGGGCGGTGCCCATCCAGGAGAGTTGCTTGGCAGATTTTGCGGCCAGGGTGTTCGCGTGATGCACGTGCCCGGGTTCCACCTCCGCCTCGGATTCATGATGATGCGCAGGTTCGTGAGCGTGGCCGTGGTCGTGATCATGGTCATGTTCGTGATGACAGCAATCTTCCGGGTCGCCTTCGGGCAGGTCGTGATGATGAAAATGGAAAAACCGCTGCACGAAAAACATCGTGAGAAAGCCGCCCAACACCCATTTCATGGTGCGGTCCAGCGAGCCAAGGTTCTCGGCGGCATCGGGGAGGAAATGCAGCAGCGCAATGCCGAGCATCAGGCCCGCCACCAGGCTTATGGCCATTTGCAGCCGCGTATGCGTGAGCCGCACGAACAGCGGCAGCCAGCCTCCGGCCAACGAGGCCAGGAGGACCAGCCCGCAATATATTGTCAGCATCCAGGCGGCAGAAGTCATGATGCTCTATTATTAATTCATTCGGCGATACAGGGCGAGCGGGAAATCAACGAACTGGTCGGCGGAACCAAATCCAAAGGCTCCGTCCGGCGGCCGCGAGGGCATATACTAACCCCAGCAACACCACATCCGTGGGGCCCACCGGCCAGTCCAGTTGATACGCCAGCCAGAAACCAACAAATGACATCACCCCGCCCAGCAGCGCGGAGCCAATCATGAATTGCCGCATCGTCCGCGCAAACAGGTGCGCGGTCAGCGGGGGAATGAGCAGAAAGCCAAAGGCAATCAGCGGGCCCACACTCAGCACCGCCATGGAAACGGTCATGCCAATCAACAGATACAGCACCACGTCCCAAAAAACGACGCTGCGCCCCAACGTCACCGCCATCACACGGTCGAACGACACGAGCAGAATTTCCTTGAGGAACAGGCCGAGCACCACCAGCACAATGGCCAGGGCGGCGGCGGTGAGGGTGAGATCAAAGTTGGAAATGGTGATCACCTCCCCCTTCAACATGTCCAGCCAGCCCGCCTCGGCGTAACGGTTTTTGGAGAGCAGCAAAATGCTCAGTGCTGTGGCCACCACATACGCGGTGCCCAGCCGGCCTTCGGGCAGTCCCCGGCCGCGCCGTTCCATGAAGGCCAGTAACAGGATGGCTGCCACCGAAAACGTCAAGGCGCCGGCAAAGGCCAGCACGTGCATGCCATGGGCGGAAGTGGCGTCGGGCTTCAACCCCAGCCACAACGGCAGCGACAGCGCCACGGCCACGCCGGTGGAGGAGATTTGCGGCAACGCCACGCCCATGAATACCAGCCGGCGCAACACGAGAAACACGCCGACCAGCGGGCACGCAAAGCCGATGAGCACGCTGGTGTACACCGAGTTGCGGAACAGCGAATCGGGCGAAAGCAGTGCTTTGAGGGATTCCATGTTAACTAACCTCCATTTCGAAGATTTCCGCGAGCCTTTCGCGGGTGAGCAGTTCCGCCGCGGTGCCGTGCAGCACCCGGCCCTGGTGCAGCCAGATGACCTGTTGGGCATGCTGGCGCACCAGCGGCAGATCATGCGTGACCAGCAACACGGTGAGCTGCCGTTCCTGGTGGATTTGCGAGATAAATTCCAGCAGGGCGGCGGTGGCGGCGGCATCCACCCCGGCTGTGGGTTCATCGAGCACGAGCACTTCCGGGCGCGTGGCAAGCGCTCGGGCCATGAGCACGCGCTGTTTCTGGCCGCCGGAAAGTTCGGCGAATTTCTGGCCGGCAAAATTCTCGGCGGCGGTGGCCCGCAAACATTCGCGGGTGAAATCACGTTCCGCCGCCGGCACGCGCCGTCCCGGGCCAATGCGCCGGTGCACGCCCATCAGGGCCACGTCGAATCCCGTGAGCGGGTACAATGGGTCGCACTGGGTAAATTGCGGCACGTAGCCGAACACGACGGGCGCGGCTACGCGGATGGCGCCCGCCACCGGCGGTTGCAGGCCCAGCAGCGTCTTGAGCAATGTGGACTTGCCGGAACCGTTCGCGCCCAGGATGGCGGTGAAGCTGGCCCGCGCGATGGCCAGGGAAATGCCGGAAAGCACGGGCGAGTTGTTGTAGCCGATGGCCAAGTTGTCAAAAGTGATCAGTGGTTCATTCATGTCGGCTTTCAAGGTTGAAAATGCGGGGCGGGCGGTTTGGGCCCGCCCGCCCCGCGTGGGTTATTTTGCCGCGCCGGCAAAGGTGTGAACGATGTAGTCCATCATTTCGATGTAGGTGTCGGTGTGTGGCACGCCGCCGGGCATGATGGGCAGCGTGATGAGTTTTGCCCCGGTCTGCCGGGCAATGAGGGTGGGCACTTTCTCCGGGAACTGCGGTTCGCGGATGACAATGGGCACGTGGTCAGCCTTCATCTGCGTCACCAGGTCCTCGATGTGCCGCGGCGTGGGATCAATGCCTGGCTTCAGCTCGATGGTGCCCACATAGTCCAGCTTGAACCGGCTCGCGAAGTACGGCCAGTGCTCGTGGTACGATACGAACTTCGTGCCGGCGAACGGCTGCAACAACGCCTGCCACCCGGCGATTTTGGCGTCGAGTTTGGCGAGATAGGCGTCGCGGTTTTGAGTGAACTCGGCAGTGTGGTCCGGGGCGGCGGCACAGAGCGCATTGCAGATATTCGTCACCGCCGTTTTGGCCAGCACGGGATCGAGCATGTAATGCGGGTTGCCGTAGGGATGCACGTCGCCCTCGGAATGGTCGGTGGATTGCGGCACCTCCACGGGAGTGATGCCCACTGAGCAATCCACATAGCCGGGCTTGCCGTATTCAATGCGCGAATTCTTGCCCGCCTCTATGAGCGCGGGCAAAAAGGCGTGCTCACAGTCAAACCCGATCAGCACCAGCAGATCGGCGCGGTTGAGCAGCGGCACGAAGCTCGGCTTCATGGGCACGCCGTGGGTGTCCTCCACCCCGGTGGCGAGGCTGCGGACTTCCACGAGATCGCCGCCGACATTGCGGGTGAGGTCCGCCAGGTCGGTGAGCGTGGTGACCACGCGGATTTTGGCCGCGGTCGCGGCCGGAACTAACCCCACGAGCGCGACCAGCAAAGCCGCGAGCAGGGGCAGACGAATCAATTTGGTTTTCATGTTCAAGCAACTCCTTTCAGGTTTCAACGTTGGGTCCAGCCGTGCGAATGGGCCCCGATGATCCAGGCCCATTGCAAATACATGGCGTCATCCGGGCGCAACCCGGTTGCGAGGTTGGGTTCGGTGTGGGTGTACTGGAGCCGCAGTTGATTCCAATGGCTCAGCGCAAACGTGACGAATGGCGAGTAGGCATACGTCTCGGCATTGCGGTCAGACGCGCTCTGCATCCACTCAAACAGGAAACCGGCGCTCCACTGGCGGCTCCACTTGTAATTCATGTAGGAGTACAGCCCGAACGCACCCGTATCACCCGTATATTCATCACCCGACAAGGACGGCCAACCCGGGGTACCGGAAGGATTGGCAGGATCCAGCGAACCATCCGGGTCAAACTGGTAGCGGTTGTCGCTGTACAACACTTCCGTGCCCCAAGTGAAGCTGTTGAACTGGTTGTCCCGGAGCGGCACGTAGCTAAGTTTCAGGTCCAGCCCGGCGAGCCGCCGCTCCCGTTCGGTGAGCGTGCTGCCATTGGCCTGCACCAGCACGCCACCGCGATCTTCAATCTTCGGATTCCATATCCCGGACATCCCGGCCTCCAACTGCCAATTGGGGGTAAGGTCGAAGTAGGTGGACAAGCGGCCCCAGACGTTCAGCTCGCTGAAGGCCCGGTACGTGCCGGGATTCGGATGCGGGCTGTCGCCGCCGAAGTGATCCCCCACCCCGACCGTGAGGCTGATGTAATGTTCTGTCGGCACCAGCCAGTTGAGTTGGAGGCCGTCAGACTGCGATTCACCGCCAATGTATTGATCCAGCACCAGCGGCCGGTTCACGAACGGCAGTTCGTGGTCGTGGATGTACCCCAGCCGGCCGAACTCGCCGAAAAACCGTCCGGCGGTCAGGGTCAGGTTCCACGGCAGCGAAGTGGTTTGGAACGCCGCTTCCTCGATGCCCAGCGTGGCTTCGCCGGTGGCGGCATCCGCGGAGGCATTGGCCACCACCCAGCCTTTGGCGAACGGGTCCACGGAGGCGGAGATGTTCAATTCCACCGAACGCTGGAACACATCCCACCCACCCGGACGGTCGCTGCCGATGGCATCCGCGCCCCGGCTGCGATAACTGAACACCGACTCGCCCACCAGGCCGATGGCCGGGTTGAACTCGCTGGGCAGCGTTTTTTTCTGGGCCTCCACCACCTGGTCCACCCGCTCGCGCAGGTGGGCAAACTGGTCAGTGGTGACGGCGTTCGTGGCAGTCGCAGCTGCCGGCGCGGGCGACCGGGCGGCGAGCTGTTGTTTGAGTCCTTCGATTTCCTTTTGTTGCGCGGCGATCATGCGCTCGAAGCTGGCGCGCATTTCGCGGTTCTGCTGCTCGAACTTGTCCTGCAACTGCTGCAACTGCACCTGCAGGTTTGTCTCCTGGGCCCGGGCAACACCCGTCGCCAGGCAAAGGGCAGAAGACCACCCCAAAATCCATTTCAATTTCATAAGTTTTCTCCAAATACCGGACCCCACGCCTCGGGCGTGCGGGTCCACCGACACGGAATGACTGCATGGGAATTCAGCCGGGAAAACCCGGCCGACTTAGCTGAGGGAGAAAACGACCGCAGGCGGCGCGCGGCCCAGCGCGAGGCGGTTGAGGACCGCCGGAAGGGAAACTGAAACCTCCGGTAACGGCAGGACAAATCCCGAAACTACCGGGACCGGCCGGACGACTGCCGGAGTGGAGGAATGGACTTTGCCCTGATGCAGGGCCGTGACGGCGCATTGATGATCCGGGCCGTCGGCGTTGGCATGGATGAGATGATGCAGCACCGGCGATATGGCCATCGCCGTCGTGCTGAGCCAGAGGAACAACAGCAGCCCCACCCCGGCACTTCTGCCAATGCCACGCCACCAACGGGATGTGCTCCAGCCTTGCACGCGAGAGACAAGTAACCCGCTCCGGCGGTTTTGGCAAGTGCCAGGTAGTGACAAATTGATGGCGGCCCCGTTTCGTCCTCCTCCTCCTCGTTCTCGTCCTCGTCCTCGATAAAACCTGCCCTTTCAAGAATCTGCTTTGCGCACCGGGCCGGATGACGGTTTAATTGCGCCGTGCAGAAATACCGGCACATCATCGGCATTGGCATTCAGAACAATCTCACCTACCGGGTGAATTTTCTGGCGCGGACGCTGTTTGGTTTCATTCCCCTGCTCGCCACGTTGTCGCTCTGGCGCACCGTGTACGCCGGCAAGGGGGAACTGGCCGGGTACACGCTGGGGCAGATGATTTCTTACTATTTGATGGTAGCCATCGTGGACATGTTCACGGCCGTGAGCGAAGACGACTGGCAGATTGCGGCCGACATCAAGGACGGCAATATCAGCCAGTTCCTGCTCAAGCCCATCAATTATCTCGGCTTCCGGCTGTGCCTGTTTTCCGCCGGCCGGGTGATCTACACCTCGGTGGCACTGGTGCCGGTGCTGGTTTTCATAGTATGCCAGCACCAGAATTTTGTGCTGCCCGCGAATTTTCTCACCCTGGCGTATTTCGCATTGTCGTTGGCCCTGGCGGCGCTGATCCAATTCTTCATGTCGTTCACCATGGCCCTGCTGGCGTTCTGGGTGACGGAGGTTTCCACGTTCATCTTCATTCTGTACGCGTTTGAGTACATTGCCAGCGGGCATGTGTTCCCGCTGGACATCCTGCCGGCAGGAGTGCACCAGGTGCTCGCGCTGACACCATTCCCGTACATGTTATCATTCCCCATCGGCATTTACCTGGGCAAAATTACCGGCCCGGCGCTGGCGCAGGGTTTTCTGGTGCAGGGCCTATGGGTGCTGCTGGCATTTGGCGTGGCCCAACTGATGTGGCGCCGGGGCATCAAAAAATATTCGGCGGTGGGAGGCTGACATGGACCAATTGAAACGCTATCTCGGCATCTACCTGGCGCTGTGGAAAAACTCCGTCACCCGGGAGATGAATTTCAAGTCCAACTTCCTGCTCTGGATCGTGGTGGAACTGCTGTGGTTCGGGCTGCAACTGGTGTTCATCAGCGTGGTCTATCTGCACACCGACAACATCGGCACCTGGACCAAATGGCAGGTCGTGATGCTGGTGGGCGCCGGCCATTTCATCCAGCAAATCTTCCAGACCTTTTTCCTGGTGAACATGACCAACCTCTCAGAACTGGTGCGCACCGGCAAATTTGATTTTCTGTTATTGCTCCCGGTCAACACGCGCTTTGTGGTTTCGCTGCGACAGGTGGATCTCGGCGGGTTTGTGAACGGCGCATCGGCGCTACTGGTGATGGCCTATGCCGCGCACCAGATGCATTACACGCCCAGCATTATGCAAGCCCTCGGTTTTCTGGGTTTGTGCGGCGCGGGCATTGTCATCCATTACTCGCTGATGTTCCTGCTGGCGACGGCCAGCTTTTGGACGGTGCGGGCGCAGGGCATTGTGTGGGGCTATTACAACCTGTTTCAGATTGCGCGGCTGCCGGACGAGGCGTTTCGCGGGGTGTTCAAGGCGGTGTTCACCTTTGCCATCCCCATGCTGCTGGTTTCCAACGTGCCAGTGCGGTTGCTGACGGACAAGCTCACCTCGCCCGGCCCGGTGCTGCTGCTGCTGGTCATGAGCGTGGTCTGCGCGCTCTTCTCCGAATGGTGGTGGCGCAAGTCACTTCGGCGCTACACCAGCGCCAGTTCGTAGAATCCAGCGCCGGGGAAGAGTTACACCTGCTGGGTCAGCTTGACTCCCAACTGCAACAGCTTGCGGGCATCGGCCAGCGTCTTGGCCTCGGCATAAATGCGCAGTATGGGTTCTGTTCCGGAGCCACGCAGCATGAGCCACGAACTGTCGGCCGCGATAAACTTCACGCCGTCGAAGGCCTTGATCTCGGCCACGGGCGAACGCAGGAGTTTGGCGGGCGCGTGATTTTTGCAGTAATCCATGAGCGCGGCGCGCTGCTCCAGCGGGAAATGCGTGTCAATGCGGTCGTAGTGATGCGGGCCGAACTGCTTTTCCAAGTGCGCCAGCAGGCGGTTGACAGAGACCCGCTCGGTGGCGAGCATTTCCAGCAGCATCAGCCCAGCCGCGATGCCGTCACGCTCGGGAATATGGCCGGGGAAACCGATGCCGCCGCTCTCTTCGGCGCCCAGCAGGACGCCGCCCTTGATTTGCTCGGCGCAGATGTATTTGAAACCCACTCCGGTCTCCACAAATTCAAGTCCGTAGGCCGCGCACATCTTGGCTACCATGGCAGTCGTCGTAAGCGCCGCCACCACCCAGCCCTGCTGGTGGCGGTTGACGAACAGATGCCGGAGCAGCAGACAAATCAACTGATGCGTGGTGATCAACTTGCCATGGCCGTCCATGCCGCCGACGCGGTCGGCATCGCCATCCGTCACCAGGCAGATGTCGTGGGGATGTTTGCGGAGATACGCCGCGCTGGCGGTGTAATTCTGCACCACCGGCTCGGGGTTGATGCCGCCGAACAGCACATCATACCGGCCATTGAGCGTGGTAACCTGGCAGGTGGTACCGGCCAACAAGGCATCGAAACAGCCCGCGCCCACGCCGAACAGGGCATCATGCGCAAAGCGGAGCTTGGATTTGGCAATGAGTTTGAAATCGACGAGCTTTTTCAGGGCCGCGTAGTGTGCCGGACGCACATCGCGCATCCGGATTTTTTTGGTCCGCACGGCGGCGGCGAGTTCCATCCGGCGCACCGGGTTGCGATCCAGAAAACTCTCCACGGCCTGACAGGTGGCGGAATCGCTTGACCCGCCGTAATAAGACTTCAACTTGAAGCCGTTGAAAATGGGCGGATTGTGGCTGGCGGTCATCATCACCCCGCCGACGGCGTGCTCCGCCTTGACGGCGAAGGAAACCGCGGGCGTGGGCGTCGGCGCGGGAGTGAAGATCACTTCAAAACCATTGCCCGCCAGCACTTCGGCAGTGATTTGGGCAAAGCGGTCGGAAAAAAACCGGCGGTCATAACCCACCACCGCCTTGCGCTGGCAGCCGGAAAGCTCGGGACGTTTTTTTTCCAATTCGGCGCTCCAGTAGTCCGCCGTGGCCTGCGCCACGCGCGCGACATTGCCGAAGGTAAAATCTTCCGCGATAACCGCGCGCCAGCCGTCCGTGCCGAATTTTATTTTTGCCATGATGGATGAATCTCAGACTTTCAGGTCCGCGAATGATGGGTCGTTGGCGTCGGCAATTTTGCGCATTTTCGCCACCGCCGCCTTCATGTTACGCTGCCGGAAGAGGGCCGTGCCGGCCACGAAGGTATCCGCTCCCACCCGGGCACATTCGCCCACCGTGGCATTGCCGATACCGCCGTCCACTTCCAGGCGGTAAGAATGCCCGCGCTCGCGCCGCCATTCATCCGCCTGCTGAATTTTGGGCAGGCATTCGTGGATGAATTCCTGGCCGCCAAAACCGGGATTCACGGTCATCACCAACAATAGGTCAATCTCCGCCAGGTACGGCTCGGCCAGCGCAATGTTCGTGGGCGGATTCACCGCCAGCCCCACCTTCTTGCCGAGCTTTTTGATCTCCCAAATCAGCGGCGTGACGGCTTCGCCCAGTTCCACATGGATGATCATTTCATCTGCGCCCGCGCGGGCGAAGGGTTCCAGCAAGATTTTTGGCCGGCTGCACATGAGATGCACGTCGAAGAACATTTTGGTGAGCGGCCGCACCTGCCCCACCAGCGCCGGACCGAAGGAAATATTGGGAACAAAATGGCCATCCATGATGTCCAGGTGCAACCATTCCGCGCCGGATTTGTCGGCGCGCTCCACTTCCTTGGTCAGCCGGGTAAAATCCGCGGCCAGCAATGACGGGGCAATAATCATTGGCACCAAAATAGTAAATGCGCCACGCGATGTCTAACCGTGAAAATAAAAAAAGGGACGGCACATTGCCGTCCCTTTGAAAAAAACCAATGCCTCAACCCGCCGGCGCCGGAGCGGCGGAACCGAGTCCCGGCAGCGTGGGCGGCGCGGGCTTGGGCGGATTTTCCGGCAACGGCGTTCCGGCCGGCGCCCCAAAGGGCGGATCCAGCCGCGGCGGCGGCGTGGGTGGCGGGGTGAACTTGCCGGTTCGGACAATTTCCTCCACCTGCGCGCCATCCAGCGTCTCGTATTCGAGCAGGCCGTTGGCAATCATTTCCAGTTTGTCGCGGTTGGTGGCAATGAGATCCGTGGCGGTTTGATAACCCTCTTCGATGATCCGTTTCACCTCG
>DATJIU010000016.1:0-27837 GCA_035492855.1 Dongiaceae bacterium | reverse complement strand
GGGTTGAACACGTGGGAGAGCCGGGGCGGGTCGCCGCCGCCGCCGGGCACGACGGGGCTGTATCACGTGGCCATTTTGTATCCCACGCGCGCGTTGCTGGCGGATGCGTTGCGCCGGTTGCTGGCGGCGGGCATTGAGCTGGACGGCGCGGCGGATCACGGCGTTAGCGAGGCGCTCTATCTGCGCGATCCCGACGGCAACGGGGTGGAGCTTTACCACGACCGGCCGGAGGCCGAATGGCCGCGGGCGGCGAACGGCGCGGTGGCCATGTTCACGCATCGGTTGGATTTGGACGGGCTTTTGAGGGAATGAAGATGGCAGAATGCGGAATGAAGAACGTGAAGCTCGGGCCGCAGGCCCGACGCTACACCGGCATGGTGGGGCGAGCGTCCTCGCGAGCCGGGTGCAGCGGATGGGGCGATTACGAAGTCGATTAAGAGTACGATTATGATTGGGATGCGGCAGCCGTAGAGGGCGAGGTATTCGTTCGCCCCGGCCGGGGCTGGGGAGTTGGGACGATAATCCCACGGCTGGCGCCGTGGGCTACTTTCGGTCGCTGCTCCGCAGCTTGGGAGCATGTCAGGGCGGCGCGGCAATGCCGGGCCTCTCAATTTTGATGGGCGCCATACCGCGAGGCTCGGGCCACAGGCCCGACGCTACACCGGCATGGTGGGGCGAGCGTCCTCGCGAGCCGGGCGCAGCGGATGGGGCGATTACGAAAACGATTAAGATTATGAGTACGATTATGATCAGGATGTCGGGGCAAGGTCATACAAAGGCTTGAGGAGTGGCGGGGCTGCGGTTAGGGTGCGCGGCGTGCGTTTGCTCGACCGATATTTGCTGCGCGAGTTGCTGGTACCGCTGGCGGTTTGCCTGGGCGGCTTCCTGATGTTCTGGATTTCCTTCAACCTCTTCTCCGAACTCAACCGGTTGCAGGAGCTCAAGCTGAGCGTGGGCGACATCCTCACTTACGAGCTGGTGCGCACGCCGGAATTTCTGGCGTCCATTGTGTTGCCGGTCACGTTGCTGCTGGCATTGCTCTATGTGCTGAGCCAGCACGCCAAGCATCATGAGCTGACGGCCATCCGCGCGGCGGGGGTGAGCACGTGGCGCATGGCGCTGCCGTATCTGATGGTGGGGTTGCTGGCGAGTTTCGTTTCGTTTGCGCTCAGCGAATTTGTGGCGCCGTGGGGCTCGAACCGGGCGGAACAGATTGTCACGCACGAGGTGACTTCCAAGGCGGATGCGGAGAATCATTTTGAAAAGCTGTTCTTTGCCACGCGCGACAGCCAGTGGGCGCTGGATTACAACGTGTTTTCCCGCACGATGCGCGATGTGCACATTGACTGGGAGCAGCCGGACCAGTCGCGGCTGGTATTTGTGGCGGCGCACGGGGTGCGGAGCAACGGGGTGTGGGTGTTTTACGACGTGCAGGCGCACACGGAGGTGGCCACGAATCCGTTTCCGATCAACCGCATTGCCACGAACGTGCTGGCCATGCCGCAGTTCACTGTCACGCCGGAGCAGATCAAGAACCTCATCGCCATCCGCCGCGAAAGCCGCAAGGCCCACGTGGAGCGCACCACTTATACGCTGAAGGATTTGCGCGATTACCTGCGGCTGAACCCGGACCTGCCGCGGGCGGACCGGTTGTGGGCGGAGACGCAAATCCAGGGCCGGTTCGCCGCGCCATGGACGTGTCTGGTGGTGGTGCTCATTGCCATTCCGTTCGGGGCGGCGTCCGGGCGGCGCAATGTCTTCAAGGGCGTGGCGGGCAGCATTCTGATTGGCTTCGCGTATTTTGTGCTGATGCAGGTGGGGCTGGCGCTGGGCGCGAGCGGCCGGATGCCCCCGTGGCTGGGCGCGTGGCTGCCGAACCTGTTTTTCAGTTTGCTGGGAACGGTGCTAACTTTCCGGGTGCGATGAACACTGAACTGCTGGACCTGAAAACGCGGTACGAGCGGCTGAACCTGCTCTACCAGGTTTCCAATGTCATCAACTCCACGCTGGAACCGCAGCCGGCGCTCCAATTGATCGTGAGCGAGGCGGTGCGGGTGATGCGCGCCACGAGCGGTTCGGTGGCGCTGGTGAATCCATCCACGGGCTTCCTGGAAATCCAGGCGGCGATCAACCTGCCGGGCAACATCACGGACCTGAAATTGCGCGTGGGCGAGGGCGTGACCGGCCGCGTGGCGCAAACCGGCCGGCCCATCCGCATCGCCGATGTCTCGCGCGACCGGCATTACGTCGCGGTGCGGCCGTCGGTCTGCTCGGAACTGGCCGTGCCGCTGGACGTGAATGGCGAGGTGCGCGGGGTGTTGAACGTGGACGCCGACCGGGTGGATGCCTTCAGCGCCGCCGACCAGGAATTGCTGGAGGCGCTGGCGCGGCAGGCCGCGCGCGTGATCCAAAACACCTGGCTGTATGAACAATTGCGCCTGAAGGCCCGGTTGCTGGAAGCGCTGGTGAGCATGGGCCAGACGATCAATTCCACGCTCAACCTGGACGAGGCGCTGGAAGTGGTGACGCGCGAGGCGGCGTTGCTGATGCGCGCCAAGATGTGTTCGCTGATGATGCTGGAT
Organism: Dongiaceae bacterium; assembly: GCA_035492855.1. Lineage (GTDB taxonomy): Bacteria > Verrucomicrobiota > Verrucomicrobiia > Limisphaerales > JAFMIX01 > JAFMIX01. The sequence continues at coordinate 25,255 of DATJIU010000016.1, read as the reverse complement.
GAATCGCGGCTCTGGCTGGATTTGCGCGCAAGCTACGGCGCGAGCGGCGCCTACGTGAAGAAACCGCGGCTGAGTGTGGAGGAAAGTTTGCTGGGCATTGTGGCGCGCCGCAAAAAGCCGTTGCAGGTGGAAAACGTGCAGACCTCCAGCCGCTACCAGAATGTGGAGGTGGCGCGCAAGGAGGGGCTGGTCTCGCTGTTGAGCGTGCCGCTGCTGTTCGGCGGGCAATCCATCGGCACGTTGAGCGTGTACACCGCCGAGCCGTATCATTTTTCCAACGAGGAAATCAAAATTCTTTCCGCGCTCGCGGAGCTGTCGGCCATTGCCATCGAGAAGGCGCGGCTTTACGAACGCATTGTGGATGTGGAGGAGCAGTTGCGGCAGAACGAAAAACTTTCGGCCATCGGCCTGCTGGCGGCGGAGGTGGCGCACGAAATCCGCAATCCGCTCACGGTCATGAAAATGTTGTACCACTCGCTGGATTTGAAATTTCCCGCGAAGGATCCGCGCAACAAGGACGTGGCGATCATGGGCCAGAAGATGGATCACCTGAACAAGATCGTGGAACAGATCCTGGATTTCACGCGCGTGGCGGAGCCGAATCTCACCGAGGTGAACCTCAACCAGTTGATTGACGACCTCGGCCTGCTGACGCGGCACAAGCTCATCCAGCAAAATATCCGGCTGGTGCGTGATCTGCAGCCGGACCTGCCGGTGATCACCGCCGATGCCACGCAGTTGGAGCAGGCGTTTTTGAATCTCACGTTGAACGCGGTGGAAGCGATGCCCGGTGGCGGCCAGTTGACCATCGGCACGCGGGTTTCGCGACCGGTCAAGGGCAGCGCCCTGGCGCGCCAGGTGGTCATTGCCTTCACCGACACGGGCGAAGGCATGACGGCCGAGCAACAGCAACACGCATTCACGTCGGTATTGAACACCACCAAGAAGAAGGGCACCGGTCTCGGCCTGGCGATTGTGAAACGCGTGGTGGAAATCCACCGCGGCAAGGTGGAGATCAAATCGCGCCGCGGCAAAGGCACGACCTTCAGCATCATCCTGCCGTTGTAGCAGGAGGAACACCTTCATTATTCCCACTCTCTCTGGATGGACTGGGTACACAATGACTGATGTGTGGGGACATCGTGGACTCGTTTGATTTTGCGGGTTTGCCTTGGCGGCGGGCCGACCCGGTGCTAATGATGGCCGGATAATGGCCTATGCATACCGGCCAATACCCACGGTTAATCTGCGTTACACATGCAAAAGCAAAAGCTCACGGGTTGGTTGATATTGTTTATCGTCTGGCTCGGTCTTAGCAGCGTGAACGGACTCGGATCGTTAGACAGAATTGCGCAATCGTGGAAACCCTTGATGGCAAATTACCCGTCGCTGCACGGCGCGGTCACGCTGTTTCAGTTTTTCTTGGGCGCAGGCATGATTGCATGGCTGTATACGGCGTGGGTGTTGTACGAGCGGGAGCCGGGCAGTTTGAAAAGTGCGCAATACAGTTTGCTGGCCGGCGCCGGGCTGCGGCTCATCGGCACCTGGAGCATTGTCCTGTTCGGCGGGTTGCCGGTAGAAAAGTTGCAGACCTTGATGTCGCAGACGCTCATCAGCACCTGCGGCGTTTTGGTTTTCAGTGGCGTCTGGTACTATTACCTCGTGAGTTCGGCCCGGGTCCGGCAGATTTATGCAGCTTTCCCAACAGGGTGAAACCGCTCGCCGCTGGTTTGATCGGAGGGCAATTTGTCTCACCAACAAATCCGGGATGGAGTCAGAGGAATCCTCCTTTATTTGTCAGTAATTTGGAACCCGGTCACCCCCGCCAAACTTAGGGCAACGCTTCGGGCCTCTCTCGGTTCCGACTCGTTATAATAGCAAACCCCAAGTTGGCGTCCCGACAATCGCACCAGCTCGACAAAAACAGTGACCTGTTCATCAGTCTGCACCCGCTTCACTACAATGCCTCGAAACTCGCTCAACCGCCAGGTGCGGTGCCAAAGCCGGATCCGTCCAAAGAACAGGCCCTCTCGGTGTAGCTTTTGCTCCGTGCGGTCAACCCATGTCACCCGTTCCGTCACCAGACCCAGCACCGCGAGATTGAAACCTGTGCTCAAGATGCCCAGTAACCAAGAACGCTCCGTAAACGTAGCCCACCAGCTAAACAGGGTCCCAATCAAAATGCCAAATGCCATGACATAACGCCAAGTTGTCGGCGACGGGTGCCATGAATAGCGGATTGGCCCCTCTAACACATTTGAGCGCATTTGTCCTGATATGACTAAAAAAACCGGGTCTTGTCTATCCTCGCACTTTCGCCATTTGCTCGGCTTGAGGGTCCTTGATTGTTCTTCCCGCGCCAAAAAACAGGCTTCTTTACTGCCTACCGCTTTAGTAGAGTCCGGCGTTGTATGAGCGCGAACTTGTGGGATAAATTTCAAAAGTACTACACCGAATACCCGGACATCCATCTGGCCCTGGACCTGAGCCGGATGAATTTTGCCCCGGACTTTTTCCCGTCCATGCAGGCCCGGATGCAGAAGGCTTTTGCGGACATGGCCGCGCTGGAAGGCGGCGCCATTGCCAATCCCGATGAAAAACGCATGGTCGGCCATTACTGGCTGCGCAACCCCGGCATCGCCCCAACGCCGGAAATCAAAAAGGAAATCGAGGAAACCCTCGCGGCTATCATCGCTTTTGCCGGAAAAGTGCATGCCGGCCAGGTGCAGGGCGCGGGCGGTGCGTTCAAGAATTTGCTCGTGATCGGCATTGGCGGCTCGGCGCTCGGCCCGCAATTTGTCTCCCACGCGCTGGGACATCCCAAAACCGACCGGTTGCGCGTGTTTTTCTTTGATAACACCGACCCGGACGGCATGGACCTGGTACTGGCGGATTTGGGGGCGGAGCTGAATCAGACCTTGAGCGTGGTGATTTCCAAATCCGGCAGCACCAAGGAAACCCGCAACGGCATGCTCGAAGCCGCCGCTGCCTACCAAAAGGCCGGGCTGAAGTTTGGCCAACACGCCGTGGCCGTGACCGGTAAGGATAGCGAATTGGACAAATACGCCGTCCAAAACGGCTGGATTCAACGCTTTCCGATGTGGGACTGGGTGGGTGGCCGCACCAGTGAACTTTCCGCCGTGGGCCTATTGCCCGCCGCCTTGCAAGGCATAGACGTGCAGCAGCTCCTCGCCGGCGCCAAAGCGTGTGATATCCTCACGCGGAAAGCTAACGTTACCGAAAACCCGTCTGCGCTCATTTCGCTGGCTTGGTATCACTCAGGTAACGGTAAAGGCGAAAAAAATATGGTGGTGCTGCCGTACAAGGACCGGCTGGAATTGTTCTCCAAATACCTCCAGCAATTGATCATGGAATCGCTGGGCAAAGAACGCGATTTGGCGAATAATGTTGTGAATCAAGGCATTGCGGTCTTTGGCAACAAGGGCGCCACCGACCAGCATTCATACATCCAGCAGTTGCGCGACGGCATCAATAACTTCTTTGCGACGTTCATTGAGGTCTTGAAGGAACGCGACGGCGCGAGTTTCTTTGTGGAGCCGGATGTGACTTCGGGTGATTATCTCAGCGGCTTTTACCAGGGAACGCGGCGCGCCTTGTACGAAAACGGTCGGGAATCCCTGACCCTGACGATTGACCAGGTCTCGCCGTTTTCCGTGGGGGTATTGATCGCACTGTTCGAACGGAGCGTGGGGCTTTACGCGAGCCTGGTTAACATCAACGCCTATCATCAGCCCGGTGTGGAAGCGGGCAAGAAGGCTGCCGGGAATGTCATCAAGGTGCAGCACGCCATTCTGACTTTCCTCAAGGACAATCGCGGCAAGAAATTTACTGTGGCCGACATCGCCACCGGCATCGGCATGGCGGACGAAGTGGAAGCGGTTTTTAAAATCACCAACCGCCTGGCCGCGAATCCTGAGCGTGGTATCGGCAAGGTTTCCGGCGGCAGCCCCTTTGCCGCCAAGTTTTCGATCGCGTAACGCATGTTCGTTTACCCCAAACAGTACGATGTCATCGTGGTTGGGGCCGGACATGCCGGCGTGGAAGCCGCCTTGGCGGCGGCGTGGATGGGTTGCACGACGCTGTTGATGACCATCAACGCCGATACCATCGGCCAGATGTCCTGCAATCCGGCCATTGGCGGACTCGCCAAGGGCCATCTCGTCCGGGAAATTGATGCGCTCGGCGGCGAAATGGGCAAAGCCACCGACATGACCGGCATCCAGTTCCGGATGCTGAACACCAAGCGCGGTCCGGCCGTTTGGGCGCCCCGGGCGCAGTGTGATAAGAAAGCCTACCAGTTTCGGCTGAAATGGATTTGCGAGCGCCAACCCAATTTAGACGTCCGCCAGGGACAGACTTCCGCCATCCTGCATAAAGACGGCGCCGCTTTCGGCATCGAAACCACCCTGGGCGTGCAATACCACGGCAAGACGGTGGTGATTACCACCGGCACTTTTCTACGGGGGTTGATGCACATTGGCAACAACCAGCAGTCGGGCGGCCGGGCTGGCGAAGCTGCCGCCATGGGGCTTTCGGGGTCGTTGAAGGAGGTGGGACTGGAATTGGGCCGGCTCAAGACCGGCACGCCACCCCGATTGCTGCGGCGCTCCATTGATTTTTCCAAGACCCAACCCCAGCCGGGCGACGAACCGGTGCCGTATTTCACCTACTGGAAACGCGATTTGTTCCACGTGGAACAATCCGGGGGCGACTTCCGGGGTGACTCCCAGCCGAAAGAATGTTCCACGTGGAACAATTATCCTCCCGGCTCCATCTTGGAACGGCATGGGAGACAGGTTGACTGCTACATCACTTATACGACCGACGCCACGGCCAAGATCATCCGGGACAACATCCACAAATCGCCGCTGTATTCCGGAATTATTGAGGGTACGGGGCCGCGGTATTGTCCCTCCATTGAGGACAAGATCATCAAGTTCCCGGAAAAGGAGCGACAGCAGATTTTCCTCGAACCGGAAGGCATCGCCACCGACGAAATCTACGTGAATGGCTTTTCCACCTGTCTGCCGTTCGAGGTGCAGGTGGATTTGGTTAAATCCATCGTGGGTTGTGAGCAGGCGGAAATCCTGCGTCCGGCCTATGCGGTGGAATACGACTTCGTGTTCCCTACCCAGCTTTTTCCTTCGTTGGAGACCAAGAAATGCCGGAATCTTTTCCTGGCCGGCCAGATCAACGGGACGTCCGGATATGAAGAAGCCGCCGCTCAAGGTTTGATGGCGGGTATTAACGCCGCCCGGCGGGTGCAGGGGCGCGAAATCTTTGTGCTCCGGCGTGACCAGGCGTACATCGGGGTGCTGATTGATGATTTAATTACCAAGGGGACCATTGAACCCTATCGGATGTTCACCTCGCGGGCGGAGTATCGGCTGCTGCTGCGGCAGGACAATGCGGATTTGCGGTTGTCCAAGTTGGGATATGAAACCGGGCTGCTCCCGCGCGAACATTACCAGGAAGTCTGCGCCAAGGAAGAAGCCATCACCGCCGAGATTCAGCGGCTGAATACCACCCGGTCCAATACGGATACGCTGGCGCAGTTACTTCGCCGGCCGGAAATCACCTACGCCAACCTGCCCGATCCGAATCCGGCGCTTTCGCCGGAAGTCATCAACCAGGTGGAGCTGGAGATCAAATACGGCGGCTATATCAAGCGCCAGGAGGTAGAGGTGGAGAAGTTCAAAAATCTGGAGGACAAGCAAATCCCCACGAATTTCGATTACACCACCGTACCCAGCCTGCGCATGGAAGCCCGGCAGAAACTGAGCCAGATCCGGCCGCTCACCCTAGGTCAGGCCTCGCGCATCTCCGGAGTTTCGCCTTCGGACATTGGTATCCTGATGGTTTGGTTGAAGCGGGGGCAAACTCCGCAACCGGCCGATCTACCAGGGGCGAATTCGTGTTGTGAAAACGATTAATATATAATAATCTTATAGATTATTATATCTAATTAATGGATCTAGACTGGTGTTTTGTCGGGAACGAGTAGGGGCACGGTAAGTGAAGTGGGGACAAATTTGACGCGCAATACTTCGTTCCGCCCGTGTAGGGCGGGAAGATTTTTGCAACCATACCCGGGGTGATCGCTGCGCTCGACCCCGGGCTATTCTCGTTTCGCCCGTCCCGGGCGACAAATGGCACAAACTGATTTCGCGGCTACAGGATTTGTGAAATTATCAAATTCTCTGGCGACAGGAGAACGCTGGTCGCGTCCTCATACGCCATCCTCCGCAATTTCTTGCGATGAGTCTTACAACTTTTTCTCTGCGGCAGCGGCGGGTGGCGCGTTGGTGGAGGGCGGCGGCAAATTCAGGCGCGCACGCAGTTGCGCGGCGAGCTGCGGCGGCAAGCCCTGTTCCGGATCGAGCAGTTGCTTGAGCACCTCCTGCTGAATCTCAGCCAGGGGCGGGATGACGATGCGCTGGCCGGTGCCGGAGGTTTTGTCCTGATAATACGTCCACTCCTTTTCGGCGAGCCGTTTCATCTGGAACGCGCGGTCTTCGTCGCCGATAGCGAGGTAGAATAACGATTTTTTGATGGCGGCTTCGAGAAAGAGTTTGGTCTTGTCGCGCGAAGTATCGCTCACCTGGTCCGCCACGCGGGCAAACACATACTCCTCCAGGGGCATCTTGCCGGGCAGGCTGTTGGGATCCATGCCGATCAGCAATTTGTCGGGGAATTGTTTCTGCAAATAGGTGTACCACTGCGCCGCTTCCTTCTCCCGGTTGTCGATGTACAGGTAATACACGGCCGAGCGGAGGAAATTATTGTAGCCGGTGGCGATGTTGCTGCGGTTGGCCACGTCGTCCACCATTGCTTTTTCATAAGCGTCGTTGGCGCGGCGGATGCATTCGAGGTTTGGACCCAAATCCACCAGTTGTTTGCCATCGGGCGAAGTGATGGCGTGGCCGCGGACCACGACAATCTGCATGGATTGGTAAATGACGCGGCGCAACTGGATCAAATCATCCGGGTTGACGTGCGTGGGATTCTCGCGGGCTTTTTCCAACCCGAGCGCGGCCCAATAAATGGCGTGGGCCTCGGGCAGGCGCCATTCCAGCGGGCCATAGGTGTCATCCACCTTCTGCATGAAGACGGGATCAATTTTGAATCTGTCGGTGAGCGTCCGGGCGCGGGCGCGTTCGGCCTCCGTTTTGGGATGAATCAGCGCCTCGAAATTGGGATGGGGGCCGTCCAGCACCTCGGACATTTCCTGGAACCAGGACTGTTTGTAATAGAAGTTGGCGTCATCCAGGTCCGCGCCCATTTTGTGCTGATAATCCCACGCGAGTTCGCGATAAATGATGACGGCATTGGGATTGTAGCGCAGCCCCTCGTCGCGCAGTAGTTCGATGCCGCGGCGCACCCAGTTCCAGCGGTCGGAGAAGTCCTTGAACTTGACCGAGATGTTGTAGGACATGTTCCAGGCTTCCTCCACCCATACCTGCGCCATGTGCGGTTCCAGCTTGGTGATCCAGTCGGACAACTGGACCATTTCAAAAAACTTGTCCTGTTCCTGCAGGTCGTTGGCGCGGATCCAGAGCACGTTGGAAATGAGGCCGCGGAAGCCGCCCAGGGCCACGGTGGTAAAGGCCAGCATCGGCGGCGCATTTTCCAGGGGCGACATGCGCGTGAAGCCCAGCCGCTCGCGGTCCAGGTTCATGGCGTTCTGCAACCGGCCGGACCCGGCCAGCAACGTGACGGCGAGCGCCAGCAAAAGAATTTGTTTCAGCCGGCGGTTCATTGCGTGCCTTGGGCGGCGGCGAGTTCCCGCCGGTAGAACAGGGAAATGCCGGCGAGCGCCAGCAATCCGCCCATCAACCCGATGATTTGCGCGACCGCGCGGCCCAGTTGGACCCACGTGATGCTGCGACCGGTGCTCAGGGCATCAATGGGCGAGAAATCTTTGGCCAGGTTGATCACCGCGAGCAGGCCCTTGCACAGCGTCACGGCCACGGCGTTCACCATCGGGTTGCCCTGCTCTTCCGGAGTGCCGTAGGTGCCCGTGATGGAGCCGGTGGTCACCACGTTGGTCATTGTGCCGGTGGAAAGGCCGACCGTAAGCACCGCCAGCGAAAAGAATGCCGCCACCGGAAAGGACAGAAAACTCGCCGCCGCCAGGCCCAGCGCCGCCAGCAACGCCATCCAGCAAAAGATGATGCCCAGGCCGCGGATGTAATTAAGCCCGAAGCTGCCTTCATGATAGAGCACTTCCAGGCCTTCATCGAGCGAGAACAGGAGCGCGGTGTTGTTGGGATTGTAGAGCAGGATGTGCAACATGCCCTTGTCATCGAGCAGATTGGCGGGCACTTCAAATTCGTGAAAGGTGTCCGCCGCCAGGCTCATCGGTTCGCTGCGCCACACCTGCGGCGAATTGGGATCGCCGACCTGCCAGTACATGATGTAGGTGCCGGAAGCGTAAATGTTCTGGGCGGAATTGAACTTCACGCGCAACTGCAGCGGGTGGTCCTTGACCTGGTCCTTGACCGCGCTGAGATCAATCTGCCAGTAGCGGTTGCCGGTGGGCGGAACGATCGTCAGTTCCGCCTTGAGCTGCTCGCGAATCCGGTGCTTCAACTCCAGAAGGTCTGCGGCGGAAATCGGGTTGGGATTTTTCTTGCCCCATTCCTCCAGTTGCCGTTGCGTTTCCGCCTCAATTTCCTTGTCCCAGCTCTGTTCCCGGGCGGCGCCGCGCGCCACCAGCACCTCGTCGCGCAGCTTGGTCTGCACGGCCGCCGGCAGCCGCGCGGCGCGCCATTCCAGCAGGCCGTAAATGCTGGCGCCGGAAAGGACGAGCAGCGCGGCGTTGAGCGACATGATGCCGAGCCATTTACCCAGCCAGATTTGCCAGCGCGCCACCGGCTTGGTGGCCACGATCTGGATCTGGCATTCCTCGATGTCCCGCGCCAACGTGCCGCACGCCAGCCACAATGTGGAAAGTCCCAGCAGCCCGGTGATGGCGCTGAGGGTATAGGTCAGCAAAATCTGGGTGAACCCTTGCGCCGTGCCGTCGTCCTTGATCAAAATCGGCAATCCCACCACGGCCGCCAGCAACAAGGCCGCCAGTACCAAAAAGAGGCGGAACCGCAACGCGGCTTTCCAGGTCAATCCCGCTATGGCCAGTATTCTTTGCATCAAATCAAACGCGCGGCCCGGTCAGCCTACTTTTTCTTGCCCAACAGGGAGGACAGCTTTTCATTCGCCTTGGCCAGTTCTTCCGGCGTGGCGGTCGGCGCCGCGGTGGACGCCGGAGTTGTTGGCGCCGGGGCGGGGGCGGGCGGAGTTTTGGCGGTCAGGGCATTCAATTTTTCCTCGGCCACCGGGTTGGGAGCGGGAGCAGCCGCCACGGGCGCGGGCGCCGCCGGCGCGGTCTGCGTAAACCGCTCGAGCACCTTGTCCGTGGTGGCGGCTTCGTCCGCGCCGGCCCGCAGGTAGGCGGCCACGCGGGCGCCGGACTGGGCGCCGCTGGTTTCGGCGGCGGCCTGCTTGGCCTTCCGCACGACGTCGAGAAAATAGCTTTCCAGGTTTTGGGTGGGGTTGTCCACGCGCACCTGGTCGGTGTTGATGTCGTGCCGGATGGTGGCCAACACCTTTTCCAGCGTCTCGCGCGGCAATACCGGGGTGGTGATTCGCACCGTGTCGGGCGTGGTGAGCAATTGCTTCAACGTGCCCGCCGCCTGAATTTTGCCGCCGTAATAAATGACCACCCGGTCGCACACATCCTCCACATCGGAAAGCAGGTGGCTGCTCAGGATCACCGTCTTGCCGCGGCGGGCGAGCGCGAGGATCAGATCCTTCACCTCGCGGCAGCCGATGGGGTCAAGGCCGGCGGTCGGTTCGTCGAGAATGACGAGGTCGGGGTCGTTGATGAGTGCCTGGGCCAGCCCGATGCGGCGCTGCATGCCCTTGGAAAATTCGCCCACGGCGCGGGTGCGGGTCTGGTTCAGCCCCACCATCTCCAGCAACTGTTCCGCGCGGTTGTTGCGCTCCTCCTTGGGGAGATGAAAGAGGTTGCCGAAAAAGTCCAGCGTCTCACGCGAGTTGAGATAGCGGTAGAGATAGGATTCCTCCGGCAGATAACCAATGCGGGCCTTGGTCATGACGTGCCGGGGCGATTTGCCGAAGACCTCAATGTGCCCCTTGGTGGGCGTCAGCAGGCCGAGCAGCATCTTGACCGTGGTGGACTTGCCGGAGCCGTTTGGCCCCAGCAGGCCGAAGACCTCGCCCTGGCGCACCTCGAAATCCACGTCGTCCACGGCGCGGGCCTTGGGGCGGTTCCAGAAATCCTTGAAGACCTTGGTGAGCCCGCGCACGGAAATGATGACCTCGCCGGATTGCGGAGGACGGCTGGCGGCTGGCGGATTGGTTTCAGTGGCGGTCATGGTGTGGCGGTGTTTAGTTTCCCCCAACTTCTGTCAGTCATTCCTCAAACCCGGGCAGAACATTCTAGCTGGCCCATTCCAGAATGGGTTACGCCATCCTGGGCTTTAGTTCACCGGACGCCGGGGGCTCGGGCGCGACGGGTTCCGGCTGATAATGTTCCAGTTCCTCGCCCTTGCGCACCAGTCGGGCGCTGTTGAAAATCACAATCAGCGAACCCACGTTGTGCAGAATCGCCGCCACCACCGGGCCGATGTACCCCATGGCCGTGGCCGTAAGGCCCACGATGATGAACAGGATACCGAACATGAAATTCTGGTTGATGACCGCCCGGGTGCTGCGCGAGAGCTTCACCAGGAACGGCAGGCGGCGCAGGTCATTGTTCATCAACGCAATGGTGGCACTGTGAATGGCCACCTCGCTACCGGCCGCGCCCATGGCGATGCCGATGTCGCCCGCGGCAAGCGCCGGGGCGTCGTTCACGCCGTCGCCCACCACCGCCACGCAATAGCCCTTGGCCTTGATGCCGCGCACGTATTCCACCTTGTTCTGCGGCAGGCAGTCGCCCTTGGTTTCTTCGCAACCAATCTCGGCCGCCACCCGGTTGGCCACCGGCTGGCGGTCGCCGCTGACCATGGCGATGCGGCGCACTCCGGCCTCTTTTAATTCGGTCAACGCTTCCTTGGCCTCGGCGCGGGTCTGGTCCTGCAAACCCACCCAGCCGATGCATTTGCCGGCGCGGGCCACATAAATCAAACTCCAGCCCTCGGTTTCGCTGAGGTCCACGGACTTCAGGAAATCATCCGGCACGCCGTTGTCCTTGAGCCACTGCGCCCGGCCCACCAATACCTTGGTGCCGTTGACCTCGGCAGAGACGCCGCGCCCGGCGGTCTCGGTAAAGTTCTGCGGTTCGGGCAAGGTCACGCCCGCTTCGCCGGCCAACGCAGCCAGGGCCTTGGCGGTGGGATGGTTGCTGTATTTTTCAGCGGTGGCCGCGGCGAGCAACAGTTCGGCGGGCTTGGTGTCGCCCAAGGGGGCGAGGCGGCTGACGGCGAGCTGGCCGGTGGTGAGCGTGCCGGTTTTGTCGAAGATGAAGGCGTTGATCTTGGCCGCCAGTTCGATGTCGGCCACGTTCTTGATGAGAATGCCGAGCCGGGCCGCCGCCGAGAGCGCGGCCACCATGGCCGTGGGCGTGGCGAGAATGAAGGCGCACGGACAGGAAACCACCAGCACGGAAATGACGCGGTCCAGCTGATGGGTGAAGACCCAGACCAGCGCGGCGATGACCAGCACCAGCGGGGTGTAATAACCCATGTACTGGTCCACAATCTTCATGATGGGCAGCTTGGTCTTTTCGGCGGCGAGGATGAGCTCGCGCACCCGGCCGAGCGTGGTGTCCGTGCCGGCGCGGCTGACCTTGATTTCCAAAACCCCGGTGAGATTCAGCGTGCCGGCAAACACCTCGTCGCCGGATTTCTTGTCCACCGGCAGCGATTCGCCGGTAATGGTGGCCTGGTTGAAGGAGCCCTGGCCGTTCACAATCACGCCGTCCGCCGCCACGTTGTCCCCGGGCCGGATGCGGATGAGGTCACCCACGGCGAGTTCGCTGGCGGCAATTTCCTCCTCCGATTTGTCGGCCTTGATCCGCCGGGCCTTGGTGGGGGTGAGTTTGATGAGCGATTCAATGGAATTACGAGCGCCCTCGGCGGTGCGGGTTTCGATGAATTCGCCCAACAGCATGAAAAAGGCGATGAGCCCGGCGGTCTTGTAGCCGCCCACCTTTTCGTCGCCAAACGCGCCGGCGGCAATGGCCCCGAGCACGGCGATGGCCACCAGTTCATTGATGGTCAGCTTGCCCTGGCGCAGGTCGCGGATGGAAGTCATGATTATGGGCACGCCCAGGATGATGGCGCCGATGAAGGCGCTGGCGCTGGCCACGGTGTGGCCCTGGTCGAACAGCCAGTCCACCACGAAGCCATTGAGGACAAAAATCAGGCCGATGAGCGTCTGGCCCAGCTTGATGTTGGTGTGCTCATGGTCATGGCCGCAGCCGCAGCCCGGCCCGTGCTCATGATGATGATGGTCATGATCGTGGCCGTGATCGTGATCATGTTCGTGCTGGCTTAACAAAGATGTGACTTGCATGACAAAATTTCTCCCATCCTTTTCCGGCGGGCGGCCCCGTTTCCCCTCCGTCCGGCGCGGCGCGGGCTACTGGCCCGCCGTGGCATTGTTCGTATCGTTTCTCGTCCCTTGCGGCTCGCGGTTCAACTGCAACCACAGTTCGCTGGGCTGGCCGGCGGCCGGTTCCGGCATGAACCACTTATCCGCCTTGCCGCTAAATATCGTCTGCCATTGCGCGATCAGCAACCGCTGCCGGATCAATTCCGGATTCAGCACGTACTGCGGCAACTGGTTGGTAAAGGCGTTGGCGTCGGCATGCACATCGGCCACCAGCCGGGTGCGGTAGCCCTCGGCGGCGTTCACCAGGGCATTGGACTCCGACTCGGCGGCACGCACGGTGGATTCGGCATACCCCTGGGCGGCGTGGACCAGCGCGCTGCGGGCCTGTTCGGCGCTGAGCACGGCGTCAAAGTCGGGCTTCACATAACCCGGCGCAATGACATCCACATTGATCAACTGCACCGTAATGCCCATTTTGCAATTCATGATCTGCTCGTTCAGCCGCGTGAGCACCAGGTCCGTGAAGGCGGCATTGTTGATGAGCGCGGTGTTCACCGAGGCCCGGGCACCGGCGTACAACAGGGCGTTATCCAGCAGGTTTTGCACGGCATTCGTGGCATGGATGAACCCGAAAACATAGGCCAGCGGATCGGTAATGCGGTACCTCAGGGTAGCGCGGGCATGCACGATGTTCTGGTCGGCCGTGAGCAAATAGCCCTCCGCGGCGGGATTGAGCGTGGGCACCGCCGGCGCATCGGGAGTGTTGTCCGAGTACCAGCCGATGCTGGAGGTGAGGGTCTGGACTTCACCCACCTTGATCGCCACCACTTCGTCAATCGGATAGGGAAAGGCCCAATGATAACCGGGCCCCAGCAGTTGTTCCGGTCCCGTGCCGAGGGGCTTGCCAAACCGCAAAATCACCGCCTGCTCCCCTGGGCCGACAACCTTGCCGCCGGAGAACAGGAACACCAGCAACAGGACCAGCATGACTGCCTTGACGACGACAAAGCTGCTGCGCAACGCGTCTTCCAGCGCGCGCGAACCGGAATCCACCGGCGCCGGTTCCGGCGCGGCCCCGGGCGCGGGATGCGGATGATGGTGATGGGGGTCGGACGCGCTCATCGCAGTTATTTCTTTCCGGGGTTGGGCAGCGTGAAGTTGGTAACCCCTTTGGCCGCGCCGTCCAGCAGGTCAAACGGCGGCGTCCGCTGGTCGAGAATGAGCGTGGAGTGCTCCTTGGCGGCGGCGCCCAGCGCGTCCACCTTGAGGAGGAAGATGGCCAGCTCGGGATTTTCCTCGAAGACCTTGAGCGACGCGGAAACCTCGGCCTCGGCCTGGCCCTGGATTTCTTTCACGCGCGCGTCCGCCCCGGCCAGAATGCGGGTGCGGGTGAGGTCGGCGTCGCTGCGGATGTCGCGCGCCTGGTTTTCGCCCTCGGCCTGGCGGACCTGCACAACCCGCTGGCGCTCGGCCTTCATGCGGTCAAACACATTCTGGGTGATCGCCTCGGGCAGGCCCAGCCGCTTGATGCCGAGGAACTGCACATCAATGCCGTAATTGGCCCGGGCCAGGGGCTGCACCTTGGCCAGGATTTGCTGTTCAATCTCGGTGAACTTCAATTCCTTTGCATCGGTGGAAATGAAGTGGGAGAAGGGCTGGTTCCCCACCACTTCCTTTTTCTCGCTGAAAATCAGGCTTTCCAATTGGGTTTCGGCGCGCGCCACCGAGCCGTCAAAGCGGTTGCGGAACAGGGTGGCATCGCTGATGACCCAGCCGGCATAAACGGAAATGAGAATGGGATAATGATCCTGGGTGAGGGTTTCCTCAAACTTGCCGTCGAAGTCCTGGATGCGCTTGTCGAAATACTGCACCCGCTCAATCGGCCAGGGCAGTTTGAAGTGCAGGCCGGGATCGGGCCGCTCGGGATCCACGTTGATGGAGCGGGTGGGTTTGCCGAACCGGGTGACCAGGGCGATCTCGGTCTGCCGCACCTGGAAAAAGAACAGCATGAACACAAAGACCAGCAACAGCAGCAGGCCGATGATAAACGTCAGGGAGTTGCGTTTCATAGAAAACTATTTCTTGGGCGGTTCCACCGTGGGTACGTTGACCCTGCCCCAGTCGTAGGGCGTCTTGTCTTCCAGGTTCAACTGGTACACCTCGTGCGTGTTGGTGGGGCCGATAATGTATTTCCGCGCGTCGGCAATGGCGGGGATGACGGTCTTGTAATAAACCCGGCTGGGGTAAACATCGGGGGCCGCCAGGTAGGAGACAATCTGGTTGGTGAAGAGCAATGCCTGCGCCGCGGCGCTCCGCGTCTGGCGGTCGGCCTTGCCCGTGGCGGTGCGTACCTGTTCCAACGCGGTGGCCTGCGCCGCCAGCACCGTGGCATTGGTCATGCCCTGCGCCCGCCAGATTACCGCTTGCGCGGTCTGCTCCGCGCCATTCACGGCCTCAAACGAGGCGGCCACCGGCACCGGCGGGTGAATCCCCTCCAAGCCCACAAACATAACCTGCACGCCCAGCTTCAGCTCATCGGCGCGGGCCTGGATGCGCTGGCGCAATTCATCCGCGGCCTGTTCCCGGCCGGAGGACATGATGTCCAGCAAATCCACCCCCACGAGGTAGCGCACCACTTCGCGGGTGGCCACCTGTTCCAGCAAGGCCGGGGCGTCGGCATGGCCGTAAGCCCAGTCCCGCGCATTGGAGATGTGATATTGCACCGGGATGCCCACCGCCAGCAGGTTCACCGGCGCGCTTTGCCGGCTTTCGGTCGCGGCGCCCGAGGCATCGGCGGTGCCCAGCGTTTGCTGGGCAAGGCTGGCGACGAGCATGTTATATTCTTCCTTGTAGTGGGGCACGGTCCACACCATGGTCTTTTCCGGGGCGCGATTGGTGTCTTCCACGTAGCCGATGTTGAAACTTTGGATCTCCTCCGTGTTGTAGCGGTACACGTGGTCCACCGGCCAGGGCAACTTCAAATGCACGCCCGGCCCCATGGGGTGGTCGCCGTTCACCAGGTGTCCAAACCGTTCCAGGAAAGCCTGCTCGCCCGGGTCCAGGAAAACAAAGCAACTGGACAACAGGGCCGCCGCCACCAGGCCGACGCCGAACAGCGGCAGCTTTTCCGCCAGCATCTGGTAGGCCCACGTTTCGGAAATCTTGAAGCCAAACTGGTAATCGAGCGTCTTGGCGGCCGTGGTAAACAGCCCTTCGGGATGCGACATCAGGCCCACCAACCGGCTCTCATACAACGGCCGGCCCACCTTGCCTTTGACCCGCGGCCGGTAAATTTCAAAGATCAGGCTGATCAGCGTTTCCAAGGCCAGCAATCCCAGGAAACCGCAGAAAATGCGCGCCAGGTAGCCATCCACCTTCAGAAAACCCACCGCGGGGATGGATGCCACAATGCCCGTCAGCGTGAGGAAGCACAGATAGGCGCCCAGCAACACCCAGCCCGCCCCCGGCCCCAACAACCGTTGCTGGTCCAGCCGGGCAATGCCCGCCGCGTATTTGCCGAACAAAAACAGCACCAGGAAGAACAGCCCGAAAGCCCCCAGCGCTAGTTCCTGATTCTGCAGCGCCACCAGGCTCATTTCTGGCAGCTTGATCCAGAGCCACCAGGCCGCCGCCGCTTCCAGGAACAACAGCACGATGGTGAACCCGGGAACAAAAAATTTCTCAAAGAGGATGCGGGATTGCCGGGCGGGAAAGGTTTCCTCGTCCTTGTTGGCAAACAGGGTGGCGCTGCCCTTGGACCGCGCCAGCTCGTCCAATTCAAAGCGTTCCAGCCGCTCGCGGTCTTCCAACCGCATTTGGAACCAGCTCACCAACGCCACCAGGAAACCGAGCCCCAGAAATACCGTGGCCATCAAGCCCGCGGCGGAATGGCACAGCCGCGCCGCCACATACGCCGCCGGGGTGGCCGCCAACAGCAGCAACAGGTTGACCAGGCCCTTTTTTTGCGAACTTTGTTCCATGTGTCTGTTTGGAGTTCCGCCATTTTCCCCGGCCGGACCGGCTAGCCCGCCCGGCGGGAGGCAAAACTCGCGATTTAACTCAATTCCCGTTCCTCAAATAACATCACCGCCAGCGCCAGAATCGCGCCCACATAGGCCATGGCATAGGCAAACGCCTTGCCCACATAGCCCCAATGGAGGAGACTTCTGCCGGTGTCCAAGGCATCGGCGAGCCAGAAAAGCTGCCAGTTTGGAATGATGGTGTAAAGTCCCGATGCCCACCATGAGCCACCCATCCCGGCCTGGCTCAACCGTGCCTTGTCGGCCGCGCTGAGGGTCGCGCGCTCCGGCGTTTCCAACACGCCGTTATGGTCCGTGTCGTACTTCTTCACGATCTCGTCAATCAACGCCCGCTGGCTTTGTGTCCACTGCGGATTGGTGGTTTCCGCCCGCATCTCATATTGCCAGACCGGCTCCGCATGCCGGCCAAAGAAATAATCGGACATTAGCCCCACCATGAAAAATGCAGAACATATTGCCAGCGTTGGTATTATATCAAGACGGGTGGAGCACGCCAGCGCCAATGCCGCCAGGATCCAAATGGCAAACAGGAGTAGCAACGTGGCCGGCACCATCCGCCAGTCCACTTGGGCCAGTTCATTGAGACTCTGGGCCTGCCGGGTAAACTGAATGATAAAAAACGCGGCCAGGGTTACCAGCGGCACCAACAGCAGGACGGCATCGCTCACAAACGGCCGGCGCAGGAAAAAATTGCTGAAACCCGCCAGGGCGTAGGCCACCGCCACGCCGCCGGCAAAAATGGCCACCGCCGCCTTGTCGGTGCTGCCGTAGGCGTCGAAGGTCATGCGGCTGGCCACCAGCGCCGCCACCAGGTTTACATAGGTGAGCAACGTCAGCGCCAGCGCCAGGCCGGCGTATTTGGCCAGGAGAAACTGCGCCCGCCCGATGGGTTTGGCCAGCACGGCCAGCGCCGTGCCGGTGCGGATTTCCCGCGCCAGCGAGGCCGATGCGCTCAGCACCGCCCCCAGGAGGCCGGACAGGAAAACCACCGCCAACACGCTGTTTTTCACCAGTTTTGGCTCGTCGCCAAACGCAAAATAGTAGGGTACCGCCAGGAAAATCTCGAAAAGCGCCGAACCGGTCATGAGCAGGAGAAACACCGGCTGCCGGACCAGCTCCATGAAGGCGTTGATCGTGATGGTGGTAAATTGGCGCACGTTTAAATAGAGACACAAGTTACTGGCTGGGCGTTCGATTGCAAATCGAAAGGCAGGAATCGGGAACTATCTGGAAAAAGGGAGGCGCGCCGTTACCCCGTCCGCAACCCTTCGACCTATCTCTTGCCGGGGAGTTACTCCAGACGTTTATCGGCGCCAACTGCTGCGGTCCCCGCACCGGTCGCACCACCTGCTTCGGGAGGCGGTTTGCGCATCAGCGCCGCGGCGTCCGCACCTGCCGCTTTGCCCCTCACCGGCCCGGCGGCTCCGGCATCCTCCCGCCCGGCGCCCCGCATTCCGGCTTATGTGCCGCAGGCTTCGGCCAAATCATCCGGCGAGTTTAATCTGGGCTTGGGCATTCTGGGAGCGCTTCTTGGCGCCGGTACCGGCGCGGCATTATTGTTCGTCATCGCCGTGGCCTTGGGTTTTAGGATCCCGTTTATCGGGCTGATCACGGGACTCCTGGCTGGATACGGCGCCAGATGGCTGTACAAGGGTACCGATCATGCGCTGGGAGTGATTACCGCCGTCATCACCTTTGTCTTCCTGGGCGGCACCCTGTATCTGCTTTTTGGAATCTTTGCGATCGGCAGCATCATTTCGCTGCTCGTGAGTGTCAGCGTGGCCTACCGCATCGCCTCCACCTAGCGCCTGGCTGAAATGATCGTGGCGGTTATTTCTGGTTGATCCGGCGCCGGGGCGACCTTCCAGGTTCACCCAAAAGAAAACCCCCGCCGGGCCAATGCCGGCGGGGGTTGGAGAATCGTTAACCGCTTACTTGCCGGCCGGAGCGTTGCTCACGGCGGAGTTAAGCGAATTGGTGGAGACGGTCAGCGGCAAAGCCAGCAAGGCATTGGTGCCGGTGGTCGCCGGGATGGCCGCCGGCTTGGACGCGGTGGCAGTGGCGACCGGCGGTTCCGTCAGTGCGGCTCCCTTGGAGAGGTCCAGGGTGGCATTTTGCCGGTGCACGCGCGCATTCATCCAGCTCAGACCAATGGCCAAGGCGAAGAACAGGGTGGCCGACCATTTGGTGATCTTGGTCAAGGCGTTGCCGGTGCCGGCGCCAAACAGGGCATCTGTGGCGCCGCCGCCAAACGCCAGCCCGGCGCCAGCTTCTTTCTTGGGCAACTGAATCAAAACCAGGAGCATCAGCACCAGGCAGTTCAGCACCATTACGACCGTCAACAAACCAATTAGGAAACTCATAGAACCTCCAGCTTAGATGGAATTCTTGATGATGTCAGTAAAACTTCTCGCTTCCAAGGCAGCGCCCCCGACCAGCGCGCCGTCCACGTCCGGCTGGCTCATCAACTCCTTGGCGTTGTTGGGTTTGACGCTGCCGCCGTACTGGATGCGGACCTTGCGGGCCACCTCGGTGTCGAACAGCTTCACCAACAGGCTGCGGATGAAGGCATGGGCTTCTTGGGCTTGCGCCGTGGTGGCGGTTTTGCCGGTACCGATGGCCCAAACCGGTTCGTAGGCGATGACGGTCTCCACCATTTGCTCCTTGGAAAGGCCGGCGAGGCTGCCACGCACCTGGGTATCGAGCACCTTCTCCATCTGACCGGATTCGCGTTCCGCCAGGGTTTCACCCACGCACACGATGGGTTTGAGGGAGGCGGCATGCACGGCCAGCGCCTTCTTGGCGATCAACGCATCCGATTCCTTCTGGTACTGGCGGCGTTCGGAATGGCCAAGGATGACATAGCGGGTAGAGAATTCCTTGAGCATGGGCGCGGCAATTTCGCCGGTGAAGGCGCCCACGCCGTTTTCGCTCATGTTCTGCGCGCCCAGCCGGATATTGGAATCCAAGATGGCCTTGGAAACGGATTCCAGGGCGGTGTACGGCGGGCAGACCACAATGTCCACTTCCTTGATGTTGGCGAGGTCGCGCTTGAGGTCGGTGACGAGCGCGAGCGCCTCGGCAACGGTCTTGTTCATCTTCCAGTTGCCGGCAATGATCAGTTTGCGTGCTTTGTTCATAAAATGAGGAATGCTTGGGTTGCTTATTTGTCGGAGAGCGCGGCCACACCCGGCAGGACGGCGCCTTCCAGGAACTCCAGGCTGGCCCCGCCGCCGGTGCTCATAAAAGTCACCTGCTTGCCGAGCCCGGCCTTGTTGAGGGCCTTCACGCTGTCGCCGCCGCCAATGATGCTCTTGGCGCCGTGCTTCTGGGTGGCTTCCGCCACCGCCGCCGCCACGGCATTGGTGCCGGCGGCAAATTGCTTGTTCTCGAACAGCCCCATCGGGCCGTTCCACAGGACGGTTTTGGCCTGGGCCAGCACGGCGGCGTACTGCTTGACGGTGGCCGGGCCGATGTCGAGGCCGGCAGCGTCATCGGGGCAGTTCATGTCGGAACTGGTCTTGGGATTCTGCCATTCGATGACCGGCTTGCCCTTCTTGTCGAGCTTGTCGGTCTTGACGGGGGTGGCCACCACGTCGTCCACGGGCAGCAGGAACTGCACGTTCCGGGCCTTGGCCTTGGCCAGGGCCGACTTGGCAATCTCCACCGCCTCGGGTTCCACCAGCGACTTGCCGGTCTTGTAACCCTGCGCCAGACGGAAGGTGTAGGCCATGGCGCCGCCGATGAGGATGGTGTCGGCCTTTTCCAGCAGCCGGTCAATGACCTTGATCTTGTCGGAAACCTTGGCGCCGCCGAGGATGACCACAAACGGGCGGGCGGGCTTTTCCAGTTCGTCGCCGAGGAACTTCAGTTCACGTTCCATCAACAGGCCGGCCGCGCACTGGCCGCCGCGCTGGGCCACGATGCGGGCCACGCCCTCCGTGGAGGCATGCGCGCGATGCGCCGCGCCAAAGGCGTCGTTCACATACACGTCGGCCACCTTGGCGAGTTTCTCAGCAAAGGCAGGATCGTTCTTTTCCTCTTCCTTGTAGTAGCGGACGTTTTCCAGCAGCAACACGCCGCCGGGCGGCAGTTCGGCCGCCAGCTTTTCCACCTTCTCGCCAATACAATCATCGGCGAAATTCACCGGGCAGCCCAACAGCTCGGCCAGCTTGGCCGCCACCGGACGGAGCGACATGGAGGGTTCCCGCTGGCCCTTGGGCCGGCCGAGGTGCGCGGTGATGATGAGCCGGCCGCCCTTTTCAATGAGCAGCCGCAGGGTGGGCAGGGTTTCCACGATGCGGGTGGCGTCGGTAATCACCATGGCGCTGTCCTTCTCTTCGAGCGGCACATTGAAGTCCACCCGGAGGAACACGCGTTTGCCCTGAACATTCAAGTCTCTGACGGTAAGTTTGGCCATAAGTCAAAAAAATTGAGCGACAGGATACCGTGCCGGCGGCCTGAGTCAATGCGTGTCTTGGCATGGGCTGCACATTCCTTGGCGGGAAAACGCCGAAAATAACGGAAAACATGCCGGGAAAATGCACCCGGAAGCGCCAGGCAAGGGGGCCGGTCGCCGGCAGATTCGGTCGAGATCATGCAGTTTGCCTTGCCACTGGCTTCACGCCGGCATTTTGCAACCTCCAAAAGGCGGTTGCTTTCCCTGGGCGGGTAACCGAAAATTTGAAGCGCTACTTTACGTTATGCACACAACTGACATCTCGATCTGGCAGCACGAACACAAATTTTCCGGTGATACGGCTTCTGCCGAAAAACGCACCCGCCGGGTGGTGGTGCTGACGGCCGGGATGATGCTGGTGGAAATTGTGGCGGGGTATTTTTTCCATTCCATGGCCCTGGTGGCCGATGGCTGGCACATGGGTACCCACGTCGCCGCCTTTGTGCTCGCGGCGTTGGCCTATGCGTACGGCCGCCGGCACGCCAACGATGCGCGGTTCACCTTCGGCACCGGCAAAGTCGGGGTGTTGGGCGCTTTCACCAGCGCGATTGTCCTATCGCTCATCGCCGTTCTGATTGCCGGAGATTCCATTCACCGGCTGCTGGTGCCGCAGGCGATTCACTTTCGGGAGGCCATTGTCATTGCAGTCGTCGGATTGTTTGTGAACCTTCTCAGTGCGTTCATGTTGAAAGATGAGCCGCATCACCATCATCATGGCCATGATCACGGCTCCGGGCACACTCACGATCATGACTTGAATTTGAAGGCCGCCTACGTGCATGTGCTGGCCGATACGTTTACCGCGCTGGGAGCGGTGGTGGCACTGACCGCCGGGTATTTTTGGGGCTGGGTCTGGCTGGACCCGGCAATGGGCCTGGTGGGAACGGTGGTGATTTTATCGTGGGCTTACACCCTGGTCCGGGATACCGGCTCCATTCTGTTGGATCGGGTACCGGCCAGTTCGGACCTGCCCGAGGTAATCCGGGAAGGCATTGAAACCGACGGCGACACCAAAATCAGCGATTTGCACATTTGGCAGGTCGGCGTGAACAAATTCGCCGCGATTGTCAGCGTGGTGGCGCATCACCCCAAAACACCGGAACAATATCGCCAGGCCCTGAAGATGCACGAAGAACTGGTGCACGTGAACATCGAGGTGCAGACGTGCCCGTCATAACCTGGTGGGTCCTGCCTCCGGCGCCAGGGAATCACTCCCGCGCCGCCGGATAATAGCCCAGGGCGTTGGTCCGGGCGAAGCCCGCCGCCACGAGCAGATCCACCTGCTTCCGGCTGAACTCCGGCCAGGTTTCGTCGGGGATGATTCGCATGGAACCATCAACCAGGCAGACCTCGCGCAGGGGATGGCCCCACGGCGAACGCTGGTGATCGCCACCCTTGTGGGAATCCCGGTCAAACAGAATACAAATTTGGGGATCATTCTCCTCGCTCAAACCTTGGATATAAACCCGGGTGCATTGGTTTTCGGGAAGGACGGTATGATTGGTCAGGGCTGCCCAATATAAATGCCCGTCATCATCCGGCCCGCAAACATTCTGAATGTAAGCCGAGTAATCTTTGGCCAACAGCAGGAGCGCTTCGCCAAAGCCATTGGTGCTGAAAGGAAGTTGTCCGCCATGGTCCTTCGCAAACATGCCAAAGGCGACCCAACCCACGAACAAACCCAGGAAGACCAAGGCAACACCCAAAATCCGCTTGATCCATTTTTTCATGACCGGTTATTCCCGAAAAATGAAACGTGTGCGGTTTAAGATAACCCACTCACAGGCAGGATCAACGTGTGCTTTGGCAAGAGCGACCCGTTTCTTGGTGAGGCAAACAGGGAATAGGAAGAAACCTGGGGAATACAAATGAGATTCCAGCGGCTCAGTGAAACGATTCCAGGAAGAGCACCTCGGTGGCATTGGTTCCCACGATCATGGTCTTTTGAAACCGGGTGATTTTCTTGTCAATGGTATTGGTATAAACCGTCACCGGAATGGCGAAACTGGGCGGATGCGGCGATAATTTCCGGGCCATTTCCTGGTAATGTTCCGCATTGGCCTGCTTCGTAGAAGCCTCCTGCGAAGCGATGTCCTGCACGCCAAACCCTTCGGTTTTCACGAGGTCCGCAAAATCATTCGTGCTGATGCCAAACCAAAAGGCAAATTTTCCTTCGTTCATTCCCCTTAGCATCCAGTATCCCTTTACCGTCGCGGTCGCCGGCAGCGGGTGTTCCAGGTGCTGCTGAAAAAGGGCTCTCATCAGCGTGGGGCTGGGAGGCAGGGCAGCCTGCACCAGCAGGTAAATGAACCCAATCAGCACCGGAAGGTTCAGCAGGCACGTTTCCGCCGGATTGCTGATGGAGGGTTTGATCCGCGTGATAATGAAATGCCCGAGGGCCTGCAATAAGAAATGAACCGGGCCCAGAAGAATGAAAAAGAAGACGCCCATTACCAGCCCCAGACTGAACACGGTGCCAAATTCCGTGGCCAGCGATTCGCCACCCAAGAGGACGCAAATCCCGTAGATAAGCGCCGCGCCAATGAGATATTTGCCAGCGCGGTGCAAGCGTCAGTCCCGGAAATTCACAAACTGCAATGCCGCCGGAAAATCCTTGGCCTGCAGGGCGCCGATGACCGCCTGCAGTTCGTCGCGGCTTTTGCCGGTCACCCGCACCTCGTCGCCCTGGATGGCGCTGGTCACCTTGAATTTGCCCTCGCGGATGAAGCCGGTGATCTGTTTGGCGACGGCCTGATCCAGGCCGTTCTTGATTTTGATGCTCTGCCGCGAATTGCCAAGCGACGACACCTCCGGTTCGCCCTGGTCCACACTCTTGAGGCTGATGCCGCGTTTGGCGAGTTTGCCGATCACGATTTCCGCGAGCGTGCGGATGCGGAATTCATTCTCGGCGGAGATTTTGATTTCGGTTTTCTCCAGCACGATCTCGGCGCGGCTGCCCTTGAAATCAAACCGCGTGGCCAGTTCTTTTTTGGCCTGGTTGACGGCGTTCTCGATTTCCATCGAGTTGACCTGCGAAACAATGTCGAATGACGGCATGGGGGCATCATAGCCGGGCGGCGGCAAAAGAAAACGGCGAATTTGCGCTTGCCAATGCCGGCGCTTCCGAAATGCTGGCGCGGAAAAGCAAAATATGCCCGCACCTGCCACCAGCCCTTCCGACTCCACGCGCCGGTTCATGTGGATTGCCGCCGCCGTCATGACCCTGCTGATTGGGGCGTTGCATTTTCATTTCCTCGCGCACGTGGGCGGCTTCTGGCGGGACGAGGTGAATCTCATCAACCTGGCGCGGATTCACACCTACCAATTGCTGACTCACGACTCGTTTCCCATGTTGCTGCCATTGCTGGTCAATGCCTGGACGCATGTGGTGGGTCACGGCGAAGGCGTCCTGCGTCTGTTTGGCATTTTCTGGGGCCTGGCCGTGGTGGGCGCGTTTTGGGTGAACACTTGGAATGCCCGCCGGTCGCCGCCCTTAATCAGCCTGGCCCTGTTTGGCTTCAATGCCTTTGCCATCATCTACGGCGATGCGTTGCGCGCCTATGGCTTGGGCAGCGCGTTGATCGTACTGGTGATCGCCGGCATGTGGTGGTTTCTGAAAAACCCCACGTGGGGCCGCGCGGGCCTGATGGCAGGCCTCACCACCCTGAGCGTGCAAGCATTGTTCCAAAATGCCGTAGCCGTGGCGGCCATTTGCGCGGCGGCCTGGGCGGTATGCCTGCGCCGGCGGCATTGGGCGGTGCTGCCAAAAGTGGTGGTGATTGGCCTGGTGGCGGCCCTGACCCTGCTGCCGTACTGGACCAATTTCTTTCCGCCGCCCGGGCCGGGACAGCTCTTGTTCAGCGGATTCGACTTTGCCGCGGCCTTCTCCTATCTCTCCACCTATCTGCAATTCCCGTTTCCGCAATTCCAGTATGTCTGGGCGGCATTGGTCGTGCTGGCAGTGGGCTGCGCCCTCGCGGCGTTGCGCCCGGCGCGCACCGTTGAAAATGCGGCGGCAGAGTCTGACTTGCGGTTATATGCCGGGGTGACGCTGGTGCTGGGCACGGCAGGATTCTTCTGGTTTGTGTGGGTTGGCAAGCTGGATATCAAGGCGTGGCATTTTCTGTCGTTGCTGGCGCTGGTGGCGGCCTGTCTG